>MHYD01000020.1:22026-23875 GCA_001824645.1 Planctomycetes bacterium RBG_13_46_10
CGCCTTTGCAAGGTGCTTCACTTTCATTTCAAGGTACGGCTTAAAAGCGGTACCAGCCGGTATCAAATGACCAAGGATGACATTTTCCTTTAATCCATGTAATTCATCCATCCTACCGGCTAAAGAAGCTTCTGTCAAGACCTTGGTTGTTTCCTGAAAACTGGCGGCTGCAATAAAGCTATCCGACCAGAGTGAAGCTTTTGTTATTCCTAAAAGTAAAGTTTTTGCAGTTGCCGGTTTCGGCTTTCTGGTCTTCGGCGGCGTCGGCTTAATGTCTCCGAATCTATCCATTATACGTGTCAGCTCTTTCTTGTCGAGAAGCTGCCCCTCCTGTAATTCCGGAATATCACCAGGACCTACAACCTTGACACTACTAGACAGGTTCTGGTTTTCTTTTCGAAATACAAACTTATCAACAACCTCGCCCGGCAAAAATGAGCTGTCGCCGACAGACTCAATTTCGATCTTTCGCATCATTTGAGAAATGATGATTTCCATATGCTTATCGTTGATATTGACAGTTTGACTGCGGTAAACATTCTGAACTTCTGCAATCAAATACCTCTGCAACGCTTCCTCGCCTTTAATGCGCAGGATATCATGCGGAACAAGCGGACCATCCGTTAAAGCATCACCAGCCTCGACAGTATCACCGGCATGGACATTCAGGTGTCTGTCCCGCGGCACGTGGTGTTCTTTCTCCATACCGGATTCGCTGCGGATTATGATTGTCATCTTGCCTTTTCTCTTATCGCTTCGCAGCTCAACTCGTCCGCTTATCTCAGCCATAGCGGCTGGGTCCTTAGGTTTGCGTGCCTCAAAAACTTCAGTAACGCGAGGCAGGCCTCCGGTAATATCCTGTGTCCCGCCGGTCGCTCTGGGCTGATGAGCGAGCAATTGTCCTGCCTGGACATGCTGTCCCTCTGCAACCTCGATTCTGGCTCCCGCAGGCAGATAGTGCACATCGAGTATTTTACCGCTGTCATCTTCAATAATAATTTGTGGATGCTTATCCCCTTTATGCTCTATTACCACAAGCGCTGCTCCTCGTACTCGAGGTGCTCCTTCCCGTCCATCTTGTTTTGATGAACTCTGAGGCCCTTGTTTCATTCCTCGTTCTTCAGGCTGGACAGTTTCACCTTCTACAATATCGGTGAATCTAATAAGGCCTGGAACCTCTGCTAAAATTGGTGTTCGGTGCGGGTCCCACGTGAAAAGTGTCGTCCCGGGCTTAACTTTCTGGCCGTCCTCAATTAAAATAGTACCTCCATACGGAACTTTGAACTTGTCCAACTCTCTGCCTTTTGCATCAAGAAGACCCATTTCGCCGTTACGTTTGAGCGCAACTACTTGTATTGTGCCATCCTCCCGCTTAAATGGAACTGCATTTATGTCACGATATTGAATCTTACCGCCGTAAGTTGCCCTTTGCTCCCGCTCCAGAATAGCTCTTGAAGCAACGCCACCTGTATGGAATGTACGCAGCGTCAACTGAGTACCAGGCTCGCCAATAGACTGGGCGGCAACAATACCGACTGCGGCACCTTCCTCAACCAAGTGACCTGTGCTCATATCCCAGCCGTAACACTTCGCGCAGACACCAAAGGGGCTGTCACATGTAAGAGGACTTCTAACCCGGATGGCATCAAGACCCAAAGCCTCAATCTTTGCCGCAGCCACCGGCGTTATTGTCTCGTTCTCATGTACTATCATCTCATCGGTAATCGGGTTGCGAATATTGTCCCTGGCGGTTCTGCCGATAATAAGCTGTGAAAGCGGTACGCTTCGATTCTCGTCGGATTCTCCTCTGCTTATGGTGCTTTTTGTAATTCCCTGCAGGGTTTGACAG
>MHYD01000020.1:23887-34954 GCA_001824645.1 Planctomycetes bacterium RBG_13_46_10
ATAATCACATTTTGCGCTACATCAATGAGCTTACGAGTCAGATATCCGGAATTAGCGGTCTTTAAAGCGGTATCAGCCAGACCTTTACGTGCTCCATGTGTGGAGCTAAAGTATTCGAGAACCGTTAATCCCTCACGGAAGTTAGATTTAATGGGTGTTTCGATAATTTCACCGCTGGGCTTGGCCATAAGTGCTCGCATACCTGCAAGCTGTTGAATCTGGTCGATACTGCCCCTTGCACCGGAGTCACTCATAAGAAAAATCGGATTCAGATACGGCGAACCATCCTCTTTAGTATCTTCTTTTAGGCCGCGGATCATTTCATTGGTAACTGCCACACGAGCATTCGTCCAGGCATCAATAACCTGATTATACCTTTCGCGATCGGTTAGAACGCCGTCGGAATAATTCTTCTGGATTCGACTAACTCTCTTTTCGGTTTCGCCAATAATCTCAGCTTTCTTATTCGGTACTTTCAAATCGGTTATACCAAAGCTCAAGCCCGCAAGCGTGGCATATCTGAAGCCCAAATCTTTTATCCTGTCAAGCAAATCTACAGTTTCGGCACTGCCGGCAAACTCGAAACAGTCGCTGATTACCTGGCTGAGCTTCTTCTGGGACATCGAGACATTATAAAACGGCATACAAGCCGGCAGGATGTCGTTAAAAATACATCTGCCAACAGTCGTTTCAGCCAACAGGGTTTTGCCCGCTTCATTTTTTGCAGCCGGTTTTTTATCTTTTGAACCGACTACAGATGAGCGATTAATACGCGCTCTAATACTCTCATGTAAACCTATCTTGCCCGTATCATAGGCCATTATAGCTTCGAAGATATCCCTGAATAATGGTAGTTTTTTTCTACTGTCTGTCCGGGCAGTATCGGTCGGTTTTCGCAAATCCTCGATTGAAATTGTCAAATAATAATTGCCCATCACCATGTCCTGGGAAGGCCCGACCATTGGAGAGCCGTTGGCAGGCGAGAAAATATTCGAGGTAGTCATCATTAAGATATGAGTTTCAGCCTGCGCTTCGATACTCAAAGGCAGATGCACTGCCATCTGGTCGCCATCAAAGTCGGCGTTAAAGCCCTTACAGGCCAACGGATGAAGCATTATCGCGTTGCCTTCCACAAGGGTTGGCTCGAAAGCCTGAATACCCATACGATGAAGCGTCGGCGCACGATTTAGAAGAACCGGATGCTGATGTATTACCTCCTCAAGAATGTCCCATATCGCATCATCAAGGCGCTCTATCATTCTCTTTGCACTTTTAATCGTATCAGCAAGTCCATGCTGCTTAAGCTTGCGAATAATGAATGGTTGATACAGTTCCAGCGCTATTTTCTTTGGCAATCCGCATTGATACAGTTTTAGGTCCGGACCCACAACAATGACCGAACGAGCGGAGTAATCAACGCGCTTGCCAAGAAGGTTCTCTCTGAATCGACCCTGCTTGCCCTTAATCATATCAGTTAGAGACTTGAGCGGCCGATTATTACTTCCAAGCACGGGCCTTCGACATCGAGAGTTATCCAGCAGAGAATCAACCGCCTGTTGAAGCATTCGTTTCTCGTTTCTGATAATAACATCCGGAGCGTTCAGGTCCATCAGCTTCTTTAATCTGTTGTTTCGGTTAATAATTCTCCTGTAAAGGTCATTCAAATCGCTGGTTGCGAAGTTATCCCTCTCCAGCAGCACCAGAGGCCTCAAATCCGGCGGGATAACGGGTACAGCCTCGAGCACCATCCATTCAGGCTTATTGCCACTATTTTTCATTTCATTAATTGTTTTTAGCCTTTTTGTAAGGTCCTTTACCTTCTGCTTGCTGCTGGTTTTGACAATGGCCTGTCTTAGCTGTGCGCCAACGATATCCAGATCAAGTTTTTCCAGAAGCACTCTGATAGCCTCGGCCCCCATTAGAGCCTTAAAAGAAGCTCCATACTTGTTCATTGCCTCACGGTATTCATCTTCGCTGAGCAACTGTCCGGCTTTCAGCGGACTCTGCCCGGCATCTGTAACAACATAATCCTGGAAATAGACTATCTTTTCGAGGTCCGATGATCTCATACCCAGAATTGAACCGAGTCGATTCGGAATAGATTTAAAAAACCATATATGCACGACCGGCGCAGCAAGATTTATATGTCCCATCCGCTTTCGGCGAACACGACTATGCGTGACTTTGACACCGCAGCGGTCGCAGATTATTCCCTTAAATTTCGTGCCTTTGTATTTGCCGCAGGCACATTCCCAGTCTCGCTCCGGCCCAAATATCCGCTCACAGAATAAACCATCTTTCTCCGGTCTATACGTGCGATAGTTGATTGTCTCCGGCTTACGCACTTCACCGAAGGACCAGCTACGGATATCATTAGGACTGGCTAAGGATATTTTGACCGAACCATAATCGTTAATACGATCGTAAATATTTCCTAACATTCATAGCCCCTTTTAATTGACAGCCATCAACTTATAGAGCAGCAGTTCCAAGCTTTTTCTTTTCGAGCTGGATATTCAAACCAAGCCCTCTTATTTCATTGCACAACACATCGAAGGACAGCGGCGTTCCCGCCTCAAGCGTGTTCTGCCCTTTGACCATGGATTCATAGATTTTTGTTCTTCCCTCCACATCATCACTTTTAACAGTCAGCAGCTCCTGCAGGGCGTAAGCCGCTCCATAGCCTTCCAAAGCCCAGACTTCCATCTCGCCGAATCGCTGTCCTCCTGTTCTTGCTTTGCCGCCCAATGGCTGCTGTGTAATCAAGCTATATGGGCCCGTAGCGCGGGCATGAATCTTATCATCGACAAGATGATGCAATTTCATCATGTATATATAACCAATAGTTGCCTGCTGATCGAACGGCTCACCTGTTCTGCCGTCGTATAACTGGGCCTTGAGCATTTTGGGGATATTTATGAAAAACTCATCAGAAGGCGGAGCCTGATGCTTTTGCGTAAGTTCCTCTTTTCGCCGCTTCATAAGCTCATTCGCCTCTTCGTTGAGCGTGCCGATATCCTCTTCTGTGGCTCCGTTGAACACAGGCGTAACGGCATTAAAGCCCAGCACACGCGCAACCCAGCCAAGGTGAGTTTCAAGGATTTGTCCAACATTCATTCGGCTCGGCACACCAAGCGGATTCAGCAAAATGTCAAGAGACGTTCCGTCTGCAAGAAACGGCATATCCTCTTCAGGCATAATCTTGGCAATGACGCCTTTATTACCGTGACGGCCAGCAATTTTATCTCCAATTGACAACGCCCTTTTAATTGCGACATAGACTTTTGCCATCTGCAGCACACCGCTGGGCAGCTCATCGCCGTGTTTCATTCTTTCGAGCCGTCGATTTTTTTCTTCCTGGAACTCGGTAATCTTGGACCAGAATTTGTCCACGATCTTTTTTACATTATCACGAGCAGAAGCAGGCTTAATCCACTTAATGTCGAAATTTTCTATCTGCTCGAAGATAACCTCATCATCAGGGCTGACACCGACTTTCTGGCGGGTAGAAGGGTCAATGACATTTACATCAATTTTGTTATGGATAGCCTCCATCATCTGCCTGAAAATGGTACATTCGTTAGCCCTGATTTCTTTTTCATTCTGTTTTATCTGATCCTGGATCTCCTTTTTCTGCTCCTCAGTGCCGGCACCACGTCTGGTAAACAGCTCGGTTTTTATTACTACTCCCTCATACCCACTGGGTAATTCAAGTGAATCATTTTTAACATCCTCGCCGGCCCTGCCAAATATGGCGTGCAGCAGTTTCTCTTCCGGCGTCAGCTCGGTTTTGCTCTTTGGCACCACCTTGCCCACCAGAATATCGCCGGGACAAACTCTTGTTCCTTCGCGTACTATTCCCTGCTCATCAAGGTTTCGCAGTGCTTTTTCGCTAACATTGGGAATATCCCGCGTAAATTCCTCTTTGCCTAAACGTGTTTCTCGAACCTCGGCTGTAAATTCATCGATGTGAATACTTGTAAAACTATCATTTTTGCAGAGTTTTTCGCTGACGATAATCGCATCTTCAAAGTTGAAGCCGTCAAAAGAGACAAAACCCACCAAAACATTTTTGCCGAGAGACAGCACTCCTTGTGACGTGCCCCCGCCGTCCGCAATGATCTGTCCTGCCTTAACCTTATCACCCAATGCAACAATCGGTGTCTGATTAAGACAGGTTCTTTCATTCAATCCAATAAACTTAGATAATTTATATTCGTCGGTATGGTTAATCACTATGCGGTTGCTGTCAACTGCAGTAACAACTCCACTATTTGCAGCACGGACAACCATGCTTGAGTTTTGGCCGACGACTGACTCCATGCCGGTACCAACCAGAGGCGGTTCTGTTTTTAAAAGCGGAACTGCCTGCCGCTGCATGTTCGAGCCCATCAATGCCCGGTTGGCATCATCATGCTCCAAAAACGGTATCAGAGACGCTGAAACGCCGACTATCTGTTTAGGTGAAATGTCAACGTAATCAACCTCTTCACTAAAAACGTGCGCAAGCTCCCCGCCCTTTCTGGCTAATACCAGACCTTTGCTAATCCTGCCCGTATCCATCTCTACAGCACCGGGAGGCGCAAATACAACCTTAATCTCCTCATCCGCCCGAAGATATTTCACCTCGTCAGCAACTTTGCCGTTTTTAACCTTACGATACGGAGTCAGCAGAAATCCGTATTCGTCGACCGCCGCAAAAATTGCCAGTGACGATATCAACCCTATATTCGTCCCTTCCGGAGTTTCAATCGGGCAAATTCTGCCATAATGGCTAATATGCACGTCTCTGACTTCGAACCCCGCCCTTCTTCTGTTAAGCCCCCCTGGTCCGAGCGCTGACAATCTTCTTTCATGAGTGAGCTGGCTGAGCGCGTTAGTTTGGTCCACGACCTGTGACAGTTCGCCTCTACCGAAGAAGTAGTTAATACTGCTGGCAACAGATTTAGAGTTAACGAGGTCAGCGATTTTGATATTTTCCTGAGTATCTCTTTTAATACTCATTCTTTCCATCACAGTTTTTCTGAGTTTAAGTAGTCCTTTTCTAATTTCGTCAGCAGCGAGTTCATCAATAGTTCTAAGTCTTCTGTTACCGAGATGGTCGATGTCGTCAACTTCACCTTCATTGTTTCTGAGGTTAATAATGTACCTCATTGTGTTAAGGAAGTCATCCGGCCGCAGTGTCATCTCGTTTTCGTCTATAGACTGGGAAAATTTACGATTCAATCTGAATCTGCCGACTTTACCGAGCCGGTACCGATTGGAATCAAAGAACTTCTCCTTAAAAAAGCTTTTCGCTTTCTCCTGATTAGGCGGATTACCCGGCCGAAGCCTAATATAAAACTTCAATAATGCCTGCTCCTGGTTTTGGCAATCATCTTCAGCAAGGGTATTTAATATAAGTGTATCTCTGACTTCGTTTATGACCTCGACTTTTTTAACACCGCTTTTTTGCTGTATCAAGCCGGCCTTATCAGCTATTTGAGCGCCTGCTTTTACTATGATTTCACCGGTTTCTTTATCCACAATCGGTTCCACTGTCCACATGGAAGGTGTGAGTTTTTCAACGGAAACAGTGTTTGTTTTAAAAAACGCACGCAATATAGCCTCAGTTGTGCTGTAAGCCTGGTCAATTGCTCGCAGAAAAATCGTTGCGGGTATCTTGCTCGACTGGTCAATCTTCACAATCATGATATCTTTTTGAGTGACCCCGATCTCTATCCAGCTTCCCCTGTCAGGAATGATTCGACCGCCGTGCAGAACCCTGTCACCTTCTTTGCTCTCAATAAGAAAATCAACGCCGGGACTGCGGTGAAGCTGACTGACAATAACACGTACGGCGCCGTTAATTATAAACTCGCCGCCGCCTATCATAATCGGCATTTCGCCAAGGTATATAACCTGCTCAGACAAATCCTGGCCCTGGTCACTTCGCAAACGACAGCAGATTTTCAACGGGTATGCATACGTTAACTGCAGCCCAATACACTCAGTTTGTGTATAATGTGGTTTTTCCAGCTCGTAGTAGAGATATTCCAATCTCATTTTCTTATCATAGCTTTCAATTGGAAATATCTCTCTGAACAGTGCTTCCAGTCCGATGTTACTTCTTTTGTCAGGAGGAGCATCTTGTTGTAAAAATCTGTCGAAACTTGATCTTTGCACTGCTACAAGATCTGGAATTTCTACGGCATCGCTTACCTTGCCGAAATTCCGAATGGGTTTTAGAGCCATTTGTTACACTCCGGGTTAAATAGAAAATACCCAATCATTTTGTTAAACTAATTCAACCACAGCCCCAGAAGCTTCAAGCTGTTTTTTCGCCGCCTCAGCCTCTTGCTTGCTCATCCCCTGTTTTACGGATTTTGGCGCGGCTTCGACGAGGTCCTTAGCCTCTTTCAAACCGAGTCCCGTTAGGGCTCTGACTTCCTTAATAACCTGGATTTTCTTATCTCCGAAACTTTTCAGGACTACATCGAAGCTGGTTTTCTCCTGTGGTTTCTCCGGAGCAGCGCCGGCCCCAGAAGCCGGACCAGCCATCATAATAGCTCCTCCGGCAGCCGGTTCTATCCCATATTCCTGCTTGAGATAATCACTAAGCTCTTTAGCCTGCATTAATGTCAATTTGACTATTGCATCGCCGAGCTTCTTGACCTCGCTGCTGAACTTCTTCGCGTCTCCAGCTTGTGGTGCTTCCGCTTTTTTAGTTTCTTTCGCTTCTTGAACTTCTTCTTCTTTAGCCATTTTTTACCAACTCCTATTATTCTGCGCCTGGTAGTAGCCGAAGCTCCACCGCTTCGTTTAACCCGTTACCGGGACAGCTACGCAAGCAACCTTATATTAAAATCTTATGCTGCCTGTTTTTCAGCCCTGTCGATAATGGCTTTAATACAACCTGCTACAATCGATGCGGGAGCACCAATGCAGCCGGCCAACCTTGACGCAGGGGATTTCATCTGGCAGACTATTTGACTCAGCAGTTCCGCGCGTGTTGGCATCTTGGAGATTTCTTCTGCTGCTTTGGCATCTAAAGACGAGTTTTCTAAAAAGGCCCCTTTAATCTCTATTGCCGAAATTTTTTTGGACCACCCTGTCATTTCTTTAGCCACATCAACGATGCTGTCGCCGCCATAAACAATTGCGCATGGGCCCTTGAATAAATCCACTGCCTTCTCTATCCGTGCATCGCACAGAGCCCTCCTGATTAGTGAGTTCTTCACTACTAATAATCTGATGCCTTTTTTCTTGAGCTCTCCTCTCATTTGGTTGTTATCAACTCCGCCGACACCTTTCACGCTGACGACCAGAAAATCGTTTATACGCTTATCGACAACCTTCTTTTCCAGTTCTGTCTGCAGCAGTTCTTTTACGTATTTGCTCATCTTTCACCTGTTAATATCAAGAACCTTAATCTATGTTGAAAAAACCCGGTTTTTAAACAATAACCATTACAGCGGGGCTCATTGTCGCCGATATGCACATTTTTTTAATATATGTGCCTTTTGCTGTTACCGGTCTAATCTTCTTTATATACGAGACAAAAGCCTCAATATTACTTATCAGCTTTTCAACCTCGAAGCTTTGCTTTCCGACGACTGCCTGGACATTTCCGCCGGTGTCGTTTTTAAATTCGACTTTACCCGCTGTGAATTCAGCCACTGCAGTGGCCATATCATCTGTCACTGTTCCTTTTTTCGGCGAAGGCATTTTCCCCTGGGGTCCAAGCATTTTACCGAGCTTGCTAACCTTGCCCATAACCTTCGGTATGGCGACTGCCACATCAAAGTCCGTCCAGCCATCCGAGACCTTTTTAATTAACTCGTCACAGCCGGCCTCAATGGCACCGGCTTTTCGGGCCACTTCAACTTGCGGACCTTCACAGAAAGCGATAACTTTTTTCTGCTTACCTATTCCGTAAGGCAGGGATATTGCGCCACGAACAATCTGGTCGGCCTGTTTAGGGTCTATTCCCAGATGCAGTACACATTCCACACTCTGGTCAAATTTCGCTGAGCTAAAGGCCTTGACTTTTCCAACCGCCTCCGCCAGACTCACAGGTTCTTTGCTCACTTGTTGCAGCTCTTTTTTGTATTTCTTACCTCTATACCTCATATTCTATCTCTCACAGTTTATTAAGACGCCCGTAAAAACCTCTCATTGTCCGCTATCCTCTATTATTTCTATGCCCATACTTCGGGCGGTACCTCTAATGATTTTTTCGGCGCCGGCTATATCATAGGCACTTAAATCCTTCAATTTAGCCTCAGCGATTTTCCTTATCTGCTCGACAGTCACCTTCCCGACCTTTTCCTTATTCGGCACCCCGCTGCCTTTTGCGATTTCAGCCGCCTGTTTCAGCAATACTGCTGCCGGCGGGCTTTTGACCTCGAAGGTGAAACTTTTATCCTTATAAACGGTTATCACGACCGGCACTATTGTACCGTTAAGCTGTTTTGTTCGCTCATTAAACTGCGAAACAAACTGGCCAATATTAACGCCATTCTGCCCCAATGCAGGTCCTACCGGCGGGGCCGGTGTCGCCTGTCCCCCAGGCGCCTGCAACTTAATCTTTACAGCTACTTCTTTCGCCATTGCTATATCCTTTTCTTGGTATGAACCAATGATGCCATGTCCAATATCACAGTTTTTCGATCTGCCAATACTCTATATCCAATGGGGTGCTTCTGCCGAATATTGTAACAATTACCTTCACAATACCTCGCTCAGCATCAATCGAATCGACCACACCTTCAAAGTTCTCAAAAGCACCTTCCCGGATTTTAATCTGGTCGCCTTTCTGAAACTCGACCTTGATGCTTGGAGCTTCCTCAGGCTTTTCCGCCTCTAATAACATCTTTGCCACATCCGTATCCCGCATAGGGGTTGGAATCCCTTCCGTACCAATAAAATCACCGACACTGGAAGTAGCTTTAATCATAAACCAGGCCCTGTCAGGAACTCGACCACCTTCCGTCGTGTCCATTTCCATAAAAACATAACCGGGATACAATTTTCTCTTGTGGACTGTTTGTTTGCCTCCCCGGATACGTTTAATCTGTTCCACAGGAACCTCTATTCTGCCAATAATATCTGTCAGGCTCTCATTCTCGACTTTCTGCGCAAGAGCCTCTCTAACCTGCATTTCTTTATTCGCCGCAACTCTTAAAACGTACCACTGCATCAAAATACCTTACGCAAAAAACCAGTCAAAAAAGAGCCTAAATCCGAAATCCGTCGTACCGAGAAGAATAGCCATAACAACCACTACGACAATAACGATAAATGTCGAAACGGCTATTTCTCTCCTGCTGGACCAGTTCACCTTTTTAATCTCGCCCTCACCCGCTATCAGGAAATCCGCAACAGCAGGTCTATTCACAAGGTAAAAAATCAAAATGCCCAAAACTGCAAATAATATCGCCGGTATCATGCTCTCTATCCATGGTCCCCACCATGATTGCCAATCAAATGCCTGCAAAATTCTATAAAGCCGTAAACAGCCGAACCCAACGATTACCGCTGCAGATATAGCAGTACATATTCTTGTGTATTTTCCCTGCCCTGGTTTATATATTCTGAAAAACACTTTTTCTATCCTATATAATATTTGAGTATTTTATTTCTTAACAACCAGCATCAATGAAAGCAGGCCAGAAGGGAATCGAACCCCCAACCTTCGGTTTTGGAGACCGACGCTCTGCCAAATTGAGCTACTGGCCTATCCTCTTCTGATATAACCGTCATCAAACGGATATAAGCCTACTTACGTCTTATTTTGTGTACGGTATGTTTGCGCTCACTGCGGCAGAACTTTTTGAGCTCCAATTTCGGAACGCCTTCAGCCACACTGATACTCGTGCGGTAATTTCTACCGCTACATTCGGAGCACTCAAGCCATACATACTCCCTTTTACTCTTCTTCGCCATTGGAATATGTTCCTATCACACAGGCCGTTTATTCAAGAAAGATTAACAAAGCCCGCAGATATCCACCGCCGATATGTTTGTGTTATCGGCAGCAATAATTCTACCTCTATCTGAAATTCAAAGAAACCACTTGTTGAACAGAATACTTACTTAAGGATTTTCGTCACGACGCCTGCACCAACTGTTCGACCACCTTCACGAATAGCAAAACGAAGACCTTCCTCCATAGCAATGGGGGAAATAATCTCCACTTCCATGGTGATATAATCGCCCGGCATACACATTTCTGCAGGCTTTCCTTCCCCACTTATTAATGAAATAATCGAACCTGTGACATCAGTGGTTCTAAAATAGAACTGTGGTTTGTAACCAGGGAAAAACGGTGTATGCCGTCCGCCTTCTTCTTTTGTAAGCACATAGACCTCACCATGAAATTTCGTATGCGGCGTGATACTGCCCGGCTTGGCAATTACCTGGCCTCTTTCGAGCTCCTTTTTTTCAACTCCACGTAAAAGCAGACCAATATTATCACCGGCCTGGCCTTCATTGAGGGTCTTATTAAACATTTCCACACCGGTTACAATGGTTTTACGTGTGTCCTTGGCTAACCCGATGATTTCGACTTCTTCGCCGACTTTGATTTTTCCACGATCAACCCTTCCTGTACCGACTGTTCCACGGCCCTTTATGCTGAAAACATCCTCTACAGGCATCAGGAACGGCTTATCTACATCACGCACAGGAATCGGTACGTATTCGTCCATTACCTTCAGCAATTCCATGATAGGTTTACATTCGGGGTCATCGATGCTTTCGGCTCTCATTGCTTTCAGTGCGCAACCGCGGATAATGGGCGTATCATCGCCCGGGAACTCATACTTATTCAACAGGTCTCTTATCTCCAGCTCGACCAAATCCAGCAATTCCGGGTCATCTACCAAATCCACCTTATTAAGGAAAACCAATATGCAAGGCACGTTAACCTGGCGGGCCAACAGAATATGCTCACGAGTCTGCGGCATTGGGCCGTCGGCGGCACTAACGACAAGAATGGCGCCGTCCATTTGTGCCGCACCTGTAATCATGTTCTTGACATAATCTGCGTGTCCCGGACAATCAACGTGTGCATAGTGCCGATTC
>MHYD01000020.1:35033-42068 GCA_001824645.1 Planctomycetes bacterium RBG_13_46_10
TTGCGATTTCATCGTAAGACTTAAACTTAGAAAGCCCTTTGAAGTCCATCACTCTTGTCATCGCTGCCGTCAAAGTTGTTTTGCCGTGGTCGACGTGACCAATGGTTCCAACATTTACGTGTGGTTTTGTCCGTTCGAATATCGCCTTAGCCATTTTAATATAGACCTCCAATATGCCAGGTTAATATTATTTTCTTGTCCATAGCTCAAATAACTTACCTACAAACTGCCTTCAAACTTCTATAAATCAGTCTCACCCCCAAAATATTATATAGTTTGCAAGCAATCCAAGCTCGACCTACTTACATTTAGCTGCTGATGGGATTTGAACCCATGACCTCGTCCTTACCAAGGACGCGCTCTACCGACTGAGCTACAGCAGCAGAATAAAATTCCCATTTAAATGCTGCGACAAAACATCTAAAAAAGCAAATTAGTCCAATGCTCTTTTGTATACAGACAATATATCCTGCTTCGGTTTTCTCCTGCATAACTTCATACTATGAAGGAAAAAGCCCAATTTTTCAGCCCAACATTAGTATAAACAGATTATAATACAAGAATTGCCCCAAGAACTGCAAACACAAAAAAGGTAAAAACAAAAAAAATTTTAAAAATTTTCGCTTTTTTTCAAAAATTAACCTAATAAAACAAAAACATTGTTCAAAACATAACTATATCAAACACAAAGCGTATATCAATCGCCGGCATCCTTCAATTTTTCATTGTCTTCTGCCTTGTTAATTCTAAAACGTTCGGCCCAGCTTTTCATTTGCTGAAGCCATTTAGACCTTGCCGTAAGAGCATCTATTTTAATTCTACTCAGCGCTTCCAGGGCAACATTAGGGTCAACACTGCCTTCCGGGGCGCTTAAATAATTATCAATTGAACGCACCACCATATTATTGGCGTCCAAGTCCTTTTGCAGCAAGCAATTTGTCACCAAATTAACTGCAAGGTCCACTTTTGACCACCGCAAATATACATTAACCAGCTTCGACAAAATCACCTCTTTTTCCTCTGCCGACTGCGCTGCTTCATTTAATCTGCCCAGGTAATCAGCCGCCCTCTCAAACTGACCTGTTTCAATATAAAGCTCCGCCAACATCTCTCTTATGTTTTTCAGGACTTTCGGCTTGCTTTCACCTATTTTTCGGTCTGTTAATTCAAGAAAAGCAATCTGTTGCTCGTCAGACAGCCCGATTGAACTCTTTTCCGAGAAAAATCTATCTATCCACTCGCTCAAAACACTTACATCAGAACCATTGAATATTTTCATCATCGCCTGCCAGGCATTTTTATCATCCGCAGTTGTGCCGACTTTTTCTGCCAGCCAAGTCAAGTCTTCTTTAGCACCGACTTCACCGGCAAGGTCTATTAACTTCCTTCTTATAATCAAACTTGGGTCGTTGACAAAATCTTTTCTCAACATCTTTAGGGCACTTGCTTTATCAATATAGATAAGCCCATCCACCGCCGCTTCGCGAACTCGATCAGTCTTATCATTTAATGATTTTTCAAACAAGTGCCTGAATAGCTTTCTTGCTGACACATTTTGAGTGTTTTGGGGTGCACAGAGCCCTGCCATTATGCTAAGCAGCTCGCCACGCATGGGCCCGCTGGTTTCTTTGTCCTGCTGATTAAATTTTTCCGCCAATAAACCAAGATATTTTTCAACCTCAGCAGACACTAAACCGTTCTGCTCAAGCAGTCTTTTCAAAACTTCTGCGCCTTTCTGGACCTTTTTAGAATCATTCTCATTAAGATATTTGACCACCCAATCCAGAGCCTGTTTTCTTATCTCTTCGGGAATCTTCGTATTCGGATTAAGCGGAAAGGCGTAACCGAGCGCTCCAAACAATTCCATTTGAACCATTTCATTCTTTTCGACATCCAGTTGAGCCAAGAGATTCTGAGCCGGAATTACGCCACCCATCAAAGAAAGCAATTGAGCTGTTTTTAGTCGAACATCTCTGTTCTGGTCAGATATAAGATTCGCAAGGATAGGTCCAACCTCCCCCGGCAGTTTCGGATTAGGCCGGGTCCCCACCCTGTCCTGGCGCACCTTTTCCAAAGCCCATAGTCTGATTATCGTCTCCTGGTCACGCAAATGCTCGACTAAAAACTGGCTCCTGGCGGCATCATCATTAATAGTCAGATATATTTTATCCAGCGCTGTGCGGTATCGTTCCCGCCATGAATTCAATTCGGTTTCCAACCGACGTATTTCTGTTTCCCTGCGAAGAATCCTATCCCTTAAAAATGCCTCAGGTCCCTGGCGTTGAAGCTCATTTATTACCTCTTTACGGGCATCAGGACTATCTGCCACAGGGATGCCCAGAGAAGACAGGGCATTTCCTGCCGCGGCATAGACCTGAATCTCAGGATCTCCAAGCAGCTCTACAAGTTTCAATACCGCCGTCATATCAGGATAAAGCCTCAATGCATATATTGCATTCAATCTCGCTGTGACCGGTAACGATACATTTGTTGCTGTACCTTCAAGAGGTTCTTTTATCTGCTCATACTTAAAAATCAAGGTTGCTTCAGCGGCTAATTTGGCACCTGTTGTATTATCATTAGTTAATATCTCAATCAAAGGCTGAATAAAATCTTCCTTATTACTCACAGACTTCTGTTCCACGCGTGTCTGGCTTAGCGCTTTGCATACAGCCGCTCGAGCTGAAGCATTTTCACCCTGTTTTAACGCATCGATTAGGATTTTTCTGGCAAGCGAATTTTCATAAAACAACATTACAGAAGCAGCTTTTATGCGAATTTCCTCGCTGGTTCCCTTGAGAAGGGATTCCCTGTTAATATCTAACTGCTCATCAGGCTTGACCTCCGCAGCTATATTATCCGGCAGCAATTGAGAATTATCCTGGCTAAAACCTGTTTGTAGCAATGTTATTATAAGCAATATTATCGGAAACAACTGTTTTACGCCCATTTGGATGACCTCGAACAAAAATCTCCAATCAAAGCCGCAATAAGATAATAAACTTGAAATCCCACCAAAGTCAACCTGTTAAAGATATTTTTAAATTTATAACTGCGATTTATCGCAGGATTTCCTTATATTTTAAGGCCTCGGATGGAATTTCTTATGAATACCTCGCAATCTTTCGTGGTCAACGTGTGTATAAATCTGAGTGGTAGCAATATCAACATGACCGAGCATTTCCTGAACACTACGCATGTCGGCACCGCCGGCCAGCAGGTGCGTCGCGAAACAATGCCTTAGAGTATGCACCGTAAGATTTCGCGGCATGCCTGCACGAACAGCGTATTTTTTAACTAATCTCCAGATTTCAATACGACTCAAGGCCCTGCCTGTTCGTGACAGCAGCAGAAAATCTGCACTTACCGGCTTTGCCAACCTAGACCGGCCGCCGGGCATCCTCAAATACTCAACTGTAGCTGCAATGGCAGCCTTGCCCAGTGGTATTACCCGTTCCTTGTGGCCCTTACCCATACAACGAAGGTAGCCTATATCGAGATTTAAATCCGTTGTTTTTAAGCCCGCCAGCTCACTGGCTCGGACACCGGTGGCATAAAGCAGCTCAAGCATTGATTTGTCACGCAGATAAAAAGGCTCTTGAGGTTGCGGTGCGTTTAGAAGATCGATTACCTGCCGCTTATTACAGACTATCGGAAGTTTTTGCCATAACTTCGGACTTTCAATAGTACAACCCATGTCGTCTTCGACAAGGTTCATTAGCTTTGCATACCGCAGCAGCATTCTTATCGCAACAAGGCAACGCTTAATGGAGCCTTCACCCATCTGATTGGCGGTTAGAATCCGCAAATAGCTTCGTATAAGTACAGGGTCTATCTGCCGCAAGTTATAAATATTACAAGATTTACAATACTGTTGAAAGCTTTTTAAATCTCGGCCGTATGCCAAAATTGTATTATCGGAAAGCCCCCCCTCAACAATTAGATAATCGAGAAAATCTTTTACGCTCTGCCCAAGAGGAAGTGCCAATATTTTTTTGCCAACAGATTGTCTCTGCGCAGAAAGCATATCTTTGCCCGCCGACTTCGATGAATCTGCCCTGATTTCAACGAGCCTGCCGCAGCATAGAAGCTCAAAGCCGGGCAAGCTAAGTTGAATCAAGAGCTCAATCGCGTCATTCAGAAACCGACCCAGGTCACGAATGGTGGTTGATTATTCACAATGCATTGTAAGTTTCTATAATTAATATCGGCATTCGGATGATTTAACCTTTAGCTAACCGCAGGAGCAAAAATCACAATCTCCTTACAGAAATTGCAAGCGTCTAATGCCATGTGCCGCCGTCTATAAACACGTAACAAATACCCTGCTTTTTAGGAAACCTGCTTGAACATTAGGGAATATATCATATAATATATAGCACATTAAACTTTCGGTTATGGAGTCAGGCCTCAAACCGATCTGCTTGGCAGGTCTCATAAAGGAGTTGAGATATGAGCGGTATCTTCGGAGTTGTTTCAAGAGAAGATTGTGCGGAATCTCTTTTCTACGGCACAGATTATCATTCACACCTCGGAACAGAATACGGCGGCCTGGCGGTTCTCGGTACAGACTTCGAGCGCCACATAAGAGATGTAAGCCAGAGCCAGTTCAAGTCGAAATTTTACGATGATTATAAAGGCATGAAAGGCAACAAAGGCATCGGTGTCATCAGTGCCTCCGAGGAACAGCCCATTTACCTGCGGTCGAAATTCGGACCTTTCTGTATTGCTACCAATGGGAGGATTGAAAACGCCGAAGAGCTCACAGAGAAAATGCTGGAGAAAGGAATATCTTTTAGCGAAATGAGCAAAAAAACCGTCAATGTCACGGAATTGATAGCAAAGATAATCAGCCAGGGAAGCAGCCTGATAAACGGCATAGAGAATTTGTTTGACGTTATAGAGGGCTCCTGCTCGCTTTTATTACTCAACAAAGACGGCATTTACGCAGCAAGAGACAGATTCGGATACACACCGCTTATCATCGGCAAACGTAAAGACGCCTGGGCAATTACAAGTGAAACATGCGCTTTTCCAAATAACAGCTTCGATATTATAAAATACATTGAGCCGGGAGAGATAATCCTTATAAACGAAGAGGGTATGGTGCAGAAAAAAAAACCGACAGAAGATAATATAAGCCAAATCTGCGCATTTCTCTGGATTTATACCGGTTTTCCCGCGTCAAGCTACGATGGAATAAATGTGGAAATTGTCAGAGAAAGATGCGGCCGCTACCTTGCAAAGCACGATAAAGATATAGATGTTGACCTGGTTACAGGAGTACCTGATTCCGGTATCGCACATGGTTTAGGCTATTCAATGGAGTCCGGTAAGCCCTTCAGGCGTCCTCTTGTTAAATATACGCCGGGTTACGGTAGAAGTTACACACCGCCTTCCCAAGAGATTCGCGACCACATCGCGAAGATGAAGCTCATCGCAATCAAAGAGGTAATCGAAGGTAATAGCATTGTTGTATGTGAGGATTCCATTGTACGGGGAACACAACTGAAAAACTATACTATAAAGAAACTTTGGGATTACGGTGCAAAACAAATACATTTGAGACCAGCCTGTCCGCCCCTGATATTTCCATGCAGGTTCAATCTCTCCACGCGCTCGCCCAAAGAGCTTGCTGCCCGTAATGCCATTAAAGAGCTCCAAGGCCGTGACGTGGAGGATGTGTCGGAATACGTTGACCACAATTCCGAGAAACACAAAAAGATGGTGGAATATATCTCGAAGGATTTAGGCGTCACAACGCTTCGATATCAGACCGTGGATGACATGATTAAAGCCATCGGACGACCTAAAGATAAACTCTGCCTTTATTGCTGGACCGGCGAATGTCCAAAATCGAGATGTTTAAAACCAGCGATAGATATAGTGGATATAAAAAAGCCTTCCGCGAAGGAAGTTATAAAAGAAAAACCTACTCGATAGAATATAATTTAATCTTTCGCCAGCCAAGCTTTGATATTTACGTTAATCTTTTTTGCCGTAGAGCCAGTTTGTGTCAGCTAATTCATACTTGATGATTTCGCCGGGTCGGAAAAAAATCCTGATTTCTCGCTCGGCCGATTTTGGGCTGTCGGAACCATGAACGAGATTATACCTTCCGGAACAGCCGAAGTCACCTCTTATAGTGCCCGGCTGAGCATCACATCCAAAAGTCGCTCCCAGCATCTTACGCACTATCTCTATGACACCATCCGCCTCCCAGACCATTACCAGCACAGGCGACGAACAGGTAAATTTCATTAAACCTCTGTAAAATGATTTTCCTTTGTGCGGCATATAAAGCCGACGAACTGATTGCTCGGAGATTTGTATAAACTTTGCGGCGACGAGCTTGAGGCCCTTTCGTTCGAGCCGTGATATTATCTCGCCCGTTAAATGACGCTGGACGGCATCCGGTTTGATGACCACCAAAGTTCGTTCTGTCATGTCAGTTTTCCTAAACCGGTGCCGGTCTTTTTGCAATCAACGAACCGTTACATCCCCGAAGGAACAATGTAAATCTCTACGCGTCTATTAAGCGAATTGCCCTTTTTGCCGGCCTGATTTTCTGCGATAGGTCGATATTCGCCGAAGCCGCGTGCGCTTAGCCGCTTCGAATCGATTTTGTTATCCGCCATTACATTCAACACAGATACGGCCCTGTGAACAGACAGATACCAGTTATTTTGATGTTTTGCCAGTGTTGCAGGCTTCTCGATCGGCATGTCATCGGTATGGCCGGCAATTATAATATCGAACTGTTTCGCCTCTTCGGCATTTAAAATCTCGCAAAGTGACTGGATAGCCTTAATTGCCTCAGCCGCCACCCTGTCACTGCCAGCCTCGAAAAGCAAATCACTCTTGAACTTCACTATCCCCTGGCCGGCATCATACGTAACCAGATCATACTTCTTGGCAAAATCCTCCAGCTTGGTGCTAAGTTCAACCGGCAGTTGCATTCCGCCATAGAGGAGTCTTTTCTGCATCGAATCGATCAGCGCCTGCTTCTTTGCAAGGTCCTCCTTTAGTGCGGCG
>MHYD01000020.1:42074-42875 GCA_001824645.1 Planctomycetes bacterium RBG_13_46_10
TGCTCCAGTTTCTCCATATTGATGCCGCCTTTTTCTTTGGCATCGGCAAGCTCTCTATTTAGCTTATCAAGCTCAATATTTTTAGCTGCCACATCGGCCCGAAGTGCATCTATCTCCTTTTGCTGGGTTGCATTTCGGATTTTCATGTCTTCCATCTCCGCGTTGCAGCCGCCGATGAACACAATATAGGTACATATAAAAATAACCGTCAAAAATTTCATAGTCGGCATCGTTCAATCCTTTCAAAAATTAAGATGCTCCTTCACAAAATTTACAAAAATTTTGCTCATCCCGGCACACCGGAACTACAACCGGCTGATTGCCAAACTGACTACGTCCTGGCCTACGCCAAGACGAGTAACAACACCGCAGCCAAACAACGTAAATTCTCCGCTCTTCGGCTGCTCCATAAGTAAAACCTTTTCATATTTAACCGTCAAGAATAAATCTTAAAATATAAAATTCCAGAACAATAATAAAAAAGGATTATGCCATCTCCTGTTTGCCGGTTATACCCCACAAATTCAAAGTGGCTGCTTTTGATAAGGATTTTATCGGACAATGCCTTTATTACGATAAATGTATTGAAACAAACACGATACGGCAAACATAATAAATCTAAGCCAAAGCAGTTTTTAAGGAAACAAATTTATCTTGATATTGACTGCACAATTAGGTATTATTTTTAACTTTAAACCAAGGTAGTAGAGGAGAAAACATGTAGCTGTCCAAGTTTCCTCGATACGCCGAAAATATATGGTTTTTTTGAGAGGTGTAATTTATGAAAAAAGTACTCAGTTT
>MHYD01000020.1:42893-44048 GCA_001824645.1 Planctomycetes bacterium RBG_13_46_10
TTTTGTCCCTACACCTCAGGTAGCGGTTGATAAAATGCTCGAAATGGCGAAAGTAACAAAAGATGATTTGGTTTATGACTTAGGCTGCGGTGACGGCCGAATAGTTGTAACGGCTGCCCAAAAGTATGGCTGCAAAGCCAAAGGTTTCGACATAGACCCGCAGCGAATTAAAGAGTCACTGGAAAATGTAGAGAAGAACAACGTCGGAAACATGGTGACAATTGAGCAGAAAGATATATTCACACTCGATCTTAGCCCGGCGAATGTAATAACTCTTTATCTATTACCGAGCCTGAATGTTAAGCTGATTCCTCAACTGGAGAAACTCAAGCCCGGCTCGCGGATTGTCTCGCACGATTTCGATATGAAAGGCGTCAAGCCGGATGAGGTTGTCACTGTTACCGGCGAAGACGGCGCCGAGCACACAGTATATCTATGGACTACACCGCTGAAAAAAGAAGGTATTGATGACATACCCTGAGCATACAGCCAATTTGTATTCCGTTTAACGTTTACGGTCGTGAGGCTCGTTTCGTAATACGTTTAACGTTTACGTTTTAAAAAACGTTTTACGTTCAACAAAACCGTAACGAGCCGCGCAACCGCGAACAATTGAACCCCGACAAATCGGGGTCACCTGATGGAGAATATTATATGCTCCTGCCAGGATTTATTGGAAAGCTGCTGGCCGTATTCCGCGGTAGTGTCGCGCCGGTCTTTATCTTCCTGTCTGTAACTCTGGGATTCTCGTTTGGCCTTATGCCGGGCTTTTCCGGCTTCCATATCGCCATAATCATCATAACGCTGATATTAAATGTCCACATAGGACTGTTTATCCTCGCAGCCGGCATCGGCAAATCGCTCTGCTTCGCCGCAGCTCCGGTCCTCTACCACGCCGGTTTGTTCGTGCAGGATTACCTCTCAACTCTGCTGCGATTTTTCTCGTCCATACCCATAATAGGCATTACAGATTTCAGTAAATATTCCGTTGCAGGCACACTAATACTCGGCCCTGTTATTGGGGCCGTTGTGGGCCTTCTGCTGGTACGTTTGGTAATCAGTTTTCGCAAAGCATTTCTGAAATTTGAAGAAGGCTCTGAAAAATTTAAAAAATGGTACTCAAATCCCTGGGTGCGTACTTTAGACATGATCCTC
>MHYD01000020.1:44304-47346 GCA_001824645.1 Planctomycetes bacterium RBG_13_46_10
TTCGCGCTAACAACCGAAAACCTTAAGAAGCTCGAAACCTACATCAAAGACGCAAAGGCATTAAAAGAGCGGCTGCAAAAACTGCAACGCTGGCTGCCAAAAGACATAAAAACATTTAAGCAAACGCGCGAAATTCCACAAAAATATCTCGACTATCTCCGGGCCCGCGCTTCCATTGCACCGTCACCTCGAATATTAGCCAAAAAAGTACTGCTCGATAATGTCCAAATATCTTCGCCTCTTCTCGGCAACAGCAAAATTTCTCTTGCCAATATAAGCGATACTCCTCAGGCAGCCGGGCTTCCCATCAATCTTGAGCTGACATCTTACGAAACGCCTGCCTCTGTCAGTGTCACGCTGGATTACTCGACAGGAACCGGCGAACCGAAAATCTCGGGGACATTCAAAGGATTCGACCTGGGCAAAATGCAATCGAGTCTTAGTTCAAGCGCAGGACTTGTTTTCGAATCCGGCTCCGCCACAGGTGATTTCCAGGGCAAACTAAACGCCGAATCTATGGACATTACTATAAACGTGATTCTTGACAATATGCAGGCGAAAAGCGGCTCAGGCGGCATATTGGGCCTCGATGCCCAAACCTCTTCGGAAGTCCTCGACGCAGTGCACAATCTAAAAACAACAATAAGAGTCGTAGGCCTGGTCAGCGAGCCACGACTCGTTTTCGACAGCAAAGGTCTGACAGAACAATTCAAACAGAAACTGGCTGACGCCGGCAAAAAAAGACTCCAGGAGGAGCTCGACAAACGTCTTGGCGAAACGCTCGGCGACAAGGTCCCGGATGAGCTTAAAAAAGCAATCGTAAAACCGTCCGACCTGATAGAAGGTCTCGGCGGACTTCTCAAGAAAAAAGACAACAAAGAAAAGTAGGCATGTGCAAGTTGATTCTGCCATCACACGGATACAAAAAATATTTTTTCAGAATTCACAAATTTTTATAGAACCGCAGCGCCTCTTCAGCCGCACTTCTTGCGCTGCGGAGTTCTTCTTCTTTGACGAATGGTGGGTCAGTACCGAGCCAGTGCAGCGTTCCCTCGACGTATTTGCGAAGATACATGATGGAGGCTTCTTCTCTGACCTTACCGCCGTCCTTTAGAAAATAGACAGGGCCGGTGTGGGCAAAAACAGACAGGCCCCTCGGCAGGATGCGGTCACGCAGGTCCGGATGCTCCACCACCCTTGCGGCCAGCCACATGCTCCGTGACAAATCCACGGTCGCCTCGACCTCCATGGAATAAAGGCCGTCCTTCGGAGGATTGTTCCAGACGGCAACCGTCTTATGCCCGACCGTCTCTCCGTTGGCCACAATCTCCAGGGTCGTAAACGGCAGTATCGAACGCGCCGTCACGCGGGCCTTGATATGCTTCGTCCCGCTGAATTCAACGACGTCACCCGGCTGCTGACCGGCTGCATCGAATTCGAGAATCGGCCCGTTAGTGACAAAGGTCCTGCCGGCCTTGACGGCCTCCAGCCAGGAGGCATAATTGGCCGGGCCTTCTACACGGGCATAGACGCGATTGCTGCCGAGTGGAATCTCTTCGCCGAACTTGTCGGTTCCTGCCGCGATGGGCAGGCGAAAGCCAGCGTTGAGGAACTGGTAATAAAGATCCAGGGACCGCATGATAGGGAATTCCGCCATGGACATCCCCGAGTTCAGCCACGGATTCCAGTGGTTCGGCAGCTGCGTCGGGTCACTCCAGGTAATCAGCTCGACGGCGTCCACGAGGCCCAGTGCGATACCGACAGGAAATTCCGCTCCTGGCAGAGACGAGATGTGACACCAGACGATCATGCCGTTCTGCTCGCGGGTCGCACGCATGGCCCGCACCAAGTCAAAGTGCGGCTCGCTCCGCCCATATTCAAGTGAACCGCCCATGTCCGGGTACCCGGGGACAAGGCTTTTAATATTGAGCAGACCCAGGTGCCCCATCTGAAACTCACGGACCTCCTGGCCCACGTAAATCTCGCAGCCGGGTGTCGAGCTGGCATCGAGCCTGCCGGTGAAACAGTTGTTCGTGGCAATGGAAGATTGCGAGTCCACCATGTGATAAAGGACCTGGGCGTTGAGGTCCTCGGCCCGCATCTGGGCATGGGCCTCTTTGGGCACAGGCAGATGGGCGTGGATGTCACCGTTGACATAGCCCTTCTTTTTCATGTCTATCCAGCGACGCAGGCGAAAGGTCTTCCGGATAGTCTTAGCGGTTCTGTTACCTTTTATCGTCTCAATCAGGGGACGCGTCTCGAAGCCCCTGCGTATCTCAATCCTGGCCCCTGAATCCGGAATAGTAACGGCGAATGACCCGTCCACATAGCACCATCGTTTCTCCAGGTACTTGACGTGCTCATGCTTTTCCTCGATTTCCAGGAATTTTCCATCCGGACTCGTGACAGCAACTCGTGCGGCTAACAGCTCGCCGCTCGCATCATCGACAATCTTTGATTCCAGACGGCTGTCGGCCAACGTTAGTTGAGCAAAAATACCAAGCATCGACCAAAGGACTATACTTATCAACCACGACTTTTTCATAAATATTGATTCCTATCAGCATTTCACACGACATTCTCACAAATGAACCCGTCATTATAGCAAGGAAAGGTCTATACGTAAAGCGCGTACCTGTGGCAGTCCTCGGGACTCCTTTCGGAGAGCTACGCGCTTTACATATATGGTATGTCAACAATAAAAAGAATTAATAAATGAACAGAATGGGCTAAAGTTTACCCGCCTTTGGCGGTGCCCATCCTACAGGGCTTATCACTCAAGGGGTCGAAACACAAAGTCGCAGCCGGCGGCGGAAAACGTCATAGCATGGTCCATCGGCTCCACTCCGAAGCCGACACCCAGAGATATTCCCAGACCGAGCCCCATCGTCGGGGTGCCCGGTAATGTCAGACGCGTAATGGGCTGCTGCGGCAGCAGGTTGATATTGTCGAACGTGGCGATTCTATCAGGCCCGTCATAGACGTGTACGTCTCTCACGAATGCATCGATGGACGCGATGTCGAAGCAGAGCATGATCGAGT
>MHYD01000020.1:47408-49941 GCA_001824645.1 Planctomycetes bacterium RBG_13_46_10
AAGCACGCCCATTCCTGACAGTCTCAGCATTTCACGTCGGTTGGTTTTCTTAGTAAGAACTTGATTTTCCATGATATACCTCCTTTTATTGATTGAAATGAATAGATAAATACCAGCCGAAGCAATCGGCCAGTGGCTCGCTATGGTATTCTACCCCCCTGTTTTAGTCAAGCACTTTCCCGCGAAAACTCATCTTTATTCGCCGCGTTTTGCGCACATAGCTCGCCGCTGCGAATCGGGGCAGCAGGTCGTAGCAGGTTTTATAAGGATAAAAGCCAAGGAATTATGCTCTTTAGCCCGTGAGATATGTTTTGATTTATCTCACGGGCTTTATGCACTTGTGCACTTTTAATCTTTTTTGTTGAAAAATTCGACTTACTTAATGGTTTAAACTCATCAATTGCGATCTGTAAAGCGAGACAGCTTTGAAGCAGCTGCATAGAAACCTTATGCAAGATACAAAAGGACATCAATGAAAGGGAGAAATAAGTATGGAGGTGTCCCTCGATTTCAGATTAATACAATATTCATGCAAAAATGACAGGGGTCTATACCCTCCCGGCATAGGCCCCTAAATTGCTCAAAAAAACCGTCCTGATTCAGGTCTTTATAAATCTATCCTGATTCCGACACTTCCAGAACTGCCATGACGGACTATTTCTTCGCAAGGTAAACAACCTCAGCCTGTGAAAGTGCTCGGTTGTAAATCGTTACCTCGTCTATAAGACCATCCCAATAACGCGCTTCAGCATATTCAGAGTTTGCTCCAATCCATAAATTGGTGGTGCTTATGTCTAAACCGGTTGTGCTGGCAGTGCTTACGTCAACTGACGCGTCCAAATATAGATTGATAGTAGCGCCATCATACGTTCCACAGACATGATGCCATTCATTGAGCGGGACCTCTTTTTGTCCATTGGCTGCGTAGTTAGCCTTCTCCCAATAACAAATACCAAAGTGGAAACTTCTCTGGGACGAATAAGCCGAAAGCCTCCAGCCGTTTTCACCTTTAACTACGATAGCTGCCCACGCAGTGGGTATCGACCTTATATTTACCCATGCAGAGACAGTAATCTGGCCGGTAATATCAAAAGCCGGGTTATTTCCGCAGTCTACGTAATCACCATTGCCATCGAAATCCATCGCCGTGCCGTAGCCAGCCAATCCTGCCACATAGGTTGGGTTACCAACAGCAACGCCATTTAATCCGTTGCCTGAACTGTCATCCGTATTGTTCTCAAAAGCGTAATGAGCCACAAGACCTGCAACTCCGGGATCAACCGGTTCCGGTAAGATTACCGGTTCAGGTTCCGGCTCTGGCTCTGGTTCCACTTCTTCCGGCTCAACTTCCAGACCTGACACGAGCTTATATCCGATGCCATCATACCAGCTTCGGCGATTGCCGCTTAGGTGATTGGGGTCATCGTCGATAAAGACGGTAATCACAGTAGTAGGCCCCGTATTACCGAGATAAACCTGCCACAGATTTCGATTGCCCTCGGCCAATAGCGGCACAGGTTTGGCAAAAGCATTTGCATCGGCCACGGTTGCTCCGCCGTTGGGGTCATTGGCAATATAAAGCGGCAAGTCACCCTCGCTGTCTGTCATCAAGGCCCGTATTCGCCAGGTGGTATTATCGCTCCAGAAGTAGGCATACACATTGTAGTCATTCAACGGCACACTAACCAGCGTCGCCAGCCGTGGACAATCTTCAGCATTGGACGTCTCGCTTGTCCATTCACCACCAGACTCAAATATGGTACCCGAATTTGCAAAAGCTCGCTTGCGCCAAAGACCATCGGCGCCGCTGCCGGTGTTACCCGGATCACTGGCCGATAAAACTTCGCCTGTAGCAAATGTGGTGTTGCCTGCCTCGCCGTCCGTCGCATCGACATAGACGATCTTTGGTACCACAACCTTGTAACCGATACCGTCATACCAGGTACGGGCATTATGGGTAAGGTGGCCAGGGTCATCGTCGATATAAACGGTGATAGATGTGGTCACACTTGTTGTGCCGAGGGACACTTGCCACAGAGTCCGGTTGCCCTCAGTCAACATCGGGACAGGCTCTGCAAAGTCATTGGCGTCGGCCACGGTTGCCGCCCCGTTGGGGTCATTGGCCAGGTATAGCGGTAAGTCGCCTTCACTGTTAGCTAACGAAGCCTGTATGCGCCATGAACTTGTATCACTCCAGAAGTAGGCATATACGTTGTAGTCAAACGCCGGCACCTCGGCCGATGTCACCAGCCGCGGACAGTCTTCCGGGTTGGCTGTCTCACCATATTGACCGCCGGACTCGAATATTGTAACCGAGTTGCCAAACGCTCGCCCGCGCCAAATATTATCGCTGCCGCTGCCATCCGCAGTGGATGTAAAAACTTCGCCAGTGGCCAATTTGGTATTGCCAGCATCGCCTTCAGAAACATCGACGTAGACAATTTTTGGCGGTAAGGCTTTGTAACCGATGCCGTCATACCAGGTACGCTTGTTGCTGTCACCATGGTTCGGGTCGTCGTCAGCATAGACCACG
>MHYD01000020.1:49950-51995 GCA_001824645.1 Planctomycetes bacterium RBG_13_46_10
GTAAGACCCGTCCTGCCGAGAGGAACCTGCCACATAACTCGATTAGGGGATGACGTCACTATCGGCACAGGCACATCAAAGTCATTCGCGTCGGCCGGCTTAGCAAGGCCGTTGGGATCATTGGGGAGGAACAACGGCAATTGGCCCTCGCTGTTGGTCAACGAGGCCTGGAGCCGCCAGCTGCCGCCAGAGTCCCAGAAGTAGGCATACACTTCGTAATAACCTATCGGCACGTCGACAGTCGTCACCAGCCGTGGGCAATCCTCGGTATCCCAAGGCTGATTCCTGTAGTCGCCGCCAGACTCATAGATAGCGCCATTTCCAATGCCATTTCCAAAACCCGGACGCCTGCGCCACAAATTATCGACGCCGCTGCCGTCGTTGCCAATTTCGACGGCTGTAAAGACTTCGCCCGTAGCGAGTCTGGTGTTGCCGGTCTCGCCTTCCGTCACATCGACATAGATTATCCCCGCAGAGACGTAACCTGTGCATGTGCAAGACAGCACCAAAACAAAAATTAAATAAAACAATCTTTTAGACATAATATTCCTCCTTCATAAAAGTTAAACAAACAATCCTGGTATCCTGGCCACGCACCAAAATACCTGTCTCATGTCTTCGACGAGTATCTGAACTTTCAGCTTTAGCAATACCCGCCTCCGACAACATCCATGAAAGAACATTAAAACCTTACACCCTCACTCAACTTTTCTCTTGAGAATAGAACTTTTTTGGGATTTGATTTTATACCTCCTTCCTTGGAAACCCTATCCGGCTTCTAATTGAAATCCCGATTTATCGGGCCTTACTCTACAGAAGCTTTCCTGCTTCAGCAACATCACGCGAGTTGCTGCCATATCCCTAATGTAAATAGTGCCCAGGAAATAAAACTACAGATTTAGTATCTTACGCTATTTCAAAAACTTTAAGCTCAATTAACTTCTTCAAAGCGAACATATAGGGCCTATACATAATTAACTTGTATAGGCCCCCGAAGTCATCTCTAAAACGTAGATTAACGTTTACTGCCCGGAAGCAGGAAGATTCAAACCTATGTCATCAATATATAAATCACCTGCAGAACCAGGCTGCGTATTGCCTCTCCTGCCAATACCAATAGACATCTTCCTTATCGCCTGGAGATTCACACCAGCAAAGTCTGTCAGCGGAATATTCCACTGCGTATAGACGCTTATGGTCGTTGCAGCAGGGTCAGGATTTGTGACCACCGCACTGTTGCCTGCAGTATCCTGCAGTGCCACATAAAGCTGCTCGGCAATATTACTTTCTATACCGATGTCCTGTGACTGCCAATTGCCTGTGGCCGAAGTGCTTGTGCTAACATTCGAGAATTCGGCTGTACACGTCGCATCGACGTTATGGCTGGTCAGGCATAAGCCTATATAGATATCCGCAAGCATAGCTATATCTATAGAACCCAGCGTAGTCCAGTTAGAGCCGTTAGCAGAATACTCGCCGGTAAAGGTATTACCGCTGCGAGTCAATCTCACCCATTGTGGAGCGGCGATTCCTGCTTGTGTAACTTGCTCGGAACCTGAGTTTATAGCAGAACGATACTGGAAGTTAACACCATTATCAGGAGTGACAAGCATGGCAACATTTACAGAGCCGGCATCCAGTGTCTGGCGCACCATCACTCCAGCCTTGGCCCATGGGTCGGTATTTGTAATACTGGCTACTCTTACCGTTATACTCCCAATGCCGGAGAGCTGTTTATAGGCAAAGTGAAATTCGTCAGCCTCATTCCAGATATCTGCACCACGGGCGGTCATCGTGATTGGCGGCCCGGCCGTAAAGCTGCCAAACGTAGCCGGTATGCCTCTGAACCACAGCCCTAAAGAGGTGGCACCTTTTGCGGTCCAATCCTGTGCATCCGCCCATTCGCGTTCAGTTTCGGAATAGAGCAATGTCCCGCTCTTTTCGTAGCTGGTGCCCTCATTTACAGTACCATCGTTATCATAGCGCATATACATGGCTTGAGAACCAAAGTGAACGACAGTGCTTTCAGCAAACGGAGGGACAAG
>MHYD01000020.1:52007-53279 GCA_001824645.1 Planctomycetes bacterium RBG_13_46_10
CATGCCGGTATTATTCACGTAGTAGTCACCCCATGTAAGGAATATCTGATTATCAACGTCGTCATAGTATTCAAAGTCATCCACGACAAGATATGGGGCCGTTGTAAAGCTCCAGACAGAGCCAATCCATGGACTTTCCGGATTCAGGTCATTGACCTCATCTACCCGCCAGTAATAAGTCTTGTTCACATCAAGCGGCGGTGACAAAGGCCCATAAATTTCCTGTCCGGCCGGCGTGGTCACAAGTAAACTCAAATTATTCGGATCCGAACCTAAGTATATATTATGAGAAGCAGCAAATTTTCCAGGCCTCCACTTAAGAATCGGAGTCTGGTTTATATTTGTTCTTCCATTGCTTGGGGTCGGACCATAGGCACTTAAGGGCTCGTATGGAGACAGGTAACAGCCTCTAATAATCTCCTGGTCCCGGATGCCGGCACCTTTCCAGGCTACCTGGCAGTGGTCCCAAGAAGCGAAGTCCTTCCATCTGGCCATGATGTAGTACTTCTGACCGGCCATCAGGGAAATCGGAGCGGATTTGATAGAGAAGCTATCGTAGGTGCCCCAGTTGGCCTCAGAAGCAAGGAGCACTATGTTGGCAGGATCGTCATCCGTGCTCAGCCACAGCTCGCCCTGGCCGCCGGAGGAGAACCAAAACGTGTACTCCCCGGTTACCGGACAATAGAGCCAACCAGAGATTTGCGCGCCATAGTTGTTACCAACGCCGTCCACGGTGCCGAACTCGGTCAACGCCTCGCTGCGAGTCGGACTGTCCGGATATCTCCCGTCATTGAGCAAATTGGCCAGAGTGTGATCACCATTGACGTTTTCCCAGAAGTCCATCGTGACCGTGCCCAGACCCGGCAGAGTGGTGGTGAAGCTCCAGACATCACCGGCGTGGGTTGTTGTGGCGTCGATTTCGTCCACCCGCCAGTAATATGTCGTGTTCAGTTCCAGCATGCCGGTGGTGTAGCTGGCCTCCGTCACCTCACCCCTGTCGGTCCCGCCAGTGCCTGCCTGCACGTCCTCCAGACTGCTGCCGAAGTACACGTGGTGTCGGACTGCACCCGCGCCAACCGTCCAGGTCAGTATGGCATTGGGATCAACAAAGAGGCTGCCGTTCATGGGTCCAGGCTCGGTGGCGGACAGTGAGGCCACCGTGAAACTCCAGACCTCACCTTTCCAGAGTTTCTCCGGATGCAGGTCATTAACCTCATCAATACGCCAGTAGTACGTCGTGTTGGGAACCAGGCCATCGGGATATGGATTCCC
>MHYD01000020.1:53293-54387 GCA_001824645.1 Planctomycetes bacterium RBG_13_46_10
GGAAAGACCCGTTGGTGATGTTGCCGTGGAACTCGGGGTCCGCTGTCGTGGCGTTGGTAACGCGGTCGCGGTCCTCCCCGAAGTAGACATTGGAGGAACTCGACAGCATGCCGGGCTCCCATTGAAGCTCTACAGCGGTAGAAGTGACGGTGGCCCCGTCTTCCGGCACCGGGTGCCGGGCTGTCGTCAGCGGGGTCAACGAGGAAACCACCACAGCGTTCAGAAAGCAGAAGTACTGACCTGGATCTGCCGGGTAGCTGGTCAATGGATTAGGTGTAGATTCCAGGACGATCTTTCCGGTGCCATCGGCGGTCGCATCTCCTGAGAAAGCATAGGAATCTTCAGCCGCGACCATAGTTCCACCGGTAAAGCTGGTGGTAAGACAATAGTCCCCGTTGGCTGCCCAGTCCGCGATATGATCCTCTGCACTGGATTGATCCCAGCTATACAGGGTGATTTCGTACGTTTCGTTGGGGTTCAGCCCCGATAACGTGATCCTTAGTCCGCCATTCACGGTAAAGATAAAGTCACGATAGAGCTGCTCGTACGGTATGCCGGTTGGGCCGCCGCGCCAGCGCTGCTGGATGGGCTCTCCGGCTATCATGGGTGCAATCTCAACCTTAATGCCGTCGACAACTGTGCCGCTGTCGCTAACGGTAAACGCCGTGAAGCCGGCCTGAATCTCGGCGGGGTTATGTCCACGGCCTATATCCAGAAGTAAAAAAGGATACGCAGCGCGTGCAACTTCACCGGACATGCCGCATACGACCATTGCCGCAAGCAACACGTGGAATAATACATTTTTCCTTGTTCTTGCAGGTGTTCCTTGGTTGCTATCTAACATACTTGTTACTTTCATAATCTCACCCTTTCAAAAGTTTTTTTCCATTTATCATGAAATAATAGAAAAATTACATACGGCAAAAAACAAATTTTCTCTCATTCTCTTTGTCTGTTTTATTTGCAAACAAAGCTCCTGATAAGCATTCAAATGTTTCCTCCTATCTTTTATATTAAATCTATGTATACACATACACGTCAGTCCATACATGAACTCGGATGCCACTCCTGCCTTTAATGCTTATTACATTGAA
>MHYD01000021.1:0-80 GCA_001824645.1 Planctomycetes bacterium RBG_13_46_10
GTCATCGGTGGCAGTTTTGAACCTCGGTCGCATTGAGAGTTTGAATACCTTCCATCTGTCCAGGCTTGTACCGCTGGCAG
>MHYD01000021.1:231-2381 GCA_001824645.1 Planctomycetes bacterium RBG_13_46_10
GTCTTTTTCCATTACCAAAGAAATAGTCGGGACAGATTTAAGGTCATCTTTGATTGTCCCGGCATACAGGCCGTCAAACCTATCCTTACCATTCTGCCCAACTACATCGGGGTCAACCTGATAATCGCCTATTACCGTACCCCACAAAGTGGGATAACCTGGTGGAGTCGTCTGGCGTCCGGTAACAGGGTCTGTGGCCTGCTGTATAACACCATCAAGAAAGATGTACGTGTGGGTAATGATGCTTGAAGGTGCCCATGAATTTTTGACAGCAATTGCCCGCAGACACGTCGTTGTGGAAATAGGAATTGGATTGGTATATGGCGTACCTGTCGGTGTGCCTCTGTCTAAAGAGTAGGGACTACTACCATCGAGAGTATAGTAAACAACTGCTCCTTCAGTTTCGGTCGTGATTGAGACAGATAAAGGTGCATCGTAAAAACCTCTTCCATGGCTGAATTCGGGATCAGCTACAACGTCTATGTATCCACTATTATTCCCGCTGCCCGGTGTTGGAGTTGTCATAAACTGCCATGTATCACTGCCATCCGGATATCGACCGTATGAAATGTCGGATGTTTGCTCACCAAAAACGATGCTGTCAATCAAAGAGCTGCCGTCGGTATCGAACAGGCCAATCTCCTCACCACCGGCGCTTAATTTAAAGCACGCATGCAGACCGGAATTTATAGTATCGTTATCGGCCCATATCAATAGATACCCATGGGCGGAAATAGTGGTTGTGGATGGATTGTTTATTGGAAACCGCCATTTGGTGGGCATAGATAAGTCATCTGTAAGGTACATACCACCAACGTTGATAGACGTGTTTCCAGAATTATAAATCTCTATCCAGTCGTCGTACTGGTCCTGCGGGTCCTGGATAGTGCTATTGTTAGAGGCCATTACCTCATTAATTACCAATCCCTCGACTTCGCTCGGGACAGGAGATGTGTTATCAGCAGATCCTTCGACTACGCTCAGGACAGGTAATACAAAATCAGCAAAACCGGCCAAAACAACTATTACTGCCAAGCTTTGAAATAATACTTTTTTTGAGAAAAACATATATAACTCTCTGCTGGTTTTGGTTTTAGATTAAAAATGAACAGCCCTAAAATAAAAACAAATAAACAAAGCCTTACTATTTTAACATTTTTAGTGTTGCGATTCAATGCCTGTTTTTATAAGAAACGGTGAGCATGTCGAACCGCAGCCTATATAGGCATTTATTGAACTTATTTTTTGACATTATTCCCATTAAACTATAGTATTCACAAATACTTCTTTGGGTTCGTCATTAAGAGGTCAAATATGCAAATAAAACTGATGTTTCTTGGAGCAGCTCAAAACGTAACGGGCTCTCGATTTCTACTTCAGGCCAACGGCACACGGTTGCTTGTCGACTGCGGCCTTTACCAGGAACGACATTTAAAGGCAAGAAACTGGGAGCCATTTGAAATAGACCCAAAAAGCATAGATGCCGTCCTTCTGACACATGCACATTTAGACCATTGCGGTCTATTGCCAAAGCTGGCCAAAGAAGGATTCAAAGGCAGGATATACTGCACCGCACCCACTTCGGAAATTGCGCAAATTATCCTCCTTGATTCAGCTAAATTGCAGGAAGAAGATGCTGAATTCAAACGCAAAAGGCACGAACGTGAAGGCAGAAAAGGGCCATATCCGGAAATTCCACTATATACAATATCCGATGCCGAGGCATGTTTTCCTCAATTTTCACCTATCGATTATGAACAATCAATAAATCTTGGCGAAGGCATCGAAGCGACTTTTTACGATGCCGGCCATGTGCTCGGCTCTTCAATAATAAAAGTTAAGGTCAACCAAGATGGCGAGCAAAGAAGCATTCTATTTACAGGAGACATGGGCAGAGCCAACAGGCCTATAGTTCGCGACCCAACCTCCTGCAAAGAAGCGGATTACCTGCTAATAGAATCAACATACGGCGATAGAGTACATCAGGGAAGCGATGATACAAAAAAGTCAATCGCAGAAGTCATCAACTCCACAAAAAAAGCCGGTGGTAATATTATTGTCCCCAGTTTTGCCCTGGAACGCTCTCAGGAGGTTTTATACTACATAAATGAGCTGCTGATGGAAGATGCCATACCGCATATTATGGTCTT
>MHYD01000021.1:2389-6821 GCA_001824645.1 Planctomycetes bacterium RBG_13_46_10
GGCGGCAGAATTAAACATCACTTAGTACAAAATATTTCCAGGCCGGAGAGCACCATAATGTTTGTAGGATACCAGGCAAACGGCACCTTAGGCAGACAAATTGTCGATGGCCAGGAACAGGTCAGGATACTCGGCCAGAAGTATCAGGTTCAAGCCAGAATAGCCCAAATAAACGGTTTTTCCGCCCATGCAGATAAAGATGAGCTTCTTCAGTGGCTCACGGGATGCAACAAACCTCCAAGAAGACTATTTATCGTACACGGTGAGCCGCAAAGCGCACAGAATTTCGCAGACCTTGTTAACCAAAAAACCGGTTGGAATACTTCTGTTCCCGCTTACCAGGATGAATTTATACTCGACTGACCGATTTACGAGAGACGAGGGACGAAGGATGAGCGACGAACTTTAATCGTCCATCGTCACTCTTCTCTCGTCCATTGATCTGCGGCCTGTGAAATGACATAACCATATGCCTAACTCATATAACATATACATAGGCACAACTAACGCAACTAAGGATATTGGTTCGCTTCCAGGAATTGCCGCAGAAGCTACTACTACTATTCCCAGCAAAACATATTTTCTCACATTTCGTAATGTATGAGCCGAAACAAGTCCCGTCTTATTTAAAAAGAAAATAGCAATCGGCGTTTGAAAAGCAATACCGAATACCAGCATCATAGTGCCCATGAAAGACACATACTTCGGGAAGGAAAAATTGGATGTGACACCAAGAAACTTTTCATTAAACCATACAAGATAACGCAGAGTAATCCGCGCTATAACAAGAAGAAACAATAAAGCGCCCGCGACAAATAAAACGGCAGAAAAAGGTACTGCAAGATAGATGTATCGTCTCTCACGAGGATAAAGACCTGCTGCAATGAAAAGCCATAGCTGATAAATAATCCACGGCGAGGCTAAAATCAACCCCGAAATCATCGCTATTTCCATATAACTTATAAAACCGTCGGCTGGGCCTAAACTCTGCAAGCGTGCTTTAGGATCCATTACCTTAATATAAGGCTTTTCGATAAATGCTATTATGTATTTGCCGAAGCATAAGCACACAATAATAGCGATAACAAGGCCTAACATAGCAAGAATAAGCCGAGCCCGCAGCTCCTCAAGATGATCGCCCAGACTCATGGTGGTGTCGGGTGGAATTTGTCCTTTTTTCTTCCTTTTGTCATCGCCCATTGGATATATCGTTGGAAATTGGGAATTGTAGATTAGTAATTAATCAACCAGCCGCCTATTCCCTTTTACCGGCCTGTTAATCCTTGTTGTCTAACTCGTTCAGCCCCCCGGCATCTTTGGCTTGATTTACCACGTCATCTTTGACTTTTTTCACATCATCCGCCAGATCATCTTTGGTTTCCTGGGCTTCGCGAACACCTTTTTTGAATTCGGTTAGACTCTTACCCAAGCTTCTGGCAACTTCCGGCAAACGCCGGCCAAATATCAGCAAGACGACTAAAAGAATCCACAACCAGTCCAAACCCTGGGGTGTCCATATCATTAAATATCGTGTGTAATCGCTCATTTCAGTCCCCTTTTTGCGCTCTAAAATTAGATATGTTTTGTCATTATTGCACCATTATAAAACGACCTAAACATCCCTGTCAACCCCGTTAAAAATCTTTACTTTCACCGTACTCGAACTAATTTGCGGCATTTCCAACAGGGGCAATTACTAAACTTCTTATTTACCATTACTCGGACAACAATTGTAATCCCTTGAAATATTAGGTCACAGCCAAAATTGGCTTTGAATGGCTTTGTTTTTGCCAGCCTACAAAATTGTAGATTTTCTATATTAACTTGTCACAAAAGAGCTTGCGGCAATTTTGGCCTTACATAAATTGGCTTTGTTTTGCATAAAAAGGCCAATTTGTCGAACATTCTCTACAATTGTAGAGCAATGTTGGTTTGTATAATTGAGGTAATATGAGTAATCAAATCTCTTAAAATACATAATTTTCATAATATTTGCTGAATTTTGATTTGTCTTTTCCCTTCCGTCTTACGTTCTCTGTCCTCTGTCTTCCGTCCCGCCTCCGGCGGGTAAACTTCTGTCTCCTGCCTCCTGTATTCTGTCTTCTATTTTTTAGCAGGTATTATACCCACAACCGGCTGAATTTTCAAGTAAAATTTCAGGAACACAAGGCGGAGATTGTCTCTGCGATTTTGGACAAAAAAGAATTTTTTCACAGTACAGAACATACTCGATATACAGAAAAGGGCTAGTAGTAGAACTTAGTAATACCAGCCCTTTGGATTACTGTGATAGATCACATTCGCTATGGTGTCACTACCTTATTGTAGATACAAACATCATCAATGAGACCCGTCCAAAAACTGACTGCTTGTAAAGTCGCACCAGCTCCAATGTGCATACGCGCTCTTCGGCTTGCTAAGTTATTCTCTATCCTTCTAGCCACCATAAAGCCATCCACATACAAGGATAAGTTCATGCCATCCCAAACCAAATGAACTTTGTGCCAATTTCTATCGGAGATTACAAACTGTGAATGTAGACTTGGACCTAATCGGTCAGGAGCTTTTAATTCTGTCATTAACGTGCCTGTAGTGACATCAATCATCAGCCAGTTAGCACCGGCCTGTTGTGAGAGAATCGCTTCGTCTGGTGCGCCTCCTTTCAACCACATAGAGACACTGAAAGGACCACTAGCTGGATCAAGGACAAATGGTGTACTAACATAGTCATCGATTCCATCCAATTTTATAGCTCCCCCCAAGGCACCACTACTTGGCTGCCATACAGGATTACCTTGTAGGATGCCGTCCAGACCGGGGAGCATATCATCTGTGCCGCCAGCACTATCATAAGCAATCTGCCCCCCAGTTTCATCGAATTTCCAGTGGGCAATTGGGTGAAGAGTTGGTGTAGCTGTGAAGGCCTGTGTAGGTGCTGTAACAATGTCATTCAGAGCCTCTGCCACAAGATAGTAGCTGTAGGTTGCTTCGTTTGTCAACCCTATATCATAATAAATACCCATAGGATCGACCGTGAGGTCTATTCGTTTGACCATGGTATACTGAGTTGCAGGCGGAATGAGTCTCCATATCTGCATATATTTGTAGGATGGATGAACGGGGAAATGCAGGATGTTAGTATTAGGCTGAGGCCAGTGTACTGGAATGTCTATTCTTTCCCTGACAACTCCATAGTCAATGAGCATAGGTATGGCGTCATCCTTATCATATAGGGGATCTGCTCCACGCTTCACCTCTGATCCGTCAGATTCACCGCCCCTGTCAGTATCAGGGTTGAGAGGTAGCGTACCCTGCAGGAATTCATCACTGTTTACAAGCCCATCATTATCACTATCAACTTGTGCATCTCCAGGGTTAGTTGGGCTCAGACCTACAATCTGTTCCCAGCGATCGGGAAGACCATCGTTGTCCAAGTCCGGTTCACATCTCTTATCACCTACATACTCAAAGACATGAAAGTATCGCGTCAAGTTACGTTGGAAGTCGTTTCTAAAGTTTGATATGCCCACAGCGTCAATAGTTACCATATAGCTTCCTGAGTTGCCGGATGGTGGAGGTGGACCGTTTGGATTATCAGGAATACCACCGCTACTGAAGTAAGGTGTGCGTGTGTAGACATTTCCATATATCCCATCTTTGGGCAGTTCGTCTTCATGGTTACCATCATCATATAGAGTGAGCCGATTCGACATTGATCCAGGACTACAGATAGTAGCCAACACATTGACATCAGCGATGCCCCCAATACCGTCATTCAAGTTGACAAGGATTGCCACGGGCAGACCTCGCAAGTACGTTGAGATCGGATCATTATCACATTCCGCATGACTTGGAATCTGTGACAAGTAAACGTCTATGTCAACGCCTCGGACAAGCTTACCAGAGAGCATACAGATTACTTGAACATTGCTATTTGCATTAATTGTAGCCTTCCAAGCACCTATATCCAACGTACCGGAGTAATGATAAGTCTTGCTGGTATTTCCGACTTCGTGGATCTTCCAGGCTGCGCCCGCTGTAATTTCGTTGTCGGATGGATCAAAGAGTTTTATTTCAACTTGCGTTCCTGGATTATCCCAGTTGAAGGCAAAGATAGCATTTTGAACGCCGCCACCTTCTTTTTCAGTAACTGGCATCATGACAGTTGTTCTATCACCGTTCCGGACATTAGCTGCATGGTAAGAAAGGCGATCTTGACCGTGCACTTCCTCTTCTATGCTTCGATAGACTTGAGCTAATCTATTCGAAACACTTAGCATATCCTGGGAAGGATTATCAATTACTTTAACTGATGCGGCATCCATTAGCGAAGTAAGAAGAATTTCAGTGTTTGGTGATTGTGTGCTTACATAGTAGTAATTACCTCCTGTTTTGACAGCAATATCTTCCAGCAATTCCTGGTTAGTATCAC
>MHYD01000021.1:6861-10985 GCA_001824645.1 Planctomycetes bacterium RBG_13_46_10
CACAGAGTCAATTGTCCTGATCAAAGTGTCACGTTGGCTAACTACGTCACCGAGATTAACTGTGTAATAACTATCAACATCGTTATCACACTCTGTGTTATTTCCGGAGAAGGCCACAAATCCCATACGGTCATCATCTGCAGCGGCATTGGTGTATAACCTGGCTGCATTCTTTGCTGCTTCTATTTTTGGATCAGATTCTGGATAATGCATACTATATGAGCGATCCAGAACCAGGACTTGGTTCTGGATGATTTTCGCATAGAGGACGGAGTTTGGACTGGTTATCCCTTGGACACAATCTAAATTTTCTCTGCAATAACAAATCCTTAGATGATATAGGTCGCCATCAAGTGGATTCGTGATCTTAGGAGCCTGTACCACGAGCCAGTATTCTCCACTTACATAGCTGGCCGTGATAACATTAGCATTGTATGTTGCACCAGTCGCCACGCTCTGTAAAACGACCTCAAAATTAGTTAGATCCAATCCCATGATCGATACAGGTTTGTTACCAGCAGGTGTTAGCACGTCCGGCCCTGTCACTAATAGTCTAACCTGAAATCGCTCGGGCTCATCTCGTGTTCCTACGAAGGCCATACGGTCAAGTGTTGGCAGACGGATTATACCTTGTATCGGTCCCGAACCAAAGGCATAATTAAATTCGTCTCCACTGTTTAGTCCAATCACGATCGCTGCCAGCCGATCGTAAGGCTGCGAACTCGGATTAATCAATGCCCGATAGAACGTACTGCCCGAAGAATGATAGACCTTCTGGACCTGACCTCCCCGGATTCCAATCAATGCTAAGGAGAGCTTATTATTATTTGCTGACTTACCCCAGAAACCGATTGCTTCGCAACCTTTTGTTGAGGGGACATCGATTTGGAAATACTGTGCTCCCCATCGCACTACACTGCTGGAGTATTCGGTGTTCCAGGATGGCACGATGTGTCGAGATACTGCTGTGTAAGGAGTTCCACCTCCATTAGCAGACTCATCAAAGTACCGGTATTTGTCGGGATTTGGCAAAGCATTGACATTCAAATTATGAGTATAATCTGTAATACAGAAGTCCCGGAAAAGGCCCTCAAAAGTGGCATCTCGATTAAAAGACTTGATTGTCTCTCGTAGATATTCCACACTGTCTGGGCTTTTACCGTCTGTAAATTGCCAGAATCTCTGGATGAGATCTACACCATAAGCGGGTTCTGGAAAAGCTCGAGTTCCAAGTTGTTCACAGAGATATGTCCAGAAAAGTGCTGCATCATAGGAGCGATCCATTAGAGTCCTATTTGGATTAGTTAAAAGATCCCAAACCCGGCCGATGTACAGTGAACTCCAGTCTGTGTCAATATCAAGAAATGTTTTGTCTTCCATCGCAGCGGCAGTACCTTCTATCGTCCAACTACCCCATGAGGGCCATTGATCCGGATTGATGTGATAATGGTATTGAACATGGTGAAAAAGCTCATGAGAAACGGTGTTGCGTACGAAGGGTTCGGTGCTATTATTGACCATGCCAGAATCAATTTTGATTACAGATCGATTAGCAGAACCCAAAAGGCCAGGGGCGCCAAGGTTATAGATGCAGGTATCATTGGGGACGACACTGAAATAGGGATTCAGAAAATTGTGTGTATTATCTACAAAAACATTGTGGCTGTTTAACAAAGCATTGCTCACCCACCAGGCTCTGGCAGGTGGGCAATGGTCAACAGAAGTCGTGTCGTCACGGTAGTACACATCGTAATCATTCCCGGGTGGATTATTGATAACATCTGCGTTATTAACTAAGTTGCCAGGGCATTCATTGGCCAAAACAGGTCTATAACTAACAAACAACAGAAGCAATCCAACCACTAAGACAATAAGCTTTTTGATTGATATCGTGCTCATGATATCCTCCTTTTTCTAAAAAAATATCTTTAATATGAGATGATACTTTGTGTACTTATCTCCACATTAATATTTTTCATTATATTGCACCTCCTTTTCTAAAGCGGTTGTCAATATAGAAAGGCTGATTATTTTTCGTAAAAAATATCGCTTTCAAATCACATATTACTTCATCAATTAGGAACGCTGTCAACTATGGTAAATAGGTATTTTGGGAAAAAAGCATCTACCGTGCATAGGGAGAGGAAAAAGCTAGACTAGGGGATGGGGGATAAAAGGGATTTTGCAGTGGCAGTACTGTATTTTATTAGCCTCTTTGCACTTAGAGAGCAAAGCTGTATTTTTGTTGTAATGTCGCCAGTTAAAAACGCCCACGTGCGAGTGAAGGCCAACGAATGCTTATTGAATTTTCTGCCACAGGTAGGGGTAAATAGTTATAAACTAACAAAATAAATACAACAAATGTAGCTGCATGTGTTTTATCATGGTTTTTGGGTATATGGGGGAACGTATCTAAATTAGTGGCATTGTTAATCATTTCTTGGCTCTGTTTTTAATGCGCTGTCCTACTACGGCTCTGCTTACTGCTCCGGAGAACAATCTACGTCAAAGACTCCTTCGATGGAGAGAGGACACAGCTCACCGCGATGCGTCGCAGCAGGCACGGCGAGTAAATATGACACGCACCCAACGCTCAATATAGAACACATATAATGTTTTTATGTTTGATTTAATAGTCCTATAACAACATTCGATGATTAACATACATATTCAAACCACTCATTGTGCTATTACGCCTCCGGCGTACAAGTCCTGCAAATTTATACGCCTGAGGCGTATCTTTAAAAAACAAAACGGCAAAAAATATATGCCTTTATCGCAGCATAAGTGCTTTATATATAAGAAGATAAGTCCAGAAAAGGGTGATTTTTATTGCAATTCGCCCCACTTTTCGGTTATAATAATAATCAAAGAAAATAAATTTATAATATTAATGACTGCAAAAGGGTGATTATGAAGTTTTACTATCAAATCTGGATTCCATTTACAGCAAGTAAAAAGCGTATTTTGTTTCTGGCTATTATGAGCTATATAGCTTTGTGCTAAGAATTTCCGGTTTTTTAAAATTTACAAGCCGCTCAGATTTGGGCGGCTTTTTTTATGCCCTGAAAAACATGAAACATTTGACATACACAAAATCGCAAATTAAGCTGCTGGAAAACGGGTAATTTGTGATTGGTAATTACCAGTTACCAGTCATCAAGTAAGGATTAGAAAATGATAATAGTTACCGGTGGAGCCGGTTTTATAGGCTCGGCATTAATTGCAGAACTTAATAAACGAAAAATTACCGATATTCTTGTCGTTGACGAGCTTGCCCGCGACGAAAAATGGAAAAACCTGCGGAATCTATCTTTTGCCGACTATATAGAGAAAGATGATTTCTTGGAGATGGTAGCCGAAGATAAGCTCCCAGGCCATATCCAAGCAGTTTTTCATCTCGGCGCCTGCAGCAGCACTACCGAAACAAACGCCTCGTACCTTGTAAAAAACAACTACGAATATACAAAACTTTTAGCTCAGAGGTTCACCGACAATAACATTCGCTTTATTTACGCATCCAGCGCAGCGACTTATGGTGACGGCTCAAATGGATTCAGCGACGATGAAGAAAAAATAGATACTCTCAGACCCCTTAATATGTATGGCTATTCAAAGCAATTATTTGACCTTTGGGCACGCAGGACGGGACTTTTTAAGAAAATTGTGGGTCTAAAATATTTCAATGTTTTTGGTCCTAATGAATATCACAAGGGCGATATGCGAAGCTTCTGTTTAAAGGCCTTTGAGCAGATAAAAGCTACGGGCAAAGTCCGCCTGTTCAAATCATATAAACCGGATTATGCCGACGGCGAACAGTCGCGTGACTTCATCTACGTTAAAGATGCGGTGGATATGACGCTGTTCTTTCTGGACAATCCACAAGCAGCCGGCCTTTTTAATATCGGCACCGGCAAGGCTCGCAGTTGGAACGACCTTGTTAAAGCGGTCTTTGCAGCTATGGGTTCACCCCGTGAGATAAACTTGAATAGACAGAGTTATAAAGCCTCAGTTGAGAGTAGTATCTCACGGGGTAAAAAGCCAAATCCTGTCCCGAGCGAAGCCTGCCCTGAGCAGAGTCGAAGGGTCGAGGGAATTGAATATGTCGATATGCCGGAATCAAT
>MHYD01000021.1:11011-19836 GCA_001824645.1 Planctomycetes bacterium RBG_13_46_10
AGGCCGAGATGACCAAGCTCCACAAGGCCGGCTACAAAAAACAAACAACCTCCCTCGAAGATTCAATCAAAGACTACGTCCAAAACTATCTCCTGAAAGATGAATATTTAACAGGACTTTAGAGAAAATAAACCAATTGATTGTCCTAATCTATTCTATAAATTTGCACAGATAAGTTTATCTTACCTCCTCTTGCCTATATTACATCCATCTTATATAATTTGCTTTTTATAAAAATAATTTTTCACAGAGATAAAATATGGCTAATAATATTGCAGAGCAAATCAAACTATTACGACGTGGCACGGTGGAAATATATACCGAGGCCGAGTTAGTTGAAAAATTGGCCGAGGCCGCTAAAACCGGAAGACAGCTTCGCATAAAATTAGGCCTTGACCCAACCAGCCCTGATATTCATCTCGGCCATACGGTGGTTCTGCGAAAAATGCGGCAGTTCCAGGATTTGGGCCATAAAGCTGTTCTTATCATTGGCGATTACACCGCCCGCATCGGCGACCCAACAGGCCAAAGCACAACAAGGCCGATGCTCGAACCTGCCCAAATCGAAGAAAATGCCAAGACCTACTTCCAGCAGGCAGGCAAAATCCTTGATACATCTGAGAACAAACTCGAGATAAGACATAATAGCGAATGGCTCGCCGACCTGCGATTAGCAGACATTATTAAGCTGGCAGGCAATATGACCGTCGCACGTATGCTTGAAAGGGACACTTTTGAAATTCGGTACAAAAAGGGCGAGCCAATCGGCACGCATGAATTTTTATACCCGCTTATGCAGGGCTATGATTCCGTTATGGTAAAAAGCGACGTTGAATTAGGCGGCACGGACCAGACGTTTAATAATCTGGTCGGTAGAGACCTGCAAAGAGTCAACGGGCAAAAGCCGCAGGTTGTAATTACTACTCCTATCCTCGTCGGCCTTGACGGCAAAGAAAAAATGAGTAAATCCAAAGGCAATTACATCGGTGTCACTGATGAGCCAAACAACATGTTCGGCAAGGTTATGAGCATCTCCGATGAAATGATGGAGAATTACTTTACGCTCTTAACTGACGTTCCGAGTGAAAAAATAGCCGAGCTTGTAAATTCTAATAAAACGCATCCGAAAGAAGCTAAAGTTCTTCTTGGCAAAACGATTGTATCTCAATTTTACGGACAGCAATCCGCGCAAGCCGCCGCCGTCGAGTTTGACAAGGTTTTTGCCCAGGGACAACTTCCCGAAGAGATACCGGAGGTTGAAATATCCGCTGAGCCGATTGCCGCCAGCAAGCTGCTTGTCCACTGCAAGCTTGTCTCAAGCGGCAGCGATGCCAAGCGAATGATAAAGCAATCAGCAGCAAGCATTGACAACGAAAAACTAAATGACCCCAATGCGGTAATAATCCCTAAAAATGGAATGATAGTCCGAGTTGGAAAAAGAAATTTTGCAAGGCTTAAAGTCAATCCATAGAATTCTATATCTACTTACGCAGCCCTTCTGACTCTCAATATTTAATTAGCCAGGCATTCACAACACGCTTCATTTGTGTCACTACACTTTATAAACTAACACCAGAATCTTAACCTTCGCTCGAATATGAGGTTTTTTTATCAACAGGTTTTGTTTGCGGCTCACTCTTAATTTCAGTCTTGGTATCCGTCTTAATATCGATGTCTGTCTGCTTAATGCCAAGTGCCTTTTCAATTCCGGATATTCTCACAGAAAGTTTTGTAAGCTTATCATCAATCGAATCTAATCTCATTACAACACTCTGGATGTCCGTACCAATCCTGAATAAGTTTTTCTCGGTTAAGTCCAAATACCGATCCATGAGACGTTCATAAGCATCTATAGCACGCGCGGCATCGGTCCTGGTTTCAGGTATAGTAATATGGGGCTGAACCTCGTAAGTTTTTTGGCTGCCGTGAATTGATGTAGAAATCCAAACCGCCATGATACTACATACGATAAAAGCTGCTGCTACCAATATATTTCTCTTTGTTTTCATTTATCTGCCTTTCTTTTTCATAGTTCAAGATTTTATATTAATCCATTTATCGGCATAAGACAGGCTGAATATCAAAGATTTGAAAAACTGCTAATGATACTTTTCTAACCACAGTCGAGATTCGCAGCCACATAGTCACTGAGAATCTTGGTGATGTGAAAAACTAAGCCGGTATGTCCCGTTTTTATTTACCCGGGGCATTAATATCAGAAGATGTTTCAGGGTTTTTGATAACCTTGCTTAACCGAGTTGTAATCTGCTGAAGCTGCTCTCTGAACTGCCCTAATGCGGCGTTATTATATTGCTGGATGGTATCGAGGCTGCGCTTAATCTGAGTAAGGTCATTTCGCACACTTTCTGATTCTGTTTTGGAATTACTCAGCTCCTGTTTTACCAATTCAATCTCTGCTGTAAATTCAACGAGCTTGCCCTGAAGCGTTGAGAGCTGCTGATTGGTCTGAATAAAATCATCATACACATTCTGAATACTTGCAGTTGCCTGGTCAAGTCTGCCGCTATGGACCCTTTGATTCATGAAGAGCCATAGACAGCCGAGAAAAGCCGCAAAGAAACACATCATAAATAAAACTGTGGCAATTTGCCATTTACGTCGAACTCCGTCCTGTTCTATATCGCTATCGGTTTGACGCCGATCGGCATAAGAAACTGCGGTCGAATTAGAGACGGATTTGCTGGAACAAAATTCACTTTTATTTTTACCTATGAGCTTGCTTGAAACTTCCGAAGCCTTGTTAAATAAATCTTTAGTTCGTATGGAACCTTTTTCAGTCTTTGTGTTTTCGACATTCGGCTTCATCGTTTTGCCGGTAATTTTATTAATACCATGAATCACTTTCTGGGCCTGCGCCGGCTCGACTGTGCCCGCTCGAGGTTTCAAAGGCTTACTTGTTGATGTCTGCAAAGCCGGCGGTACCAATTCAGAAATCATCTGGGCATGACTGGTTTTATTAACCTGCTGGTTGTGTTTTTCGATAGCTGGGTCGTCCATTTTGCAGCTCTCCTGCAAAGAACGCAGCTCTCCGGATTCAAGAAGATATGGACTCAAAGGCACATCGACAACATAGGTTTTGCCCTTGTATTTTCTTATCTGGATGATGCCTAACCGTCCGTACTCCTCGACTACTCTCCTGGTGACTCCCTCGCGAACTGCATATTTTTCAATCGGTAAAAGCGGCCTGTTTAGCTGCAAAATCGGCTTTATATCTTCCAGAACAGTTTCATTTTGGTCTGATAACATCTTTTTTTCCCTGCAATATATTTTGTTGATAACCATAGGTATTTTCGGCTACTTAGATGAACTTTCTTGAATAATACACCATTAAATTGCCGATTTTAGATTGACGAATTGCGTCAATTTTCCACAGAACTGCGAGGGATGAACTTGAAAATCGCGAATCAATATTAACAACCTTGTCAATCGCCGAATTTTGTAGTATCCTGACTTTATGAATGCAAAGTATTCAAAAAAATTTTACAACGTACAAAAATATTTTCCGATTCGTCGGTTTTATAACCTTGTCGCTCCGCGCGCTTACAGCATCATCGTATTCTGTGCCCTGTTTTGTACCCTGGCTGTAAAATTATTTCATTCCCGGCGTTATGGTTTACAAAGCGAATACTTTAGCTGGATACTTAACGATATCTCAGTGCTGCTTGGAATCGAGGTCATCCTGGCTTCGGTCTGTTTTCTTTGGCCTCGCAAAAGTATTATTAGATTAGCGACGATTATTGCTGCGGTAGTATGCACCTGGTCGGTTATGAATGCAGCCTGGCTGATAAGAACAGGCATACAGATTCTGCCGGCTGAATTATTGCCGCTTATACGTGACCCGGTAAATATATTGTGGATTGTAGGCATAAATTTTATAAAAATGCCAAAAGCAGCAATTATTTTGCTTGGGCCCAGCGCTATCCTTCTGGCCTTTTTCTTTTCGGTTTTAGCAAAGCCAGTAAAACCGAGTTATAGTCGCAAAGTTTTTCTCGGCAGAATCATTATTTCTACTATTGTTATCCTGACATCTTCATCAGCCCGTGTATTCATAGCCAGACACAGCTCACCACAGGTAATCTCTATCGGGCTGCACTATAACAGTCAACTAAGAGCAATAGCAAGTTTGGTGTTTCGGAACCCAGGCCATCTTGCCAAAGCAGATTTCGATAAAGCAAGCCGACAAATACCCACTTTTGATCAGGTTACGCTTGCATTAAAACCAGAACACATAAATCATAATATTATTATTGTTGTGCTGGAAGGAATTCAGCATGCTTACACTTCACTGGGCAGCAGAAGTAATAACTTGACGCCTTTTCTTGCCGATTTAGCTCGACAAGGTGTTGAATTTACAAATGCTCGTTCCACAGTTTCTCATACTACAAAAGCGTTATTTGCACTTCTTACCGGTTTATATCCATCAGCGTCTCAGGATATCGGCGAAACGATTCCGGTCGAAAAATCCTATGCCAGTATTGCTACTATCCTGCGAAATCAAATGAACTTTCGAACCGCATTTTTTCAATCAGCAAAGGGTAATTTTGAAGGTCGGCCAGGATTGGTCTTTAATTTGGGATTCGATAAATTCTGGGCCAGAGATGACCTGAATGACCCCAATAGTTTCGTAGGTTATTTAGGCTCCGATGAGTTTTCAATGCTGAAACCGATTACAGAATGGATTGAAAATAATGAGAAACCCTTTTTAATAACGATTCTCTGTTCAGTTACACATGACCCATATGAAGTTCCCCAGTGGTTTGCAAAGCCCGCCAAGGAACCGATTGATGCATATAAACAGGCGATTTACTATACTGACAAGTTTTTGGCAGCACTGGATATAGAGATAACCAAGCTTAATATTACTGATAATACAATTCTGTGCGTCATCGGAGACCACGGTGAAGCATTCGGCGAACACGGGCTGCTCGGCCACGAACGAATAGCCTTCGATGAGGTTCTAAAAATACCCTGGGTCTTGCGGGCTCCATATTTGGTCGAACCAGGCATTAAAATTACTGCACCGGTCAGTTCTGTCGATTTAGCTCCTACTTTGCTGAGTTTATTGGGATTAAATATCAATACTGCTAATTTTAACGGCATCAATGTACTCGCGGACATACCAGATGATCATAAAGTGTATTTCTCCGGCTGGATGCAGCAGGGACCGGCAGGTTTTATCAAAGGAAAACAAAAATTCGCATACGCACCTGCAAATAACAGCGTTTATGCCTATGACTTAGCCAATGACCCGCTGGAACTGGTTAGGATAGAGGTAGCTGAAAAGCAAGCAAACAGCATTGTCGATGATATAATTGCATGGCGAAAAAACAGTATTTTCCAAATAAACCAGAAACGAACAGGGCAAAAAATAATCTTTAACAATTGGCTCTGCAACTGGACCGGACGAGTCTGCTCTGCTAAATATCAAAACTCACAATAAATTTGCTCACCTTAAAATCATATACGTGAAAACTACAATGTTGCTTTTTATAAACATCCGGCAAATCTTTTAATAATGAAATAATTTATTGCTTTTCTCTCAGTAATCATTAACTAACCAGGGATAACTGATGTTGATGAAATGCAACACGCCGTTAAAAAGCGAAATCTGCCTGTTACAAAACGGAAAATACGTTCATTAACGTAAACGACTTTAATGTAAATTGTTAGTGAAATTAAGAAGCATTGCTCATTTATAACCTTTTTTGTTGGCACCTTTTTTGCATATAATTTTCAATTACCCTTATGGTAACGATATTGGGCGGAACATCCAAACAACTACCGGTAAGGAGGGGATGAATCCGCCCGATTTCGGATAGCTCCAAAACCAGTTTTATCAATTTAACTATAAGGTAAAACCGGTTTTGTTTAACATAATAATTTCTACATAATAAAAAAAGCCGCATATAAAAGCGGCTCTTTTTATTATTCCCGTACAACCAGCAATTTATCAATCGGCTGTTACTGGTTATCGATACGACTGCCTGTATCCTGATCCTCATCTAAAAGATCATCTGAATTTTCTCTCGGATGGGCACTTTCATAAACTTCTTTTAGTTTTTTCGTTGTAAGATGTGTGTAAACCTGCGTCGTGGACAATGACTGATGACCAAGCAACTCCTGGACACTCCTCAAATCCGCGCCATTATTTAACATGTGCGTAGCAAAGCTATGGCGCAAAGTATGCGGGCTGATTGTCGGGTCCAGACCTGCCATTTTAAGGTATTTGTCCATCTTACGGCGGACACTTCGAGTGCTAAGACGTCGGCCGTGCTTATTTACAAACAGAACCCTCGTGTCAAAATTACTGTTATTTTGCGCTCGTTTGTTCCTGAATTCCATATAGTGCTGAATAATCTGCAGAGCTGACGAGCTAATCGGTGCAATTCTTTCTTTTTTGCCCTTACCCCTGATATGAATAACCTCACCAAGGAAATCAATATCGTCCATATTCAATGCTACAAGCTCGCTGACCCTTATGCCTGTACTATAAAGTGTTTCCAAAATGGCTCTGTCTCTCGCACCCAGCCAATTATCCGTAGGCGGCGTCTCAAGCAGCTTCTTGACTTCTTCGTACTCAAGAAACTTCGGCAGCTTCTTGTCCTGCTTCGGCGTCCTGACAGCCGTAACCGGGCTGGAGGCAATCCGATTCATTTTAACAAGAAACTTATAAAAGCTTCGCAAGGTTGCAAGTTTGCGGGCGACAGTGGCTTTGGAATACTGCTTCTCATTAAGAAATGCCAGATACGACCTTACATCATCTGTATGTGTCGAAAGAAGTAACTGGTCAAGCTGAACAGCAGTCTCAGTTGCCACAGCCGTAGCCGAGCTGCCATGCGAGTTAGATAATGAAATCGGCTCATCCGATGGCACACCATTATCAGAGGCACCAATCAGAAACTCGCTGAATTGGCACAAATCCGCACCGTAACACTTTGCGGTATGCTCAGAGAACCGCTTCTCAAATTTCAAATAATTGAGGAATTCCTGGACAACTGCACTATCTACTTCCATAATCTACCTGCCTATCTACACGTGTTAATTAATCTCGGTTTTTTATAATTTTTTTATGTGAATTTGCATGTATCCACATTCTCACGCAAAATTTCATCTGCACGGCTGATGAGTGTCTGGGTCAGCTTGAAACTCAGCACTGCAGCATCAAACCAATCAAAATCCGTTCGCTTATCACGTGCCTGCTCCATAAGGATATCGAGAAGCTCACCTTCACATCCATCATCGTATCGAAATATGAACTTCTGTCCTGCCTTATTTAAAACCAGTTGACGACTGCTTTTTTTCATCTTCATAGACAACTTCAATTCAGCCAAGATTGATTCGAAACGTCACATAACAAACTATTTACATCCAACAACTGTATTTTTTATCGGTTCAAAAATCTTTTTCTAAAATCAAGTTTTAAAATTTTTCAAACAAAAGGCGATAAAATCGTGACTCTTGAAAATGCCACAAGGCTTTTATCGGCCAATAAGAGACTTGTCTTTACAAATTGAGCAGGAATATTGACAAATAACGATTAAATTCCGATAAAATATTGCAAATCGATAAACGCCTGCACTATTCTTTTAAAGCAGGATTTGCTTTAAAGAAAATGGCCCCGCCTTTTTTTTCGGAATCGATAATGCTTTGCTTTGTGAGATGAGTGATATATTTTAATGCTTCGTTGTGACTGATATTCAAACCTTGACATATATCCTCAATCGTACAAGGTCTGCGTTTCAACATTGATAACACATCTTCGGTTTTGCCCTTAAGATATTCATCATAGTGACGAGGCAAAAAATCCGCCACAACTTCACATTTTTCCCCTAACTGTGACGCGATAAATTGTAGTTTTTCAATATCAACTTTCTTGACGTTTGGTTCAGTAGTAGGTCGAACAGCGGTATTAAGCTGAATTTTATCGGGACTAATGCGTCCTATGACATCTCTTATTTTGGCAATTTGTTCGGAATCAGTATTAACATCCTCGACCAAAAAAACCTCAAGCCATATCTGCCCTGAATACTCATTCCTAAAAGCGCATAAACCTGAAATCAACTTTTCAATGCTAATATCATTATGAGGACGATTTATTTTTTGGAAAATCTGCTCATCTCCGGCATCAAGTGACGGCAGAACGACATCCGCTTTTGCACAATCGGCTCGCACATCTGCTCTGTACAGCAATGTGCCGTTGGTTATTAAGGCGACAGGAATGTCAGTAATTTTTCTAATTCCATCAATAAGTTCTCCGAGTCGCGAATGTAATGTTGGTTCACCTGAACCGCTGATAGTAATAAAATCCGCTTTAAGACCTGCAGCACACCGTTTTTTGAGTTCAGCTAAAACAGCCTCAATATCAGTATAGTTTTTGCGTTCAATAGTCTTTTCAGTCGTTCTGCCAACCTGACAATATATACAATCAAGGGTACAGACCTTAACTGGTACGATATCAACGCCAAGACTTCGCCCCAATCTGCGGGAAGGCACCGGCCCATATAAATATCCGGTTTTGTCAGCAGCTTTATTATCTATGGACAACATTATATATTTCTTTGCACACTTTGAGTAAATCTTCAAGCCAGTCTATCGGCATAATGCTGGCGGCATCCGATTTTGCCTTATCCGGGTTGGTATGGACTTCGATAAAAAGCCCATTAGCACCGGCGGCAACTGCCGCTTTCGCTAATATGGGTGCCATTTCGCGCCGGCCGCCGCTGGCCTGACCCAGTCCACCAGGTTGCTGGGTGCTGTGAGTTACATCAAAAACAACCGGATATCCGAACTTTTTCATGGCTTCG
>MHYD01000021.1:19860-23876 GCA_001824645.1 Planctomycetes bacterium RBG_13_46_10
CGATTGTAACCGAAAAATGTACCCCGCTCGGTTAGTATAATTTTATTATTTTTGAAGGCTCGAATCTTCTCGACCACATTCTTCATCTCATCAGGTGAGAGAAATTGGCCTTTTTTAATATTAATAGGTTTGCCCGTTCGTGCACAGGCACAAAGCAAATCCGTTTGCCTACATAGAAAAGCAGGTATTTGCAGACAGTCAACAACTCCAGCAGCAACCGCCGCTTGAGCAGGCTCATGAATATCGGTCATAACCGGCAGTCTGGTTTTCTCATGTACCGTTTCCAAAATTTTTAGACCCTTTTCCAGACCGGGTCCACGATAGCTGGAAATACTGCTGCGATTGGCCTTATCGAAACTGGCTTTAAAAATTATCCCTATCTTTGTTTTCTGCCCAATCTCTAAAAGTCGTTCAGCAATATTAATACAAACAGCTTTGCTCTCAATAACACAAGGTCCAGCCATAACAAATAAAGGAGCATTTAAGCCAACCTCAACATTACCAATTTTGAAACTCATTTTATTTATACCTCGCTTTAAAGTGTCTAAAGTGAACTAAAAAAATTTATAAATTTAGGCACTTTGAATTATCCAAATGCTCTTTTAATCCTTGTTCTTATCCCTGCCGGTTTAGCACCCACCGGGACCATTACATTAACCGCCTGGGGTATCACATCAATCTGAACCGGCAAAGTTGGGCCTGGATCACCATCAATCTCAGTTTTAATTCTATCACTATTTGAGCTTATCGATATGCTTTCACCCTGACGATAAATAACATCACCACTATAAACATGTTGTTTCAATACTGTTATAAGCGAATGTTTTAACAAATATAATCGGCCTGTGCATTTGTAAATACATACATCCAACAGCCCATCGCTGAAATCGGCATAATGTAGAATTTTAAGTCCTATTGCATATCTTGAAATATTACCTACAAATACCAATCCGCGTCCTTCAAATATCTCCTCGCCGTCAATTTCCACCTTCATTGTGTCGAATTTATAATTCCAGAATGTTCTCCAAATCGGTTCAAAATAATCGAAATAATTAATATGCCCCTTTCTCTGCCGGCTAACACGTTCGACTACCTGGCCATCGAATCCGAAACCCGCAATCGAAGTAAAACACCTGCCGTTCGCACTTCCCAGGTCTAAAGGTTTGACATATCCTACTTCGAAGGTCTCAATTAAGGTTTTTAATTTTTTATCGAAACCCAGCTCATTTGCCAGCAGATTTTCCGTTCCGCAAGGCACAACCAATAAGGTTTTATTACTGCCTTCCAAGCCGTGTGCAACCTCTCTAACAGTGCCATCACCACCGACGATAACAACCATTGCACAATTATAATCAACCGCTGCATCGGTAGCTAAATCACAGGCATGCTTCAGACAGGTGGTTATACTCACCCTGACATCGAAACCTTTTTCAACAAGATATTGCCGAAATCGGCGTCCCGTCAGCTTGCTGCTGCTTGCACCGGCTTTGGGATTCATAATATAGGCAATATAACCGTCATCCGGCTTCATTCCGTCGCTCGTTTCTCACCGGTGCGAAGCTCATCCTTCGCAGTGCTACGGAGAATGGACTTTTCTTCCATTAAACTTGCATAGCTTCTGGGGATATGTGGTAAATGCGCCATAGCTAAATTCTTTTGCACCTTGCATATTTTCTCGTCACTCGGCCCTTCTATTTCCACAAAATTACCTAACACGGGAAGCTCATCCAACGCAACAATACAATCACAATATTGCCAGGTATTACGCTTTTTTTCGACAATCAAAACCCTTCTATAATTCAGAGCGGCAAGCAGCATCTCCACCGAATCAGGGTCTTTAATTTCTATATTGATTTCCCGCCTTTTCTTGAATTGGTCTTTTTCCTTGGCCCCTTTATAAGTCAAAAAAAATCTTTCTTTCCCGGTGACTAACTCTCGTCTCAATCGAAGACATTTGTCGCCTTTCGCCAATGTCTTATTCTCATCATCGAAATAGCAATCTTTCTGTAATTGCTCTTCTAAAAATTCAGCACCGAGCTCGACCAACCTGTGTTTTACTTCCTCCAGTGATTTAACTTTTAGCTTTGCTTCGATTTCGATATTCATCGTTTAATTACGTAATTCAAGCCAGCCCAGTTTATAGCCCGGCCTTTATCGCGTCCAGCCGTTTTTGTGCTTCCCCATCTATATCTTCGGTATTAAAAAACTTGCTCAGTTTCTCGCAGGGGTATTCGCTGCAATATGCACAATTCTCAAGACCTTTTTCACTCGCGCATTTCCTTATCTGGCACTTCTGGCAGCCGGAATACAATCTTCCACCCTGTGCCTTGCACCCGTCGCAGTCGGTAATATCTTCTACCCGTTTTTCCTCGCCGAGGTATTTCTTGATAGCGATGACAATCTGCTCCCTCTCTCGTCTTTGTTTTTTAGGATTTTTCTCTCTCGTCGCCAGGTACATCGGGCACTTGACACAATTTAATCCGCAATACGCAGTCATTTCCGATGCCATCTTCTCATCTGCTCCTTTTCTGGACTGATTATTACAGCTGGTAAGCACAACGCCTCCCAGCAACAGTCCTGCTGCCACACCTGTACCTCGCATAAGAAAGCATCTTCTGCTGCATTCACCGTTCATAGCAATGACTCCTTCTAAACGACAATATTCACTAACCGTGACTTGATAACAATAATTTTTTTAGCTTCTTTGCCCGCCATTGCCGCAATTACTTTTTCGCTGGCAAGCGCCTTTTGTTTAATATGCTCTTCATTTGCGTCAGCAGCAATAACAATTCTGTCTTTTATCTTGCCATTAACCTGAATAGCTAACTCAATTTCCTTTTCTTTGACAAGCTCTTTATCATACACAGGCCATGGCTCGTAAGTCAGGCTATCTTTATGTCCCAATTTCTGCCAGAGCTCTTCAGCAATATGCGGCGCGAATGGGGCGAGAATAAGCACGAATTTTTCTACCGCCGATTTGGGCCTGCTATCCTGTTTACTCAAGTGATTTACAAAAATCATCATCTGGCTTATTGCGGTGTTAAAGTTAAATGTCTCAATATCACCACCGACCTTCTTTATCGTTTGATTCAACAGCCTGAGTGTCAGCTCGTCGGCTTGGATTTCTTTTACTGCTTCGTCAAGCTCACCTGTATTCTCATCAACAATCATCCGCCAAGTCTTTTGCAGGAACCGATATACACCCTGCACGCCCTGCATGCTCCAGGGTTTCATCGCCTCCAAAGGTCCCATGAACATCTCATAAAGCCGCATCGAATCGGCCCCATAATCAGCGACTACCTTATCAGGATTGACAACATTGCCGCGGGATTTGCTCATCTTCTGGCCGTCCTCACCTAAAATCATTCCCTGATTGAAGAGCTTTTGGAACGGCTCTTTTGTGCTGACATAGCCAAGGTCATAGAGAAATTTATGCCAGAATCGAGAATATAAAAGGTGCAGCACTGCATGCTCGGCGCCGCCGATATATAAATCCACAGGCATCCAGTACCTCTCTTTTTCAGCATCCCAGCCTTGTTGATTATTATCAGGGTCAAGGTATCGCAGATAGTACCAGCAACTGCCGGCCCACTGTGGCATTGTATTTGTTTCACGTCTTGCTTTCGAACCATCGGGCATTGTGACATTGACCCAATCTGAGATATTAGCCAACGGCGATTCACCTGTGCCGCTGGGCTTATAGTTTTTAACCTCCGGCAGCTCTAAAGGCAAATCCTGCTCCGAAAGCCCAATAACACTGTCTTTGGTGTGTAAAATCGGAAACGGCTCGCCCCAGTAGCGCTGCCTGCTGAAAAGCCAGTCACGCAGCTTATAATTAACAGCTTTATTCCCAAAACCAGCTTTTTCAAGATCCTTTGTTATTTCCTCCTTCATCTTTGCTGTGGGCAATCCATTATATTTACCAGAGTTGATTGCACGCCCTTCTCCAGCAGTACATTGTGATCTAATTACACAATCCCGCAAACGCCTTTGTATTTCATCCTTAGCAAGAGTAT
>MHYD01000021.1:23889-28445 GCA_001824645.1 Planctomycetes bacterium RBG_13_46_10
ATCTCTAATCTCTATCTCCAGTCGGTTTGACACATCTATAGTGAATGGTGCACCTCCTGCTCTTACCTCCTCAATAATGGAGTCAGCAATTGCAGCCCATTCTTCAATTGAAATATACTCTGTGATAGGTCCGTCATAGTGATAAGCAGTTGAAATAGGTAACATTAGCGCCGTATTTCTATCTGGTTCCACAACAGGAATAATGTCCAATCCATACTTGTTTGCGAACTCGAAGTCACGCTCATCATGAGCCGGCACGGCCATGATTGCACCGGTGCCATAGCTAATCAGGACATAATCGCTTATCCATATCGGTATTTTTTCGCTGTTTACCGGATTTATGGCGAAAGCGCCTGTAAAAACGCCTGTTTTTTCTTTCGCCAAATCAGTACGGTCGAGGTCGCTTTTAGCAGCAGCAAGACTCCGATAGTTTTCAATTTCCTGCTTTTTCTCTTTAATCGTAATCTTATCGACTAACCGGTGTTCCGGAGCTAAAACCATATATGTTGCACCAAATAATGTATCAGGACGTGTCGTAAAAACACGAATAATTTCATCGAAATTATCGACTTTGAAATCCACATCGGCACCGATACTCTTACCAATCCAATCCTGTTGGAGTTTCTTGATTGACTCCGGCCAATCCACATCTTTCAAATCTTCAAGCAGTCTTTCCGCGTATTTTGTGATCCGCAGCATCCATTGCCGCATTGGTTTTCTAACCACCGGATGGTCGCCTCGTTCGCTAAGCCCACCAATTACTTCTTCATTCGCCAGAACCGTCCCCAGAGCCGGACACCAGTTAACAGGAACTTCAGCTTCATAAGCAAGACGATGGTCTTCTATATACTTTTGTTTCTGCTCATCACTTAAACCTGCCGGAATCGGCAACTGCTCAATAGGCTTAGCTTTTTGCTCGGCTTCGTCAAAGTAACTATTGAAAAATTTCAGGAATATCCATTGCGTCCATTTGTAATACCCAGGATCGGTTGTATTTACCTCACGATCCCAGTCGTAACTAAAACCCAGCAATTTGATTTGGCAACGTATGGTGTCAATATTCCTTCCCGTCGTTTCCTTTGGATCGGTTCCGGTCTGCACTGCATACTGCTCCGCCGGCAAACCAAAGGCATCCCACCCCATAGGATGCAGAACATTGAATCCCCTCATTCTCTTATAGCGTGCTGATATATCACTGGCAGTATAATTTTCCACATGGCCAGCATGTATTCCAGCACCGCTTGGATAAGGAAACATATCCAAGACATAATATTTCGGCTTGGAACTGTCACAGTCTTTCGCCTTAAATGTCTTATGCTCCTGCCAGAACTTCTGCCATTTCTTCTCAATTTCGTTGAAGTTATAAAGGCCTTTCCCAGAATCCATCTATTTTCCAAGCTCCTTATCAATATCGGAAATAATATTTCCTTAAAAGATAAATTAAATATTCAGAAAAATCCACTAAATTTCTTTTGTCAAATCTATTATCAAAAAACTCGAAGTGCTGTAACTGTATGCTTATGGACATAGGATGTCCCTTTGCCCACACCAGCTACAGTCTAATAAACACAAAAGGTTGGTTTATAATCCACAAAATAATATAGGGGCTAAAAATTTAGCCCCTATATTCTTGCGATACGTAGAGCAGCAACTGCTGCATTCACTTCCAATCTGATAAAACAAGCTCAAAGAATTTAAATAAGCGACAGTAAAACAACCTCTAACAATAATTTAGAAATTGAAAATGTTGCATTACCAACATCATAGACGCCGGGATTGTCGCTGCTTGAAACGCGGACCAAACAACTGTCTGCATCAACCAACGGCACAAGCCATTCATATTGACCGGCGTTGCCTACATTTGATGGATAAACACCAGACCATGTTTTGCCATCGTCTATAGAAAATTCCACAAGAACTTGATTAATAAGTCCCTGACTTTCCCATCTGATAGTATAAGTGCTGCCGGCCGTAAGAACTTCTGTGCCGTTAGGATCTGTTAAAGTGATAGATGAAGGAGCAGGCTCAACATTACGTAATGACCTAAAATTTTGCATACCCCAGCGGTTAGGCGCTCCAAACGTTGAAAAATCATCACCATCATCATATTTATCTGAATTGGCAGCTATAGAATCGCTTGGGTCATCTTCAAGTCTGAATATCTCAGTATTGCCTATACCGGTCTGGGGACTCACGCCCTCGCCGGCAGGACCAAAGACAACTGCACCACTTGCATTTCTTATTCTGAGCTGCCAGCTATCGCTGCTTACCGGGAAATTAGAAGCTTCGATATATTGGCCGTTGGCATTATTATTCGCCTGGACATTTATCCACCAATCACCAGCCTCCGGATTATAGTTGACATCGCTGGGCACATCTGCAGAGACGGTGATAATAGTGCCGCTTCGCAAATCCGACCAAATCGGATGATTGGTTATAGTCAGTGTTTCATCAAACTGACCATTCTCATAAATATCCAGATTCCACCTTCTCATATCGAGATGGTCGGTAATAATAACCAGCTCAAACCAGTTTCCGCCGTTACCCTGTATGCGACCGAAGTAGCTATCAGATGCACGACCACCATCATCATCTGCCGCTGAATCTCCCCCATTAAGAAAGTTAGTGTTACTCACAGCATTATACTCATTGAGGATAACTTGAGCGCCAAAAGTGGCACCTGAACAAATTAGAATGAAAATCCCTGTCACTAAAACCACGAGCCTGCACATGTCTTAAACCTCCAAAAAATGAATCTATTGAAATATACCCAAGTTTCTGAAGTGTTTTCAGAATCTACTTTTATTTCCCTTTTGTAATAGTCCACCTCCGTGTGATTATCTTTGCCTCATCTAAGGGAGGCTTGTTCCCAAAGCAGCTCCCGCCACAACCGCTTTACTTTCCATTGTGCCTTTTTCCCACATTCCATCCGGGCGGACCTGGAGGACGTCGGTATCGCGATAGAAATTTAAGGTCGCAATAGCAAAACCTACCAAAGCCTCAGAGGCAGCATCCTGGGCATCGAGAAAGGCATTTTGAGCGTCAAGCACGCGCCGGCTGCTTGCTCGGCCGTACTTCATCAGTAAGAGTGTGCTCTCAAATCGCTTTTGAGCCAATTTCAAGCCCTCTGATGAGACTTTGTAACGTTCAGCGGCTTCGGTCATGTCCACGTAAGCCTGGCGGATTTCCAGCCTGACTGTATCCTGGGCTAATTCGTACTCTCTCTGCTTCTGGTTCATAGTTAACAGTGCTTTGCGATAAACATTTTGCTCTGCTACACGGTCCAAGGGCAGGTCCATCTGCAAAGCAGCCATTAAAAAATCTCCCAGCTCGGTTTTATTATCCGATCGAAGATCGTGCAAAGGCACATTGGCGTTTAACTGCAGGTTCAGCTCAGCACCGAGACTGTCAGCAGCCACCATGACTTTGCGTTTAGCGTCAACTACAGCATCGCTGCTGTTAGCTAAATCCAACCGTCGAGATAAAGCAGTTTCAATAGCTTCGTCCTCGGAAAAATCAGGGTAACTCATCTCTATAGCTCTCAGAGCGTTCAGTTCATTCTCGTCCAACTGAAAATCGGTCGTGGTAGGCAGACCCAATGTTATTTTGAACCAATCAAGCATCCACTTATATTCTTTATCCGCCTGATAATAATCATTCCGGGCCTGAAGTATCTCCTGTCGGACCCTTTCCAGCTCTTCCGCAGGCAGACGCCCTGCTTTTACCAGTTTCTCAACCCGCTCGCGGAGCCAGGTCAAAGTCTCGCAATTTTGCTTGGCATTTTTTGCTACATCTAAAAGCTGCAAGGTCTGGTAGTACTGAGTGATTACTAAGACAACAAACGTTTTGCGGAACCGATTGAATGAACGCACCTGGTACAATGTGTCAAGTTCAGCCTGAGTGAGACCTTCCATAACAACCGTCCGGTCCCGGCCCCGAAGAAGAGGCTGGGTTATCTGACCGCCGAGAACCTGGAAAAACCTTTCCCCCTGCCACGGCCCAGTAAGCAGGCGACTCCAGGCAACAGCAAGATTAACACCAATTGCGGCGCCCTCCATCAACATCTGGTTGAATCCAAAACCAGGCTCAATCCCTATTTGGTCAGGTCTCCAGGTCCCACCCTCGGCCAAGTTCCTTCGACTTTCCGTCGGACCCGGCATCTCAACAGGCATATCCTGACCCAACTTTTCAGGATTAAGACGAGGCGATATGCCACCTCCAACAGTCCTTACCCGGTCCCCATCAACCTTAGCGTCCTGAATCTTTGGCTTGGCGAAAAACTGTCTTTCAAACTGATGACGGGCCAGTCGCAAATCTAATGCCATTGTGTATAAAGTGTCTTTCTGCAATTGATAATCACGATTATAGGCAGTCGCTATGGCCACAGCCTGTGCCAGACTCAACACGCTGCCTTCAGGTATTGTCCTGGCTACTTGAATATCATTCGGCGATGGCGTCACATCGCTGACTCTATAATTGGCTTTGCTGCCAAATTCTTCCTGCCACTTCTGGTCAATAATGTCATAGACTTTCTTATCAGCCTCGGCCTTATAATC
>MHYD01000021.1:28453-30857 GCA_001824645.1 Planctomycetes bacterium RBG_13_46_10
CACAACCTGATAAACAACAGAGTATGGAAAGCAGAAGACGGAGGACGGAAGACGGAAGACAGAAAGAAGATAGTCTGTCCTCTGCCCTCTGTCGTCTGTCGTCTGTATTCTGTCTTCTGACTATAGTGTTCGTATTCCTATCCTCTCACCCACTATTAAGTTCATTTGAGGTGGGACTTTAATCATGAATGGCTGACCCCACTCCGGAAAGTTCGGATTTCGCCATAATTGTTGGGGCATTTGCTCCATAGTCGGCCCAATACGTAAAATCTGCGAATGCACCACCTTTGCCCTGCTCCGATTCTGTAGGAGCTCTACCAATTCTACGGTCATACCCTCACGAATCTGATCGAGTTGGTTTTCTCTTGCATAAGCAATAATCTGTGTTGGCCCGGATTCTGCTATGGTTAGTATCGGGTCGCCGGCTAAAACAACCTCACCCGGCCTTCGTAAAATCCCTTCGCCCTGCCGACGCAAAGCAACATTATTGGTGTTTGCCTGAATCTGGATGACAATGCCATCAACCGGTGCCTTAACCACCAATGAATTTCGCTGCACCAGCAATTCCTCTAACAGCTTTTCTTGAACCTTTGCCTCCTTGCGTATAAGCTCCAGAGCAGCATCCACCGATGGGTGCTGCAATTGCTGCTGGGCAAATTCATCACGCCTCTGCTGGGCCTGCTCCAAATCAATATTAGCCTGCTTCAGCAAGTGTTCATTCTCTTCTATCTTCTTAGCCAAGCTATTGTATTGCGCCTGTACTCTCTCGAGTTCATAAGGAACAATCGCGTCCTGCTCTACAAGCTCCTGGAGAATTTTTACCTCCATAGCTAAATCTTCCAAGGTAATCTGATCAGATGCGATCAATGCTCGCAATTCCAAAATTCGAAGTCTGGCATTCTCCGCATCCACATAAAATCGCCTCTGGTCTCCTACGCGTGTGGTTTCCAGATTAGCTGCTTCGGCAACCAACTGCTCCTGCGTGGGAATTAGCTGGGCCATTAAGTGTTCAACTGCAGCTGAAATAGTGGCAATTTGAGCACTTACAAGGTTGTCATCAAGCGCTGCCAGTGTTTGGCCTTTGGTAACTTCATCAAACAAATCTACACAGACAATTTTCAATTGGCCGTCGCATGGGGCGGCTACTGCATGAACCCGACCTTGAACTAAGCCCAGGACTTCAAAACGTTGTGAGCGTTTATAAAACAGGCCTACTACACAGGCCACTACCGCCAGCCATACCACAACAGGCAATAAATGGTGCAGACCAAAACGACCAAATTGATAAGTTGTAGAGTTTTTTTTCATACTTCGGCTAAACCTCAAGCAGCTGTTCCTGCATTGTCAGGCTTATATTTTCTATACCATCAATTTTCCCAAGTTCATCTATCATCTGCTCATTTTTAGCCGCATTTCGAACCATCAAATGATAAGCATACTCTGCCGGGTCGCCAAAACCGGTGTCCTGAACGGATATAAGAGTAAAATTGCCGCAAAAACGTTTTAGAATGGCGGGTACCTGATGCTCAGGCCCAATATGACCCCTATAACCAAATCGTAAAAAGCCGTTACTAGGACGATGTGTTCCAAAACTCGTCAAATACAAGTACAATGCTATCAGACTCAGAACAACAGTTCCGACAATTGCAGTAGCATATCTCTGTGAGCCTGTCGCCATACCAACAACTAACGAACAGAAAATAAAAGCTATGTCACGGGTATCTTTAATAATATTACGAAAACGAATTATAGCTAAAGCACCCATAAGCCCTACAGCAGTTATAATATTATTACCAATAACACCCATAACCATTGCCACTACTACTGTAATCATAATAAGAGCTTGCACAAAAGACTTTGAATATGAAAGTCCACTATGTGTAGCGTAATAAACCCATGCCAGAACCTGACCTAAAACAAAAGCCAGCAGTAATGATAGAAGTATACTTTGAGGTGAAAAGGCACTGCCGGTCATGGGAGTTTCCTCCAGCACCTGCCAAATTCTTTCCATAATCACTCTCCATCAAATCGATATGTACAGAGTCGCTGAGAACAAGCTTTCTGTACGGATGTAGCATATTTTGATACTGATTGTTGTTGCAAGTTAAGACATTCAGCCATTCTTTTTAACCAGACTGGGTAACGATTTGTGAATTTAATCTCCAAAATAACCAAGCCGAATAAATGAGGCTGCCAGCTTGTACCATTAAGTGTAACCTTTGGTTCCGAGGTGACTTTATAGGCAAGTTTTCTATCAAAGGTTACCCTTACCCTATTCTCAGAATTGTCTTCGTACGCTTGACGCATATAACGAATAAGCACGACAGGCCTGGCTCTTACACTATTCACATACAGTTGAAATTGTCGAAGAGTTTCATAGTCTGTAAAATGATGCTCTTGAAGA
>MHYD01000021.1:30944-40650 GCA_001824645.1 Planctomycetes bacterium RBG_13_46_10
ATGGTTTAATAAATTGCTTAACCACCTCGGCCTTCGATTCGCTAATGATATATTTCATTTCATAACGGCAGGATATTACATTATCAACCCAGCCACTGGTTTTTTTAGCAAGAGCTGCATAACTCTCAGTACTATACAAATCCCTCTGCATTAAAAGAATCCCAAACTCTTTCTTGAAGCAATTGTACGCCCTGCTGAAAAGGCATGTTTGTAAGAACTGCCTTAAAAAATACCGAAAATACTAAGTCCGTTCTTATACAGCACTTATAGCTTTATTCCTCTTTTAAAATAAACAAAGCTCTTACAATATTAAAAACGCTTTCTGCTGATTGAATTATTGCAGAATTCATTAATAAACCGAATTATTTTATCTATTCTAACATAAAAAGGGTAGTTTAGTCAATCATTTCCCTTTGTTATAATGCTCAAAACATGTGAAAATAAAGTGTAATGAACGTCTTTATAAAAGAAATTGACAAATCTCTGCAATATGAGGTATCCTAATTGACATAACTACAGTATTTTATAACACATAAATATGACACCGAAAATCTTACTGGTAAATCCGCCTATTTATGACTTCACCGCATACGATTTTTGGCTCAAACCATATGGTTTATTAAGTATAGCTGGATATTTACGCGGAAAAGCGGATTTTGTTCTCTTTGACTATCTCGACCGCTGCCATCCTGCCATGGCAACACAAAAAGAATTAAGGTCCGATAAATGGGGACGCGGGCGATTTTACTGCGAAAGAATATCAACTCCTACTTATCTTAAATTGATTCCACGATATTATCGGAGGTTCGGTTTGCCTCGCAGCATATTCACAGACTTTCTGAAACGAGAAGGTCCGTTCGATTTCGCCTTCATTCAAACAATGATGACTTACTGGTACGAAGGGATTAGGGAGGTTATTGAAGACATCAGGCAGAGCCGGCCTTCAACCAAAATTATTTTGGGAGGGAACTATATAACATTCTGTAAAAGTCACGCAGAAAAATTGGGAGCAGACTTTTTATCGCCGGGTATAAACCTTGAGTCACTTTGGAAATATATAGGAATCGAGCCGGACACCAAACAACCAACATTATGGCAGGCTTATAACAAACTAAATGTCGGTGTTCTGAAACTTAGCGAAGGCTGCCCTTTTAGCTGTACTTACTGCTCGGTACCAAATGTTTATGGCAAATTTAAAGCACGGCCTTTAGAACGCTCCTTAGCGGAGCTGGAGCTATTAGTAAATCTCGGCGTGCAAAATATCGCTTTCTATGATGACGCTTTACTGTTCGAAGCAGAAAAAGTTTTAGTGCCTTTTTTGAAGGAGGTCATAAAACGCAATATAAAAATGAACTTTCATACTCCTAATGGCCTTCATGCACGTTTTATAAACAAGGAATTAGCCGAGCTAATGATACGGGCAGGTTTCAAAACCTTCTATATCGGATTCGAGAGCAACTCATTAAAGTGGCAACAGAAAACAGGCTCAAAAGTTTTTTGTGATGAACTCACCCAAGCAGTAGAGCACCTTATCTCCGCCGGAGCTAAGCCTGAGGACATAACAGCATACCAAATCCTTGGTCATCCTTACATTGATGCCCAACAACTTGAAGCAACGATGCACTTTGTCAATAGTTTGGGCATCCGCGGAACATTAGCTGATTTTTCACCGATTCCCGGAACACCGGACGGCGAATACTGCCGAAAATGGGTGGATTTGGATGAGCCGTTAATGCACAATAAAACCGCATTTCCGGTTATCATGCTCGGCTTTGAAGAGTCAAACCGCTTGAAAGAGCTCCAACGGAAACTGAACAGAAACATATCTGTGAAACCATTATAGCAACAACATCTTTAAAGCGAGAATTATCTCCCAGATTGACTATTACATGTCAGAAATATATACTCTAAACAATACAAACTACTAATACTGCAAACAACGCTCTTAAGATGATAAAAAGTTCAAGAAATAGTAAGCTGAGAATTATTTATAGTAGCTGTAATTTATCAAGGACCTAAGTATGGCTATTCATAAAAACACAATGTGGTCAAGAATCAGGGTAAATATAATTAACCGTCTTTTGTCGGGAATGCTGTTGCTTATGCCTTTCGGAGTGACATTGCTTATAATGCGATGGCTTTTTAGCTGGGTGGCTGGTTTCATCAGGCCAATTATAATTCGTTTGTTACACTTACTATCGCTAATCCCGTTTATTGATTCTTTACCCGATTTTCTAATTACGTTTTGCGTAGTAGTATTAACTATCATTGTTCTTCTTGCAATTGTCTACTTTATTGGCGAGATAGGACAGCGCGTGCTGGGAAAGAAAATAATAAAAGCTACTGAAAGGCTGGTTCAAAAAATCCCGCTTGCTCGGAGTATTTATACAGCAACGAAACAGGTTATTAAATCCGTATCAGTCCCAGACAAAACTACTCTCAAGTCGGTCGTCTTAGTGGAATTTCCAAGGCCGGGTTATAAAGCCATAGGTTTTTTCACAGGCTACATACAGGACTCAAGCGGGAAAAAGCTATGCAAGGTCTTCATACCAACAACTCCAAATCCAACTACAGGTTTTTTTGAACTCATCCCAGCCGAAGACGTCACTAAGACTACCTTAACAGTTGAAGAGGCTTTTAAAATGATTATCTCAGGTGGAATAGTCGCTCCAGACATCTTAAGTGCAACATCGCTACCTGAAAAACCGATGTAGAAATATTAACACTACAAATAAAAATATAAGTAAAAGAATAAAAGTGCATTAGGAGATTACTGTCATAGTTACTTATGTGCTGTTGATAATTGGTTTTGCATTACTCATTAAAGGAGCCAGCCTTCTTGTCGATGGGGCATCATCCATTGCAAGAATATTCAATGTCAGTGATCTTGTAGCTGGCTTGACTATCGTTGCCTTTGGGACATCCATGCCTGAATTATCTGTAAACATATTTGCCAGCATAAAAGCAAACTCTGATATCGCCATTGGTAATATAGTGGGTAGCAATATTTTCAATATCCTCATTATTCTTGGTGTTTCATCACTTATTTTTCCATTAACTGTTACCAAAGGCACTGTATGGATTGAAATACCTTTGACGCTTTTGGCAGCACTATTACTTGGTGTCCTGGCAAATGACCAACTCGTGATAAAAACCAGTTCCCGAGGATTATCAAGAATAGATGGCTGGCTTTTCTTGTGCTGTTTTGCTATCTTCCTGTATTACATATTTCTCATAACACGAAAAAAAGAAAAAGCCAATGACATATCATTGGTGACAAAACAGTACAGTTTTGCAAAATCAACTCTTATGACAGCTGTTGGGTTTGCATGTTTGTTCGCGGGCGCCAAATTTGTTGTTGACGGTGCGGTTGATTTAGCTACAAAGCTGGGAGTCAGCCAATCTCTGATAGCCTTGACAATAGTAGCTGCGGGAACAAGTCTGCCTGAGCTTGCAACATCTGCAGTCGCAGCCTACAAGAAAAACAGCGATATCGCTGTTGGCAACATTGTAGGCTCAAATATTTTCAATATCTTTTTTATTCTGGGCATAAGCGCTCTCATCCGACCTATAGCTTTACAACCAAAAAGCAATATAGATATAGCAGTTACGGTTTTTGCCAGTCTGATTTTATTCGTCGTTATGTTTTCAGGAAAGAGACACGTCCTTGATAGATGGGAGGGTTTCCTTTTTATCGCCTTATATATAATCTACATTGCATTTTTGATTGTACAGGGTTAGACGCAAAATCTCGTCACAAGTTGTTTTTGTACTTACAAACTGTTATACTCTGCTCTGTCTACGATTTGCAGAACTTTACACAGTGAAAATTAAAGCCACCAAAGAAAGCGAAAGAAAAATCAAAAACAGAATATAACGCCATAGAGTTGATAAGGAAAGGGCAGTTAAAATGAAAGTTAAAACTAATTTGTTTAAATTGGCAGGGCTTACACTGCTGACGATTGCAATTGTATGGGGCTTAGTTGCACAGATGAGCCATGCGCATTGTGATACTCTTGATGGCCCTGTTGTGATAGCGTCAATAGCGGCCTTAGACAAAGGTGATGTGACGCCGGTGCTTAAGTGGATTTCAAAAAAAGATGAGGACGAAATTAGAAAAGCCTTTGAAAAAACAATTGCCGTTCGCAAATTAAGTCCACAGGCAAAAGAGCTTGCAGATATGTACTTTTTCGAGACGCTTGTGCGAGTCCACAGGGCAAGTGAGGGCGAGTCTTATACAGGCTTAAAACCGGTTGGGACGGCTGTTGAGTCAGCAATCTCAGCAGCAGATAAAGCATTAGAGACCGGTTCCGTGGATAATTTGATAAAAGAAATGACAAATACTATTTCTGCCGGAATACAACAGCGTTTCAACCATGCAATTGAGGCAAGAAAGCACGCAGAAGGAAGTGTTGAAAATGGACGCCAGTATGTGAAGGCCTATGTCGAATTTGTGCATTATGTTGAAGGATTACATAAAGCTGCTTCCGGCCAAGCCCATACTGGCGAAACACCTCAAGGAGCAGAATTAGGCGCAACCAATACACATTAATCACTAAAAATATGAGCAATGTTTTCATTAAAACCTATGGGTGTCAGATGAACAAGATGGATACATCGATGGTGACTTGTGCGTTTAAAGAGGCTGGATTCAGCTTAACCGATAGCGTTAAAGACGCTGACGTTGTTTTGATCAATACTTGTTCTGTTCGTGACCATGCGGAGCAGCGGGTCATTTCGCACCTTGGACATCTAAAACATATCAAAAAAAATCGGCCTGATTTAGTTGTAGCCGTGATCGGCTGTATGGCACAGAGACTCGGTGCGGAATTGCTTGAGCATGAAGCCGTCGATATAGTTTGTGGGCCGACTCAAATCCCTCAAATAACCGAATTAGTGACAAAAGCCATAAATGAAAAGCAAAAAAAATTAGCCATAACAAAAAATATTCGGCGAAAAACTCCTGAATATCAAACTGATGCCCTCGAAAAATTTGAAACAAGTTTCGGCATCGAAGACAAACAAATACCAAGCCAAGCCTTTGTAAATGTGATGCGAGGCTGCGATAATTTCTGCTCATATTGTGTAGTACCTTACGTGCGCGGGCCGGAAGTCTCCAGACCACCTGTAGCAATAATTGAGCAAATCAGAAAGCTCGCAGATAAAGGCGTAAAACAAGTCACACTGCTGGGCCAACGGGTAAATGCTTATAAATACATTGCAGGCGAAAAAATATATTGTTTAGCCAACGTGTTAAAGATGGCAAGTGAAATCGAAGGGATAGAATGGCTCAAGTTTGTCACCAATTATCCATCAGAAAAATTCTTTGATGAAATTTTGCAGGTTATGGCTGACTGCCCAAAGGTCTGCAAATACCTGCATATACCTGCACAGAGCGGCTCAGACAAAATCCTGCGTGCAATGAATCGACGATATACTGCCGAGCAATATCTGGACCTTATAAATAAAGCCAGAACTACTGTGCCTGGAATCGCCATTGCGGGAGATTTTATTGTTGGTTTCCCCGGCGAGACTGAAGAAGACTTTAAGGCAACTGTAGATTTAGTCAAAAAAGCAAGATATAAAAACTGTTTCATCTTCAAATATTCCCCTCGGCCCGGCACAACAGCAGACAAAAGACTAAAAGATAGTGTCCCTCTCGAAGTCAAAAAAGGACGTAACATTGAACTACTTGCCGTGCAGGAACAAATCAGCGATGAATTAAGTCGTGAGTTTCTGGGCAAAGTTGTAAAGGTACTAGTTGAGGGCTTAAGCAAAAAACCACATTTAAATTCCGCTGAAAACCCGGACAAGCCGCAATTAATCGGCAGAACAGAGACAGACTATATAGTCGTCTTCAATGGAATCTCATCGCTGGCGGGTGAGTTTGTAAAGGTAAAAATAACAAAAACCAGCCCCCTCACTCTCTTCGGCGAGCTTATTTAATTAAACCTGCGAGATATATCTTATAGCTTAAAGTTCAACCTCAAATGATAACTTGACGCTTATGTGCCGCTTGCAAATCCTGACATGCCTTCGAAAATCGAGGTGTAACGCTTGATAATTAAAGAGTGGCTTTTCTGTTCTCAGCTCTGCGCCGACTCCATCATCGGGAGCGGTAAAGCCGGGTCAGTGATAGCGTCAATCTTAACTGCATAGCTGGTGCGGTTTTTAATGTCCGAATCCGTCACAAGATGCACATCCAGTAATCCTTCGGTCATATACCCCGTCCGAAGGTAATTCTGTTCCGCCAGGCTCAGGCTCCATCCCTCCAGCCAGAGCAGCAACTCTTGTTTCTGGACGGGGCTGCCGTTAAAATGTACCAGCAAGTCGATATCACTGCCCGGTCCTGCTGTGGAATTGGCAGTGGAGCCGATGAGGTAAATTGCCTGTACACCAAACCGCTCGGGCCTAAGTCGCAGGGCAAGCTGCTCGGCCATTCGATGCCGCCATCGCCAGAAATCCTCTGAACGCGACTCAGTTGTGGGGACTTTTGCAATCGGTTTATCGCTGACAGCCGCTGGTTCGCCGAAGAATCCCACCGCCTGGCCAATATCGGCATTCATAAGTATCTTGAGCACATTGTCGTTCTTACAAGAGGGAACATCAATTACATGCACCACATCGGCCAAATGTGCATATTCAGGCAATATGGCAGGCATCATATTATATGAACTGCTTAGAAATTGTTCATTGAAAACAACAGCCTGGTCATCGGGATAGAGCGGGATATAGCGTATCCGTGCCTCGACCATGTCCTGAAAGAAGTGCGTGCCAAAGGAAGGCTCCGGAGAATAGGATCCCTTCTTGAGGGCGATTTCGATCAGCACAGATGTATTGCTGATATCGGAATAAGTGACCTGCACACCCTGTTTGATATCGCCACGGCTGCCCCACCGTCCCGGCCCCATCAGAATGAACCGACGCTTGGGCAGAAGGGCATTCAGCCGGCCCACTGCACGCCCGATGTCCACCAGTGCGTCCATGTTCGTCTGTTCGGCGTATCGTTGCGGCGAGACATAGACGATGTGTGTAATGTCCGGGACGCGCCCGTTCGAGATAAAGCGGTTTGCCGTGAACAAAATCTTGCCAACCGGAATGTCCTGCGGTATGGCGCTCGTTGACACGTCGCTCTCCGTGTACTGCGAACGACACTGCAGCAGGTAAAAAGACTTGCCATCCGAGGCAAATTCAATATCCACCGGCGTGCCAAGCCCTTCCTGCAGCGCCAGTAGAATAGCTCGCACCTGTTTGACAAAATTCGTTCGGTTAATAAGGCCGTCGAAAGTAACAACCAACTCGTCACGATGCACATCAAGCTCCATAGCGGATGCCTGACAGATATTCCCCTCCTTATAGACAGAAACCAACTGGTGCAGGTTGGGTATCTCATTGCCGTGTTCGTTCAGGAGGCGTTTCAGAGGTATCGTCTCGAAACATTGCGTATCCAGGTTGATTACATCAATCTGAGAAGGTGAGTAATAGCGTATTTCGTCAGGGCTGACATTTACCCTCAATGCGGGGTGGCCCGGTGAAAGCAGCACGGGGTAATCGTTGCTGATACGGTCCACCGCGCGAGTACCAAGGCCCGGCACCAATCGGACTAAACCGTCGTCGCGCTTTAGCCGCGGCGACCAACGGAACTCATTGCTGCTGAATGCGACCCCCGCGAAAGTCGGCATGAGGTAAGGCCCAACGCGTGTCCCCACGACCTCCTGGATCATAATGCCCATCTCTTCGTGAAAATCCGTCAAGCCATGTTCGGAGCGGTACAATATGGGGTCCGGACCGAATACCGAAGCATAGATCTCAGCAATTGCATCAGACAGAGCCTCCAGCCGAGACTGCTTGCTGCCCTGATTCGATAGAAAGAGACTCTTGTACTTGCCCGAAAAGGCTGTCCCCGCACGATCCTCAAGCAGACTGGAGCTGCGCACAATGATCGAGCGTTCACCGATATCGTCCAGTGCCAGGGAGAGTCCTTTGGAGATGTCGTCCGGGAAACGCGCGTGCTTGAAAAGCTGGATGATATTGGGGTACTCGATGCGAATCTGCTCCAGGTCGTTGTACTTCTGCTGGTTCACATCCTCGAGGTTATTATATCGCAGGAAATCCGTCATGCAGTCTGCCGTCATATACCAGGTCTTCGGCGTTTTGATTTCCGTAAAAAGTCTCTCGTTGTCTGACGCTCTCAACAAGACGTGCCGCGACAAAAAGAGCCCCGTGCTCTTTCCTCCTAAACGTCCGTTGCTTACGGACGGGTAGATGATGTGAGTGGCCAGGTCAAAAAAATCGGCTACCTTCAGGTGACGCTTGGCAACATTGATGAAGCTGCTGTTGTCCGAGAAGAATCGCCGGATCAGCGAAACCTTCAACCACTCCTCCGTAGAGGGCGCGAGAATGGCCTCGTTGGCCGGCAAGGCACGATAGCGCAGAATTGCGTCGATGACCGCTCCCAGCGGCGCATTGCTGGTGTCCACGGTCTTGATAAGAAAACTCAGTTTGTTCTCCTGAATCCACTTGTGCAGGCACGAAAGTATCTCCTCATCGTTCAGATGACGGGCGGCAATGGCAAACACCTGGTCACTTGCTGCGAAAATACTCTCACGCGATTGTTTCTGACTGGGGGTATTGACGTCGGTCGCCCCTTCTGCATAGTTCGCTGCAAAATCCGCGCCAAACATGTTCAGCACCTTACGCGACTCTTGGACGCCGCTCCGGAACAGGTGGTGAAGCATTTTACGGGAGGTGTAGAGATAAAGCTTCTCATCAGTGCGGCGCAGCAGGTCAACGATCACCATCCACTCGTGATTGCTTTTAGCAGCCAGGACGCGGTTAGCAGCCTCCCTCTCAAGCAACAGATTCCCCAGCTTTCTGTGGAAAACGGTCTGTCCGATACGGTCTGCGATAGTATGAATCAGCTTACTTTCTTTCTCCAGAAACAACCCTTCGCTCGAGGATGGCATCTCTTTCACATAAGAAACCTCGACAAAACCAACGGTTCTGTCTTCCACCCTGATCGGTGCGGTGTCCTTCCAAAGCGTTTGTACATAATTCGGAGGCTCATAGACCGCATCTTCACATACAATTTTCGCCTGACAGAACTCAGGATACTGCCAGCCGCAGGGAATGGTTGCAATGATGTCTCGAAGAATGTTGGGAAGCGGGCGGGTTTCACTGGCCAGTAACTCCTCAACTTTGTAGAGGCAGTCCAGCTCCTTTGCTCGTTCACGCAATACATGGAGATGGTCTTTCGCCTGTTTCTTATCACTCATAGGAACCACTTTTCCAAACTACAAACAACACATATGTAAATCTCGGAAAAAGCAAGGTCTACCAGCCGCTACACAGACAGGGAAAAACTATGAGTATCTTAAGCCCAGCCTCGCTGCTTGACGGCCTGCGCTACCCTGTTGATGGCGATGATATACGCGGCGTCGCGCATATAGAGCTTCTGGTTGCGGGCCAGTTCGCTCACCGATGTAAAAGCCGAGGTCATTTTAGTATCCAGTTTGGCAAGCACTTCGTCCTTCTCCCAGAAGTAGTTGGCGTTGCACTGTACCTGCTCAAAGTAACTGCACGTCACGCCGCCCGCATTGGCAAGGAAATCCGGCAGCACAAAAATTTTACGCTGTTTGATAACTTCATCCGCATCGGGTGTAGTCGGACCGTTGGCACCTTCGGCGATGACCTTGACACCTGCCGC
>MHYD01000022.1:0-2072 GCA_001824645.1 Planctomycetes bacterium RBG_13_46_10
CCTTGAGGTCGTCAATCAATCCAACAAAAAAAATAAACGTTGCAGAGGCCAATAAGGTGATCAAGCTTACCTGTATCTCGCGGAAGGCATTACCAATATGATTCTGCAGAAACAATACAGCCAGCACAATCAGCATTGTTGATATAAAGATGGCCGCTCCGCCGATGCGCGGCACAGGATTTGAGTGCACCTTCCGAATGTCTGGTGTGTCGACTGCTCTTAGTAAACGGGCCAGCCAGATAACAGCCGGCGTGATAATTAAAGCTAAACATGTCGAGCCAATATATACTGCAAGATAAGTTTTCATTTGTGATTTATTGACGTTTTACCTTTAATGTAAAAATGATGAATAAATCCGCTCATACATTATCTTCGTTGGTTTACCGATAAGATTTTTCATTTTCAGTCTATTATTTATGAAAATCATATTATTTGCTCTGCCGTCTGCCATCAAACCTGTTATTGAAAAGATTGTTTTATTGCCGCAAAACCCTCCTTAAGCATATGCAACAGCCTTTTTGCCTCAGAAACGAGCTACTGTATCCGTACGTTCATTTTGTTGTAACAAAGGGAACGCAAAAATATGCTCCTCTAAGTCAAATAAGGATAGAAATGTCCTCCGAACCGTCAATCTATCAATTACGATGACAGTATAAATCTCCATGTATTTTAAGGCTGTTGCCGGGGCATATAACGCAGTTTAACTTGATAAAGCATCTCGAATTTTAACTTCTTCTATAGGGTGTTTTGGCTGAAAAGAAGGGGTAATACAAAGTATGATACCACCCCAAAAAAGTGTTGATTTGCCTTGAATTTTGAAAAATTTTGATGTTATTTATTGCATAAAGCGGTATAATTATGAGGTTTATCGACCAGAATTCGTTTTTAAAAAATCGGGAGAGAATATACAAGGATGTAATAAGATATATTACATTTACATTAATGAAAGGGTAATAATTATGAAACATACTCAGACAATCCTTTTTACAATTTTATTTGTAAACACAATTTTTATAAGCGGCTGCTTTTCATCTCGCCCCGAGAATATAGAAGCATTTTTAAGACCCCGCGATGTAAATGTTGTTCCTGAAAATTATGTTTTGCAGCCACCGGACGGGATTGAAATACATTGTGCAAGTGTCCCGGAAATCCATTTACAACGTCAACGTATTCGGCCTGATGGCAAGGTGAGCTTTGAAGCTTTGGGTGAGATTGAAGTGGCAGGAAAGACGCCGATTCAAATTGCTGAAGTGCTAAAGATAAAAGTAGCAGAACTTTATACGGTACCCGGAGAGAATCCTATAGATGTACGCGTTTTTGCATACCTTAGTAAAGTATTTTATGTATTGGGCCAAGTTTCTCGTCCTGGTGTGAAAGACTTCACAGGAAGAGATACCCTGTTCACAGCTCTTGCTGAGGCACAACCAACACCTTTGGCCTGGGAGGAGCGTATCCAGGTAATAAGACCTTCAGGGGATGTGAATGTTGAGCCCAAGATTTTTGAAGTGAATTACGACCGCATGAGTGCTCATGGCGAGATAGACAAGGATGTGTTATTACAGGAAGGTGATATAATCTACGTGCCGCCAACCATATTGGCAGCGGCAGCTATGATAATAGAGGAGTTCATAAGGCCGATTGCCAGAGCCTTCTCAGGTGCCTACATGTTGGAAACAGGCCCGGATCGTACGTCTAGGTATTACGGCGGAGGTGGCGGATACTGATAGATTTCTGTCAAGAATTGTAATAGCCTGAGTAGATAAAGTAATCAAGAATATAGGAAGTGTTCTTGTCTGGAAACAGGACATTAAGGTCTATTCATTTAGCCAGCATGGCGTGGTTTATACTATGCATTGGTTATATTCTTGTGTTGTCATTGAGGCAGGCAGGTGTCCATTGGTGGGTTATATTTTCGTTGTCAGGCCATTCAGTATTAATTATTTTTCTTCTTGTCAGCTTATACATATTCGCAATCCTCAGAGACACCAGCACGGCCCAGGCGATACCGCTCGAGCATCCCTTAACGAGCACTAATTATTACAAAATGTTTTATGTCACAGCTCCATTTTTGG
>MHYD01000022.1:2131-2827 GCA_001824645.1 Planctomycetes bacterium RBG_13_46_10
GGAGTTGCATTAGGGACATTTGGTACGACCTTTTTAATATGGGTAATTTTAGACCCGGTAATAGGATTCTTGGAGATAGCTTTACTACCAACATGTCGAGAGCATAGAGCCAAAAGACTTGCTGATGCCAAAATAGAGCATGAAAAGAAGCGAGAAAACCGTGAGCGCTTGTTAGCTGAAGTTCTGGCAAAGGAGGAATCGAATCGCCAACATTGGCAGCAGATTCTTAGACCACAGGCCGAAAGGCTCGCTGCACTATTGTCAGCCGAGGAACTTGACTTAAAAAAAGCAGAAAGCGAAGTGGTGGAAATAGGCCTTAAGGCATGGCAAATAGGGGGACTCGGTTATATGCGGCAGCTTCATAATATGGCCATAGCCATATTAAAGCAAAATAATCACAATGGAAACCAAATAATCGACTACATTCCTTTTTGGTGGGATGGTGTCGGAAGCTGGCGAGCTTCGTACTTCGACAAAACCTTACAAACATCTCATAGATAGATAACTGCTGGGCAATGATTGAAAGATGAGTTTTTGGTTTTAATGCAGGATTTGCCGTCTGCGGAGCCAGCCGATTATACCTACTCCAATGCCGGCGAGTAGAATAGCACCCGGAGCGGGGATTATATAAGTTTCTATAGTTAGTGTGAAGCCTTCGTTGAGATAATGGCAGTCCGGGTCCAAACCAAAGCCAAA
>MHYD01000022.1:2862-5600 GCA_001824645.1 Planctomycetes bacterium RBG_13_46_10
CAACCTGAGAAGGGCTAAATGTGTAACTGAAGTCTTCTGACGGATTGGGCTCGACATCATCATCTGTATAAGTGGTTAACAGATCACCATAACCGGAAAATGCATCACCGGTTGCTTCTTCATCGAGACCTCTATACATATCCTGATATGGCGGATTCCACCACATCAGGTCCATATTTAAGTTTATAATAGATTGGTCTATGTCTTCATTGCTCAGCAATCGTATCTGCAGGATATTTTCATCACCTACGATGGCATTATTGATGTCCTCAATAAAGATATTAGCGCTGGAAATAATCTCATTGGTAGGCAGTGACCAGGTTACCCTCCAATTATAAAAGTACCTGTGGTCTAAATCGTCGAAGTCAAAATCGCTGGGCTGGAAAGTGTAAGTGTGATTTGCCTTTGTTAGACTGACCGGCATTAATATTAAAGCCAGGGCCAAAATAGTAATTCTCTTCATAATATCCTCAATTTTCTTCTGATAATCTTTTCTTTGCAGGTGGCTATTTTACTAACATCCCCCAACTCCCTTTTGCGACGGCAAGAAGGGTATATTAGTTGGGATTTTCCTCTTTACAGTCTTGGTGTTCTAAGCAATAAACAACCAATTTCTGGGGGAAAATGCACTCTTGTGAAATATTGGGGGCATCTCCCTTTCCTCCTTAAATATAGTATTATTATATCTGATTTAGGGATATATTTCAAGAAAATTTCTGATAAAAAGTAGTTTAATTGTGAAGAAATCGTGAGTTTTTCAGCTTATGGCATTACTGCTAACTTTTATGGGACTTATTTTGATGACAGGCATTGAACAATTAGATTCCCTCTTAAAACGCAAAAAGGGCTGGGAGTATAATGCTCCACAGCCCTCTTTTAGCTTTTATCTCTTAATGGTTGGTTATAATATTATATATCTGTGCAACCAACCTATTATTACTTTTTTCATGCCGAGCGATAGCTTTATAAGGTCCTGCGTCTTCTCAGCCAGCCGACAACGCCGATACCGATACCGGCAAGCAATATTGCACCAGGTGCCGGAATCGGAAGTACGTCGGGATTATTAGGACTGCCACTGGCGCCTCCGCCTCCTCCTCCGCCACCGCCACTCGCCCCCATCAAACCAATTATAAGACCTGCTGCACCAAGGCCATAGTCAAGCAGCTTGCTGCCAAATATTGTCCCTGAGCCGATAGCGCCTAAATCCAGGGAAAAAAACTTAAGCTCCACCTTATCAACATCATTGTTTGTTGAGTTCATGGTATCATAGCTGTACAGATTGACATTTGTGCCAAGGTCTGTATATATTGGTATTTCTCCGATTTCCGGCCCGATACCGCTTGCGGTTAACATAAACCCGCCGAAATCTATCTGCTTTGGTGAGTATCCGGCATGGAATGCATTAGCGAATCCTGTGTTTGTAATATTAGAGCTCGGATTAGCTCCTACGGGTGTTGTCATCCGTATAGTGATTAAAATAGCTAATAATATTCTTATTAGAGCCTTTTTCATCACTCTCCAATTTCTTTTCAAAAGTCACACGCACCAATTCTTGGCCGGTCGATAAGACGTGCATTTATATGCAGTCGAACATAAAAGATTATCTCCTTACCGACGATTTAATATGTCGGCCTCGAAGAAAAAAGCATCCAAGGGCAGGGCATCCTGCCCTTAGACCTGCTTTTTTATATTTTCTCAAAGTCTCTTATGTCTTCTCATCCGGTCGAAAATGCTGAGACCTTTTAACATTGCGTATGTCGTGTTACGTAGAATTACATACTATGATACTACGCATCACATACTAAATGCATAATGCACGACTACAATTTACAGCGTTCTGCGTCTTTTCAGCCAGCCGACAAGGCCAACACCGATACCGCCTAACGTTAACATAAACCCGCCGAAATCTATCTGCTTTGGTGAGTATCCGGCATGGAATGCATTAGCGAATCCTGTGTTTGTAATATTAGAGCTCGGATTAGCTCCTACGGGTGTTGTCATCCGTATAGTGATTAAAATAGCTAATAATATTCTTATTAGAGCCTTTTTCATCACTCTCCAATTTCTTTTCAAAAGTCACACGCACCAATTCTTGGCCGGTCGATAAGACGTGCATTTATATGCAGTCGAACATAAAAGATTATCTCCTTACCGACGATTTAATATGTCGGCCTCGAAGAAAAAAGCATCCAAGGGCAGGGCATCCTGCCCTTAGACCTGCTTTTTTATATTTTCTCAAAGTCTCTTATGTCTTCTCATCCGGTCGAAAATGCTGAGACCTTTTAACATTGCGTATGTCGTGTTACGTAGAATTACATACTATGATACTACGCATCACATACTAAATGCATAATGCACGACTACAATTTACAGCGTTCTGCGTCTTTTCAGCCAGCCGACAAGGCCAACACCGATACCGCCTAACAAGATGGCGCCAGGTGCGGGGATGACAGCCAAGATATTGCCCGACCCACCGCCGACTGCAGAACCTGAACCGCTCTTAACCATAGTATAAAGAGGCGAAGTGCTTGAACCTACAAAACTCATGTCTATGCTGCCGCCAGCGAGTTCTACTGCATAAAGATCATCAATCACGTCCGAGTAACCTGGATTAATACTCGTGATGTTCAGGTCGTCTTTTATGTCTGAATAAATCGCAAAAGTCGATCCTATTATCGACATAGTTCCTGGTTTAACCGTAGCCGTCATGACACCAGCACCATTCTGGATGCCCAATG
>MHYD01000023.1:0-5060 GCA_001824645.1 Planctomycetes bacterium RBG_13_46_10
ATTAGACAAATCGGAAGGATGAGCCATTTTTGTTTACAGTATCCGTTGTTAAAGAGCTAAACTAACGTCAATTTTCTTGGAAAGTACAGTATTTAATATAAAATAGATTTATTAATTTTAGGAGAGAGAGAAATGATAGATGAACATTCCGAAATCCAAATAATTGAAAATACGGATGCGGCCCTATTCGATCTAACCGACAAATTTGGTCACGACGCACCTCTTAAACGAATATTTCAAATAGTGCTTGCTCAGGGGTGCAGCTCAATTTTGATCGAAAAGGACTATGATGAGGAAGAGTGGAAACAGGAGCACAAAATCTTCTACGGGAAGCTTTTTAGAAAGTACTCTGAAAAGTGCGACCGTCTCCATTTCTTCTCTTCAAATGTGAACTCAAATAATATCCCTTCTATCGAGAAGTTGCAGGATAATTACCTTGGCTTCTGCGTTCTACGCCCTGTTCCCGCACGAAGAGTGGTTAATTCCGTGATCAAACCTCTAGAGGAAAGGAACAATCCACCAAAGTCATTTATTATCTGCCAAGAAAAATTCGCTGTCCAAATAGACATTAGTAATGGAGACAAACAGACTCTATGCGTTACTGGTTTCCCTTTTATGCAACAGGACAAACATGCCGGTTGCTGTGCTCATGCTGGACTTATTATGGCTGAGCGGTTTTTAGTACAGCGGCGAAATATAGAAAATCCTGGGTCGGATGAACAACCACATCTTCTGGATAGCATCAGGGAGACCCTAGTAAAAATCCCAGGCGTTGGAAGGAAGCTTCCTACGCCTGGTCTGCGTCCAATTGATATTTCAACGGTGTTGGAAGAATCGATGAAATACTCTCCTCTTGTATATGTATACTCCAAGGACAATAAACCACCATTCGCTCTGGAGAAAATGCTATACCATTATCTCGAATCTAAGATTCCGGTACAGTTGCTCGTACCAACAGAATGCGGTGGTCATTCGTTGACTGTTATTGGGCATTCATTTGATCCTGATGTATGGTGGGCTTTGGCTCGCGAGCCATATTATCTCGATAGGCCATTGCAAGAGCTTTGCCATTGCAGCACTAATTGGATTGAGCACTTCATTGTACAGGACGACAATTTTGGACCCTATCCGACTGTCCCTAAGAGTCACATACGATTGTGCGAAATATCTGGCCAATCAGCGATTGCGGTTCCATTACCTCTTAATGTGAATATAGAAGGTCCGACTGCTGAATTAATAGCCACCTATTGTATTGCAAATGAGATCAATGTACAAGCCATTTTAGCAGCTCGCGATAATGCCCAGATTTCTGGCAACACGTGGAAGCTTTTCCTTGTTATGTGGTCTCACTTTCTTCGAAGGGATTTGGTTCTCAGAACATTCTTGGTAGACAGTGATGAATTTAAGAACTCATACGTTCCTGCGCATCTAAAACAATACTATGATCCACTCAAATTGTACAAGAAAATTTGGCTAACCGAGATCAGTATTCCAGAATTATTTTCTCAGACACGTAAACGACTCGGAGAAATACTTATAGATCCAACTGCTCCACCACCTCCTTTAATCGGTCAAAACTTATTACCTGACCCTCAAGAAGCAGCACGCGCACTTTTGGCAATTCATGTGCCTGGATTTATAGGAACCCGTGATGTTGATGTAGAAAACCTAACCACTAATTACATCTTGGATGATAATGTCTATTCACACATTATCAGAAAGACATGTATTCAATAGCGAAATTGGGAAGCTAGGGAATCTTTCTTCCACTGTTCAAGAGCTAAAATAGCGTCCCTAAGACGTTTAAGGGTCTCTTTTTTGAGTTCTTCTTGCTCTCTAGCATCATACAACTTCATTTTCTCGTGATCTATTTGTCCTCTTCTATCTTCCATCTTCTTTTAATCCCCCGCTCATTTATGTAATGACCTTTTACATTTGTACTATACGACCTAACGTTAAGAAGGTTTAATTAGATTAGTGTAATATACACAAACCTCCTCCAGAGTAATTCGGAGATATGACCCTTCTACCTTTACAAAATATAGCAAATTTATTGGCATTCGTCCAACCTATTTTCCCTATGTTCCCTAATTTTTGAATATTATCTATCGGCAGAAAAATTCTTTACAATTGCTAAGTCCTTATACAAAAGAAACTTATATTTTCCAAAAGAATAAAAATGACACTTTTACGCAAAAAGACTTTACTTTCATCAATAAAAAAAAATGGGATTTTTTACAGTCTTGAAACTATTATATAGCAACATTCCTTATATACTTGTCAATAATTTTTATATTTTTTTTTAATATTTTTTCCTTAAATTCCCCTAGTTTTTCCAAGTATTTTTCAATACCGTCTTGCTGTTGCTTTGTTTGGGTGTTTGTAGTTGACGAAAAAGTAACGCAGGGCATCGATAGGATGGTCGTAAACGCCATCTTTTAACGGCAGCTCATTGCCGGTTGCACAATCCGGATAATGATAGCATTGCAGCGCCTCAATCAATCTGCTGCACCTCGGTGAAATCACCAGTGAGCTTCTGCTGCTGCCATCACGAACAGCCCTGCGAATCAATTCAATTCCCTCGGCGATGCTACTTCTTCTAAATCGCGTAACTATCCCCATCGCCCGCAACTCCCGCACAACGCTCGTGCCGGTCACATCGTTGACGCCTGCACCGGCTGGGTCGCAAAAGGTCGCTGTCACCTGCTCCTCGCCGCAGGGCATCCTGCTTTTAATCTCCTCAGCATGTACATCTACCGTCGCCCTGCTGCGAACATACTCATCGAGCACACGCACTACACCATCACCATCTACCTGAATCCACAAACACACAAACGGATTGACAAAACCAAAATCAAGCGTTCGGTACAAAGGCAAATTCGGGTCATATTCGACCGGCTTGACGTGCACAGCCGGGTCAAATTCATTAAAGACCACATTATCAAGCATTGGCTTTTTACAGAGCATCTCTGCCTCCCAGCCGGCTCTGCTTGCCCTGCACATTTGTGTTATGCAGTCGTCAATCTTCAGATATCCGCTGGCAATTTTGGCTTTTCCTTCACAATCAATCCACAATGGACATTGAGAACAGCTTCTATCGACACAACGTTCAATTACTTCCCACACACACCATTTAAAAATCGGTGTCCCCTGCTGCTGTGCTGAGACAGTTATCTTTTGCATTAAGCCGTACGGGCGGTGCATTGTGCTTATCATCTCCATCGCTGCCGTGATAGTTTTGGTGCTGAGCGTGGTGAATTTCGCTGCTGAAAAGACGTCCTCATCGAAAAGCTCAACCTCATCGCATCGAAGTTTCTGAATATGCTGGCCGCGAACGCTTGTCGGCGACTGCGTCAGAACCTCGACCGCTGAGCCGTTGATAAAGTGACATTTATCCTTTCGCACAGGCCCATCAAGGAACTCTTCAAAACCGTGATACAAAAAAGTGGTAAGATATTGATACATTCTGCCTGCCTGCTCTCCGGAGCCGGCAAGGATTCTGACCTGACAGTTTGGCTTAAAGATGCAGTCCAGCAGTGTTGCGACCGCAGCGATTTCTGTCTTACCGCCGGCACGGTTGGCCCAGACGATGGAGTCGGCATTTTTCATCCGTCGTGTGTCGGAAAAATCTGTATTGAAGCTGTGCCATAGATAATCCATGGGACTATTATGTTCAGGACAAATAATCTTGTCGGGAACGTTTACACCGAGAAAAACCTTGACGTAGTTTTTCAGGTCCACTTTTGTTATTGGCCGAGAACGCCTAAGAACAGAATATATGTGTTCTGCTTTTTCGATATCAAACATTATTTTCTCCGAATACAAATAATATTACGAGACTTAAACAGCGAGATGAGTATTTAAAGTATGGTTTAAAACCTCAATTGAAAAGAAGTGCCAAAAAATTGTCGCTGAGCGGCAGAATGAAAACTCTACCGGCGTCTTCTTCGCCTCCAACTATGTAAGATATGCCCTCCGCTAAAGGCTTTTGAAATAAGTCGTCAGGCATATACTCAAACCGATTCTGGACAAAAAACTCGCCCCTCGAATACCGCGGGATATTAAGCAAAGCTATCCCATCGGCGGCGGTAATACCCTCGCTTCCCCCAAGACCAGCTTCATCTTTATGCCTTACCGTTACGCCCTCAACGCCTCGACCTTTTGAATCGACAACCTTCACTGCAACCTGCAGGGCTGAGCCGAACTCTACCCGGCCAATATTCAAAACCTCGCCCTGACGCAGCTTGATATTGGGAATAACAATCGGCTCAAGCTCACCCCGTCCTCGCTCTTCCAACACATTTACCCGAAAGGTTATCTCAAGCTCAGATGCTACATAGACCTTCTGCTCGGCGTTCAGCAGCAAGTCTCTCTTGTAGAAAAGCGATGCACCATTATTCCTGCTCGGATGTGTGTAATCGCCCATCGCCTCGAACCAAGGGGGCCTCTCGTGGCCGAACTTGAACCAGCTCAATGTGCCTCTTGGCCTCCATTGGTTAGCGGTCGATTGATTCAATTCCTCAATAAATTTATCGGGCACAATCGGCTCAATGATAATCATCCCTGCGGGGAAAATCTTCAAAGGCGGAATCGTGACATAGCCTTGCTCATCGGGTGTGAACAAATCCTTCAAACCAGATCCACTTGCCTCCTCACGCGAGTGCAAAACCAACTGCTGCTTGGCCCCCATAAAGTCCTGCTTCGTCGCAATTATATGACGCCATGGCTTCATCTGGTCTTTATTCAGGACGATCTGGAAATTGCCGCCGGCATCGGTAACGCTAATCATACTCGATTTGAATTCCTCTTTCAGCAGCGCAAATAACGGGTCGTCAAATCCGAATTCCGGACCGATCTGATGTATAGCTTCATGCATAAGCATATCATCGTCGTCAATATTAAAATCTGAAAAGTCCGGCAGTGCCATAACAAGCGCATCAGAGATGGGCTGGCCTGTGACGCCGTGAATTACCCGGCCGCGATAAATAGTTCCAAACGGCTCGATCTTGACCGGCTTGAGAACGATTATATCAGGACTATCTGCAGTTAATATGAGCGGC
>MHYD01000023.1:5072-6293 GCA_001824645.1 Planctomycetes bacterium RBG_13_46_10
TGATCTCATCAAAATCGTGCTTTCCCGGCCAGATAGCACATCTCCATGATAATTCGGCAGCCTGAGCACTTTCGGCGCTTCAACGTTCACAAAGTATTTTACACCCTTGGCAAATTGAGGAAGCTGGCCTTCTGACATGCTTACAGGTATGCAGAAATTAAATTGACCCTGCTGGTTGGTGATTGTCCGAAGCTGCTGCCTTTCCAAGACGTCGAGGCTAATTCGCCCTCCACCGGCGAACTCCATGCCATACAAGGTCATTATAGCCGATGGTACAGGATTGCCCTGGCTATCTAATACAATGCCCCATATAGAGCCGCTGCGCTCCTGCGCATCTTTACGAATCAGCGGGACAATGCACTCAGCAAGAGGCCCCTGGGAGTAATCGAACCGCCTGGGTTCAGCTAAAGCTATACCGTAATCGGGATGCGAGACGATAAAACATGAATTTTGCAGTTTCACATCACTTGCAGGAGGTTTCAATCGGCTATTATCATCCAGCTTAATAGTTTCCATTAATTTGTTTTTATCGCGGAGCCAAATCGCACTACTGAAGATAGCCACGTCAGCCTGCGGGACGGGATTTCCAAACGCATCTTTGAACACGCACCACTTATCTTTCGCAAGAGCCTGCACGGTATGTTTAAATATTGAAATAAGGAGGCCAACGGGCGACTCGACCAGCATCGTATCAGGCCCATAATCAGGATGCCGAAGCAGAAAGGAAAACTCGCGAAACGTAGAGATTAGCTTTAAAGACCTTAACTGGCCCTGGCCATCGAGCCGTGTCTTTTCTATCAAGACCTTCGTGCTTTTGTCGGCCAAAGAAGTACTCCGGCCAATCATAATCTCGATTTCTGCGTTGGATATAGGATTTCCCAAAGCATCCACGAACTGATGTACTCCGGATAGCGATTTAAAAAAAGTATGCCGGAAGAAAAGACTTGCTCCCGGTTGATAAGGCTCGGCGTATATACAATCGCCGAGGGCTTCCGCGACTAATTTATCGGTTTGGTCACCGGCCAGAATGGCCAGAATAGCCGATTCTGGCATCTGTGGAAATGCGGCTTTGACGTCGTCTGCCTCGACCGAAAAACTGAAGGAAGGTGCGCTAGCTGCGGTGATAGGAACGCTAACCGTTTGGTAGATTCGCGCTACATTTTGTCCGGTCTGCGGCGGATCATAGACACGAACAACAATACTCTTACCGCTTAGAGCCTT
>MHYD01000024.1:0-4951 GCA_001824645.1 Planctomycetes bacterium RBG_13_46_10
GGGGTGTATTTGAGCAAGCCGATTACCCTGCAAAGCAAGACAACTTTGCAGCTCGATGAGGGTGCGAAATTGCAGGCGTCCACTACCCACGCCGATTTCATGAAGACGCCGGGTGACTGGTTGAAAGCCAAAAGCGGCAGTGACTTTATCCCGTTTATCAGCGGCAAAGACCTTACCGATGTCACTATCACCGGCAAAGGCACAATCGACGGCAGCGGCGAAGTCTGGTGGGGTCCGGCTGAGGAGGCGCGGCGCAAAACGCCTGGATATACCCTGCCGCGCCCGAACCTGATTGTGCTGACACGCTGCAAGAATTTGAGACTGGAAAATATCACCCTGCAGAACTCGCCCAAGTTCCATTTTGTGCCCACAGATTGCGACGGCGTTATTGTATCGAATGTGACCATCCTCGCTCCCGCCGGTGCACCCAATAGCGACGCGATTGACCCCAGCAGGTGCAGGGATGTTTTGATTACAAAGTGCCGTATTGACGTCGGCGACGACAACATCGCAATCAAATCAGGCCGCAAGGTCGATGGACGCGAGTTTGCCTGCGAGAACATTACAGTCACCGATTGCGTGTTCCTGCACGGCCATGGCTTATCAATCGGCAGTGAAACCCTCGGCGGCGTGCGCAACCTGACGGTACGGAACTGCAGTTTTGAAGGAACAGAGAATGGGATTCGCATCAAATCCGCCCGCGGCAAGGGCGGTGTGGTGGAGAACCTCACGTACAGTGACATCACCATGAAGAATGTTGAGCCGGCCATAACATTCACCTGCTACTACATGGGCACTTCAGCCAAAGACCCCGTGCAGCCATCTGTTCCTAAGGAAGATGTTGCGCAGAGCGTTGCCGAGGGGACACCAATATATCGAAATATCCGCATCAGCAATCTGACAGCTACCTGCGAGAAATCTGCTGGTCTTATCATTGGCCTGCCGGAGAGCCTGATATCGGATGTCGTACTCGAAAACGTTAGCATCTCCGCGCCCACCGGCCTGACTGTTCGCAATGCCAAAGGCGTTAAAATCAAGAATGTAAAAATCGAGGTCAAAGAGGGCGAGCCATTCATATTGGACAACGCAGTTGTAGAAGAGCTGGAAAAATCTGAAAAACAGTAAGGTTCTGGCATAAAAAGAGCGCCAAAACGAGATTTGGAGCAAGCAAAACATGTCCTGAGCGAAGTCGAAGGATTGGCTTTGATTGGCTTCGTTTTTACCATTCTACAAAATTGTAGAATTCCTCTTATTTCATTGTCATAAAAGAGCATAAGTAGATTTTAACCCTACAAAAATTGGCTTTGTTTTGCAAAAAAACATGAATTTGTCGAACATTCTCTACAATTGTAGAGCAATGTTGGTTTGCATAAATCTGGTAATATGGGCAAATAAAATAACGCAGTACCATTTCCATATACATTTTCCTGATTTACCCCGTGAGATAGGCTTTAAATAACAGAAATGACTTTATCTCATGGGGTGAACTTTTGAGTTCTGTCCTTCCGTCTTCGCCAAAGCCTGCCCGCCGGACAAGCCTCTGGGTAGGCGGGCTACGAAGGACAAGCCGCCTTCTGTTTGAACTATGATATGCTATACTCTTATGTACTATATACGCTGTACGCGTTACGCGGCCATATTATATCCGAAAACGGCTTAATTTTCAAGTGAAATTTCAGGAACACAAGGTGATGAGTGGCAGCCAATGAGCGAACAAAGTGAGCGAAGTGGATGGCAAAAAAAGTTTCAGGAAATTCAGAATTGACAAGGGGACTTGGCCACTGTTTTAAGTAAAATGCCATCCACTCTTGTCCGGCGTCTCATTGACGGATCACCCAAAAACATGGATTCAGTGGCTACCACCAGTCGCGTCGTCAATTAATGAGGTTATTAGTTTTTCTATATCTTTTTTGGGTGGATCAATCGCCCTTATAAGGCCTTGTTGGTCAACAATATAAATTGTCGGATAACCAGAAACATAATATAATTCAGCTGTTTTGTTTTCATAATCAATACCTACCAAATATGACATGCTATTTTTTGTCATAAATTCTTGTACTAACTCCTTTTTGTTTGGTGTATGTACCCCAATAACAACAAGCCCTTTTGAGGAATATCTATTGTGAAGATCTTGTAAAAAGGGGATTTCCCTAATACATGGACCACACCACACTCCCCAGAAATCGACTAAAACTACTTTATTTTTTAACTCCAGATTCCAAAAACTGATGGGATACCACTTTTCGATAACCAAAGGTGGAGCTGGTTTGTTCAATAAAAAATCTTCTGCAATTTTTTTACTTTGCAATGAAGCTATTGCTAATTTATCAGGAAATGATGATTTACTCTGTTTTGCAGCTTCATTAGGACCATAGATAGCAGCATCCTTTTGTTTCAATATAATCTCTACATCATTTGAATCACATGATACTTGGCCTTTGTACAAACTAGCACCATAAGCAGAATCGGATAATGGTTCTGCACTTATTGAGTATTTTGTTGGTATCAAATGTCTCGCAATGAAATACCCATTTTTATCTGTTACGACGTCTCTCCTGCATTCTAAGGAATTAATAACAACTGGTATATCACTAATTGGTTCCCCCCTTTCGTTTAAGATTCGACCTTTTATCTCACATCCTTTAGAAAGCCGGCAACTTGTTATCTGTTGATCTTCCTGTGATACTTGTATGTTATATTTTCAAAATGGCGCAAATTCATTTTTGTCGATTTGAATCGCATAATATATGCCTGTGGGAATATCCTCTATCTTGTAAACTCCAGGCTTTTGCGTAGGTATTGCAGCGAAAGAGTACCCTCTTGCGCCCTCTGTTGTTTTTGCCCAAATCTGCACAAAGCTTATTTCTACTGGTTTATTGTTTCCATCCATTACTTGAACGAAGAGTTGTCCCAAATTGGATTTTTCTTCCGCAAAAGCTGTCAAATATAAAATAGAGAAAACTACCCAATAAAATGATACTTTAAACTTCATAACTTTGCTCCATTTCTATAAGATTCATTAAAATTTACTAAATAGGACATCTTGACCTTACCCCCAAAAACTGTGCCCCTTTCATTTAGATTTTTTTTCGTTTCTCGAGTAAGGTTTCTACAACAGATGAGCAAAAGCTGACTCGCTTCATTACTAACTTATATAGAATTTATCCTATTGCTAAAGAATTTTCAAGAAAAAAGTCAAAAGTGCATAAGTACACAGGGAATTAGAACTCACATCCTATCTCATAATAAGAATTTTCTTGCCATGCGGGCAGAGGCCGATAAAATCTTCTTTCCCTGATATACCTGTGGTGAGGGCTTCGACTGAGCTCAGCCGAATGTCCTTGTCGAAACCGATAACCTGTTAATAAAAAGCAATATGCAACCTAAAATTAAGTTAAAGAGCAATCAAACAATATTGTTCATCGGCGACAGCATAACCGATGCCGACAGAGACCAGCCGGCTTATAAGCCGTTCGGCTTTGGGTATGTACACTTTGTGGCAAATACCCTTCTGGCGAAGTACCCGGAACTGAATATCAGTATTATAAATGCGGGTATCAGCGGAAACAACATACGTGATTTGAAGGGCCGCTGGGAGAAAGACTGCATCAGTTTTAAGCCGGACATATTGAGTATTCTTATCGGCGTAAACGATGTCTGGAGACAATACTCTACACCGGATAAGCTGCCAAGGGCCGTGTACGAGAATGAATATGAGTTGACATACCACCAATTACTTTCACTCGCAAAAGAGCGATGCGATTGTCAATTAATTCTCATGGAACCATTTATATTCTGTGATGATGAAGAAAACGAAATGCTCAAAAGTCTGCGACGTTATGTTAATATCGTTGAGCGTCTTGCGAAGGAATTTGGAGCTGTTTTAGTGCCGCTGCAGAGCGAAATCGACAATCAAATCAAGCTTGTGCCGCCTGAAAAATGGTCAGTAGATATGGTTCATCCATACCTGTGGGCGCACGCATGGATTGCTCAGCGCTGGCTGCAGGCAATCGGCTTGTAGTGAGCTTGTCGAACAAAACTTTAAAAAATCATTTCGATAAAAAAAATTTTCTTCGTAGATTAAGCAGCTATAAGGAGTAAGAGAAGCGCTGTCGAACAAGTGAGAAAATTTTGCACTTTTTGTCTTTACACAAACTAAGGTGAGCAGTAAGTTGTAAACTTGTTTTCTCAACAACATGTTGAATAAATCCGTTATATTTTTCTATATATTGTGGTTATATTTTCCTCGCAGGGAGGCGCATCGATGTCGTATAAATTCGAGCCTGAGAATCCTTTCACAAATAAGCAAACCGAGGCGAAAAGCGCAACAGAATCCACAGGATCAATGGGTTTGAAAATAGAGCATTTTTTCTCAACTGAGGGTGTGCACCCATTCGAGCAGCTTGAATGGGAAACACGTTCAGCCAAGATTACCGGTGACAATGGGCAGGCAATCTTCGAGCAGGATAATATCGAGGTGCCGATAACCTGGAGCCAGTTGGCCACAAAAGTGGTTGCAAGCAAATATTTCTACGGTGATGTTGAGACCGGACAAAGGGAGCATTCCGTAAAGCAGCTTGTTCACCGTGTTTGCAGAACTATAGCAGACCGCGGCAGGAAAGATGGCTATTTCGCTACTGATAAAGACGCTGAGACTTTCTATAACGAGCTGACCTGGCTGTGCGTGAATCAATACGGGTCATTCAATTCGCCTGTATGGTTCAACGTTGGTCTTTGGGATGTTTACGGCATAGCAGGCAGCGGACATAACTTCCATTGGGACGGCCAGCGCAAGGAAGCTGCTGCATGTCAAAACAGCTATGAATATCCGCAGGCCGCTGCCTGCTTCATCCAGTCGGTCAAGGACTCGATGGAAGATATAATGCGGCTGGCGACAAGCGAAGCGATGCTTTTCAAGCACGGCTCAGGCACAGGAACCGACTTATCAACA
>MHYD01000024.1:4973-5177 GCA_001824645.1 Planctomycetes bacterium RBG_13_46_10
GGCCGGCTACGATGGTGAGCATAACGCTGAGGCATATAACAGCGTGGTATTTCAAAATACAAATCTTTCCGTACGGGTCACCGATGAATTTATGCAGGCGGCAGAAAAAGATGACACATGGTCCACCTACGCCGTTACAACAGGCGAAAAGATGGGCGAACATTCGGCCCGCCAGCTTATAGAGTTAATCGCAGAGGGCACAAG
>MHYD01000024.1:5268-8762 GCA_001824645.1 Planctomycetes bacterium RBG_13_46_10
TGCAGCGAGTATATGTTCATAGATAATTCAGCGTGTAATCTGGCATCATTAAATTTAATGAAGTTCCGTAAAGAAGATGGCACTTTCGATGTTATCAGTATTAAAAAGGCGGTTCGACTCTTCATAATTGCTCAGGAAATTCTGGTGGACAACGGCAGCTACCCGGACAAATTAATCACCGTGAACAGCCATTTGTTCCGCCCTCTCGGTTTAGGTTTCGCCAATCTTGGTTCTCTCGTCATGAGCGAGGCTCTTGCATACGATTCCGACCAGGCAAGGGCGTTAGCTTCTGCCATAAGCGCCATAATGACCGGTGCTGCTTATATAGCAAGTGTTGAGTTAGCATCAATAAAAGGACCTTTTGACCAGTTTGATAAAAATCGCGAGTCGATGTTAAAAGTGATAAGTATGCACCGCCAGCACGCCTGTGATATTCTGGAATCCTATTGCCCGCATTACCTTCGCAACGCAGCCAAGGACGTCTGGGATGAGGTATTTGATGCCGGCACAAAGATAGGCTTTCGCAATGCCCAGGTGACCGTGCTTGCGCCGACTGGAACAATCGGCTTTATGATGGATTGCGATACTACCGGCATCGAGCCGGACATAGCGCTGGTTAAATACAAATTATTGGCGGGCGGCGGGATGCTAAAGCTCGTCAATAGAACCGTGCCGATGGCCCTCGAACGGCTCGGCTACAGTGTTAACGATATCAAAGCGACATGTGATTATATAGACGAAAACGAGACTATTGAGGGCGCGGACAAGCTCAACCCGGAGCATTTGGCTGTTTTTGACTGCGCTTTTAGGCCGCGAAACGGCAAAAGGCATATCCATTATATGGCGCATATAAAGATGATGGCGTCGGTTCAGCCGTTCATTTCCGGCGCTATAAGCAAAACCATCAACATGCCTAAGGAAAGTACAAAGGAAGACATTATCGAAGCCTATATGGCAGGCTGGAAGCTCAGCTTAAAGGCGGTGGCTATCTATCGTGATGGCTCCAAGAGATTGCAGCCCGTCTCAACTAAAAAACACGGTGAAACGAAAAGCAAAGCTGTTGTTGAGGCACCGTTACCCGCTCGGCCATACAGGCGGCGGCTGCCGGATACACGCCAAAGCATAACACATAAATTCTCTGTTGTCGGACATGAAGGTTACCTGACGGTGGGGCTATACGAGGACGGTCAGCCTGGTGAGTTGTTTATCACTATGGCCAAGGAGGGCAGCACCGTCGGGGGCCTTATGGATGTCATAGGCACCTGCACATCAATGGCACTTCAATACGGTGTGCCGCTAATCACGCTTGTGGACAAATTCCGCCACGCCAGGTTTGAGCCGTCGGGTATGACATCGAACAAAGACATTCCTTTTGCCAAGAGCCTGATAGATTACATTTTCTGCTGGCTGGGTTGTCAGTTTATTCCAGGCTATGCCGACAAGAATATGCCCAACAGGGCAGCGGCGGCGCCGGCAACCGAAAATATAACGACAGCAAAAGAACTGGTTGAAAAGACCAGAGACCTTGCCCATAAAATCGCCGAAGCTACAAACATCTCCGGCAAAAAACAGGAAACTGCAGCACCAATTTCTTCCTCTGGCTCTGCCACAGGTATAAGGCCGCTCGTCGGCGCAGCGCCGGTTGGCGTACGGAGCATTGACGAACAGGTAATCGCACGTGAACCTGAGACAGCGATAAGAATATCAGCCGAGCCGACGCAGCGAATGGGGGTTTTATTAGGCTCAACGGTCACCGATAGTTCCGGCTCTTTGCAGGCCGAGACGGCTGTTATGGAGCAGTTTAACGCACAGTTCGCTCATTTCAGCGATGATGCGCCAGCCTGTGATATTTGCGGCTCAATCACGGTCCGCAACGGCACCTGCTTTAAATGTTACAACTGCGGCAACTCCATGGGATGCTCATAATAAGGATTTCAATTCCTTTTGAGATTCTTTTAGTCTTTGACAAGTTAATATGAGCTGATTTGAAATGCACTAAGCCCACTCTATTAGAGTGTTTTTGAAGAGCTGGCGAAATCCGGCTGCCTTCCTCAGTGGAAGGATTTTTGTGGCCACAGATGTTTGATAGAAGACGCTGCTATGTATTGCACTTAAATTGGTTGCATTGCTAACAGATATTTCTCAACACTGATTTATATCAATATCTGTAAATTGCCACAAGAATGCTGTAATGTTTTATAGCAAAAGAATAATATTCTTTTTCAGAATAAGATTGTCGAGGTTTGTTTTTACTCGATTAGGCTTTTAAAGCTTGGTGCAAACGGCGTTGACTTTTTATATCCATATAGTGTGGATCAACTTTAAAATTATAAACCTCAATTTTTAGAAAGGAGGTGATGCAAAATGATTAACCGTAAATTTCAAATCGGCTCAAAGCCCAGACGTCGAAAGTCAGACAGATTATTTTGTCGTGAGAAACGTATATCTGGCAAGTTGAGCCTAGCGGATCTTTCCAGCGGTGTTGGACGGATGCTTCGTCGGTTGTCCAATTTAAATTGGATCAATCTGTTGAAAGTAATGAAGCTAGTTGTCGAGATAGCCGAAAAAATCCGTAATCTTATTTTCTGTCAACAAACCTGTTGTATATTGACCAATGGGGATGACAATAAATCGTATGCTAATCAACAATAAATTTTAAATGTTTTGATATTATGTGAGAAAATTAGATAAATTAAACATCAGAAATATAAAGCACTTATGTTTTCATCTACATTGTAGCAAAAAAGAGCTTTCTAATTGGTGTAAACATCCAGAGAGGTATTATTATCACTGCGAAGACAGAATAATTAAAAATAAAAAAAGGCCAACCCATACACCAATCGGGCGTTTCCGTGAAATAATATACAATCTTAAATCACTTTTAGACCGATTAAAACTACCAACTTACCTACATGGAGGAGTAAAAGAACACTCACCTAAGACAAATGCTTCACATCATATTGGTAAACCGTCTGTTTTGAATTTTGATATAGCAGATTTTTTCCCCAGCGTAAAGCCTATTTATGTTTATAGACTTTTTAATGAAAGGCTTGGGTGTTCACGAAACGTGTCCTGTATCTTAACTTGCCTTGTAACCCTAAATGGTGAATTACCTCAAGGATCACCCACAAGTACTGTTGTAGCCAATCTTATAATCCTACCATTAGTCGAAAGATTAAATAAATTGGCAAAAAACCATTCATCAGATTACACTCAATTTGTTGATGATGGTACTATTTCGGGTCCTGCATATATAGAGAACCTTCGGTCTTTAATTGACAGGATGATACAGCAAGAAGGTTTTCGTGCAAGTCCTAAGCCCCATAAGCGAATCATGATGTATTGGTACGATGAACAGATTGTAACTGGCGTAAAAGTCAACAGAAAAATTGATGTACCATTAGCGAAGCCTCAAGAGGTGCGAGATAAACTTTCGGAACTCCGTAAAAAGGTGGAATCCGGCCAGCGCCCGACAAGAAGAGAAATTGCATCTA
>MHYD01000024.1:8771-9082 GCA_001824645.1 Planctomycetes bacterium RBG_13_46_10
AGATTCAGCATATCGCCGGTCTTAATAGATCCAAAAGCAGAAAACTCAGACAAAAGTTAGAGTCAATTGCCTCGTGGAGACGATGAATGCTGATTCCTTACAACAATGGTACCTGCTTTAAATGCTACAACTGTGGAAACTCCATGGGCTGCAGCTGACTTGCGGATAGTTCTTAACTTGACGAAATTTCAACTAAGCAAAAATATTTCTTGAAATTTTATTTTTCCATTGATATTTAGTAAACTTTCGCACTTTTCAGGCGGCAAATTTTAATGATTTATCAATATAAACATACCAACCTTCCGATGTCT
>MHYD01000025.1:0-6536 GCA_001824645.1 Planctomycetes bacterium RBG_13_46_10
CTGAAACAACAGATGAAAAGGGCGAACTGGCCGCAGCTAAGATTATCGCTGATGAACTTAGATGTTCCGGCGTAGATTCGCAAATAGATAATTGGGACCAAAATCGGGCAAATATTATAGCTCACATAAAGTCTGCCAATCTCAAGCCGGCACTTTTATTTGTTTGCCATCTCGATGTTGTTGGGCCGGGCGAGGCCGCCTGGGAACACCCGCCGTTTGCAGCGGTTGAAAGCAACGGCAAAATCTACGGCAGAGGCTCAACAGATATGAAAGGCGGCATAGCTTCCGTCGTTACCGCTATTAGGCAAATTATTGATGCCGGCACAAAATTGCAGGGCGATATAATCCTGCTTTGCGCCGCCGGCGAAGAAACCGATAGCTGCGGAGTAGGAAGATTCGCCCGTGACTGCGGATGGCTTGGTAAGCTCGCCGGGGTAGTAATTCCCGAACCGACGGACTTTGCAGTTGTAACAGCACATCGCGGATTGGTTTGGCTGAAGGTCGTCACAAAAGGCAAGGCTGCTCACAGCTCTGCCCCGGAGCTTGGGATAAATGCAATAGGCTCGATGAAGGCCTTTTTAAATGAGCTGGATAAATACAGGTTTGATATACAGCCGCATCCGCTTTTAGGCACATGCTCGATGAGCATCAACACGATAACCGGCGGCAAGGCCATGAACGTTGTACCGGACCGCTGCGAGGTTGGAATAGATATTCGTACTCTGCCGGGGCAGGGGCACCATGCGATTATCAAGGACTTCGAACAGATTTTTACACAGCTAAAACAACGATGTCAGACGTTTAATGCCGAAGTCTGTGTTGATAGAGCCGTCGAAGCGATGGAGACAAGTTCGGATTGTGCATTTGTCAAAGACTTCTGCGATATTGTCGGAGCCGATAAAACCAAGGCGGTTGGCTTCACAACAGATGCGCCGCATTTTAAGAATTTAGGTGCACCAATAGTTATATTTGGGCCTGGAAAGCCGGAATTGTGTCACAAGCCGGACGAATATATAGCCATTTCTGATTTGGAGAAAGCCGCCACATATTACAAAAACATTATACTCCGGTTTTTGGCGTGATGACATTTACAAAAAAGCCCATGGTGACAATGGAAACTTGTGTAAATTTTTTATATTCAGGATAATTTTTTTCTATATTTTTCTTGACGCCGAATATTCATATTCATAAAATTATGGTTTATATTAAACCTGTGGAGTTCTTTAAATGGTCCAGATTAGGGAAAATATGCAGAAGCACACAACGAGTCACAAAGTGATGACAATGCTTCTGCGCACAGACTTCCCGGCTACAGTGACAAAGACTAATGCCCTTTACATTTTCGTAGCCGTCAGAAAGGAGACTACTCCCTAAAAGGACGATATAACATACTTAGAAGTTTAAAAAGCCTTTCAGGGAGCAAAAAACCTGAAAGGCTTTTTTATTTGGTTTATACCAGCCCCTGAGGGGCGAGGACGTGAAGGGTTTGTCAAATGATAAAGGTCAGAGAGATGGACATCGAATTATACAGAAACTACATGAATGAGCTTAATGGAAAAGCCGAGCCGGGATGGCAGTACGATGAAACAAAGCTCTGCGGTGTCAATTACAACGATACATGGCGCGCTTGGGTCTATGATCGATGTCAGCAGAAGTTCAGAGACTACAAAGCTGAAAGCGATGAAATAATTGCCGCTCTTGATATGGGTAAGAATCAAACGGTCATTGATATAGGTTGCGGCACGGGCGCCTTTACAATTCATGCAGCAAAGTACTTTAAAAAGGTCTTCGCAATTGATATATCAAAAGCGATGCTCAGACGCGCCCGCAAAAAGGCTGGGATACTTAAACTCGGCAACATTAAATTCTGTAAGGGCGGCTTCCTGACATACAAACACGATGATGAACCCGTTGACGCTGTCGTCTCCGTAAAAGCGCTGCACCACCTGCCTGATTTCTGGAAACTGGTGGGGCTTAAACGCATTGCTCGGATGATTAAGACGGGCGGAAAACTATATATCAAAGACGTTGTCTTTTCATTTGATATGGACGGTTACGAATCCCGTATTAAGTCCTTCATCCAGTCAATGACAAATCGTACCGAGCCGGGGATGAAATGGGACCTGGAGACACATTTCCGCCAAGAGTACAGCACGTGCGGCTGGATTATGGAAGGTCTGCTTCAGCGGGCAGGATTTAAAATAGAAACGGCTGATTATAAAGACGGCTTTTTGGCAGCGTATTTGTGTACAAAGGATATAATATAAGTATGCGTGACACATTAAAGATAAGAAAATTCAATAGAATGGATCTATCGGGATTAAGAGAATTGATTTATAAGACAATTGACGCCTGCTATTCTGGCATTTATTGCGCTGAAGCCGTGAAATTCTTTAAGGACTGGCACTGCGACGAGAAGATTCTCAAAAATGCAAAAGAAGGGTACACAATTGTTGTTGAGAAAAACAACCAGATAATCGGGACAGGCACAATAGTTGGTGATGAAATTATGAGGGTTTTTGTTAATCCTGCGTTTCAGAAACGAGGAGTCGGCAAGCTCATTATGCGCCGGCTTGAGCAAAAGGCTGTCTCCGCCGGAATTGAAGTCCTCAAATTGGATGCATCGCTTCCATCAAAAAGGTTTTATGAATTATTGGGCTACGTCCTTTTAGAAGAAACTTTTGTAGAGGTAGAAAATAACAAAAGGCTGGACTACTATAAAATGCAAAAGACTTTATCCTAACTGCGGGAGTAACTATGAATTTCAAAGTGGAAAAAATGAAAGACCAAGACGCCCCTGCCGTGAAGGAAATCTACCAGGATGGTATTGATACAGGCAATGCAACCTTTGAAAGTGAAGCGCCCGAATGGAAACAGTGGGACAAAAGTCACCTGCGCGATTGCAGGATCGTAGCCAAATCAGAAGGTAAAATTGTCGGCTGGGTTGCGCTTAGTTCGGTTTCTGAAAGATGTGCATATAGAGGTGTAGCTGAAGTAAGCCTGTATGTCAAATCATCGGCAAGGGGACAAGGTGTAGGTAAAGCCTTGCTGAAGGCGGTAATAGAAGAATCGGAAAGAGTTGGTATCTGGACGCTGCAAGCCGGCACTTTCCCCGAAAATGTGGCGAGCCTGGCCCTGCAAAAAGCTTGCGGTTTCCGAATTGTTGGCACGAGAGAAAAAATCGGCTGTATGAATGGACAATGGCGTGACGTCGTTCTTACGGAACGCAGAAGCAAAGTCATCGGTATTTAATGGTAGGTGCAGGTTGTAACAATGATGATAAAACAAGCAAATGAAGCTGATATTAGTATTTTAGTGACTCTTATTCGAAGCTCGTTCCGTGACGTGGCTGAGAAATTCAAGATCACGGCTGAAAATTGTCCGAAGAGCCCGGCGTTTTATACGAAAGAACGGCTCGAAGAAGATTTTAAAAAAGGACTAAGATATTTCATCTTGGAGCAAGATGGTCAAGCCCGCGGCTGTGTGGCTCTTGAGAAAGCAAGTCCGGATGTTTGTTATCTGGAAAGGCTCGCGGTGCCGCCGGAATACAGGAGAAAAGGCTGTGGAAAAATACTGGTAAATCATATATTTGACGAGGCAAGAAAAACAGGCGTAAAGAGAGTGGAGATAGGCGTAATTTCAAAAAATAGAAAACTAAAGAATTGGTATAAAAAATTCGGCTTCGTACAAAAAGGTACAAAGAAATTTGACCATTTGCCATTTACGGTTGCGTTTATGTACAGAGAATTATGAGGATTATTTTTATGAACAGACTGGAAGAAATTTCAAAGCAAAGAGAAAAAGCTCACAACAAATTATTGTCTCTCAAATCGAAGGTTTATAAATCTTTTCTGGAGATGGAAAAGGCTGCTTACTCCGATGGTGTCTTATCTAAAAAGGCCAAGGAGCTTATCGCGGTCGGCATCTCGGTAGTTATTAACTGCGAATCATGTATGCAGTGGCATATTGAGCAGGCTGCTAAAGCTGGGGCCTCAATGGCCGAAGTTCTTGAGGCGATAGAAGTCGGAATGGAGATGGGCGGCGGCCCGGCTACCGTATCGGCACGATTCGCCCTTGAGGTAATGGAGACCGTCTTCAAAGAATAGGGCAGGTCAGAGAAAATGTCTGATAATCACAGCTTAAAATCTTGTCAAGACGGCACAGGTTTATATGTTCACGTTCCATTTTGCCGGAGTAAGTGCCGCTACTGCAGCTTCTACTCCGAGCCTATCGCTGATTACGATGCAGGTGCTGTTGTCAGCGCGATGATTGCCGAGACGGAGCGATATGAGCTGGGCAAGAGCATAAAAACCATTTACATCGGCGGTGGAAGTCCAAGCGTTCTTACGCAGGAAAATCTGCTCGGGTTGGTTAACCAACTGACACTGCGGTGCCCGGTGGCAGAGGAGTTCACAGTCGAGGTAAATCCCGGCCAGGTGGATAAGACACTGCTTAATGAGCTGCGTGGAGCAGGGGTCAATCGACTTTCAATCGGAGCCCAGTCTTTTATTCAGCAGGAGCTTGAATTTTTGGGCAGAAGCCATACTGTCGATTGTATACACAAATCAGTCCAACAAGGCAGGATGGCCGGTTTTGACAATATCAGTCTGGATTTGATTTTTGCTGTCCCAGGCTCATGTCTGGATTCATGGAAACACAATCTCCGCTCGGCAATCGAGCTGGCAATAGACCATGTAAGCGCTTACAGTCTTACTTACGAAGACCAGACTCCTCTTGGCAGGGACTTGGCGGCTGGGCTGATAAAGCCTATAGATGAAGATACCGACAGGGCAATGTACGAACTGACTATTGACGAGCTTGCAAAGGCCAGCCTTGACCAGTACGAAATATCAAATTTCGCAAAGGATGTTTTCCAGTGCAGACATAATCTTAACTACTGGGCTAACGGCACCTATATTGGGATTGGGCCCGGCGCAGCTTCGTACTTGCAGGGCACAAGGAGTAAAAATTATGCTGATATTAACAAGTATGCCGAAGCGGTCAGAAGCGGTGCTAGCACGGTCGAATCGAGTGAAACGCTCAGCGATGTCGAACGGGCGTGTGAGACAGCGGTGCTGAATCTGCGTCGCCGGTGTGGGATTGATTTGGCGGAATTCAAAACAAAAACTGGTTTTGATGCTATGCAGCTTTTTGCAGAACCGATTCGGACATATCAGAAAATGGGATTGATTGAGAAGGACGGCGGCAGGATTTTCCTTACGCGCCAGGCGCTTGGGATTGCTGATTCGATTTTGTGCGACTTTGCAAGTGTTTAGAATGGGATTTTTTAGACACTGATTAATGCAGATTAATGCTGTTTTTTTATATATTTGCGCAAAAAGCTTGTTTTCTTCCTCGGTTTAACGATATATTGATATTTTAAGGCCGGGAGCAGAGAATCATACCTTAGTCCGTCAACATTGCTGTCCGGCAGACGATTGAAGAAGCATTGGGAACTTCTTATACAAGTAGGAATGGTCTGCGGAAAACTTGGATACAATTAGGAGGTTGTAATGAAGAACAATTTAGCAATTTTTGAAGGATACAAAATACGCCGTCTGTACGATGAAGAAACCGAAACCTGGTATTTCTCAGTAGTGGATATTGTACAGGTTCTGATACAGCAGCCTGATTATCAGACCGCCAGAAAGTATTGGAACAAGCTAAAAGAGCGGTTAGGCAAAGAAGGCAGTGAGTCGGTGACAAATTGTCACCGACTGAAATTAGAAGCGGCTGACGGTAAGAAATATCTGACCGATGTTGCCAATGTCGAAACCCTGTTGCGGCTGATTCAGTCCGTTCCAAGCCCTAAGGCCGAACCGATTAAACTCTGGCTTGCAAAAGTCGGTTACGAGCGAATGCAGGAAATGGCCGACCCGGCAAGATCGCTCGATAGAGCGCGGGAAAACTGGCAAGAGCACGGACGCAGCCAAAAATGGATACAGCAGAGAATGATGGGGCAGGAAACCCGCAATAAGCTCACCGACTACTGGAAAGACCACGAAATCACAAAAGACGAAGAGTTTGCCATCCTCACAAATATCATTCATCAGGAGTGGGCCGATGTTTCAGTAAAAGAACATAAGCGCATCAAGGGCTTAAAAACGCAGAATTTACGCGACCACATGAGCGAGGCGGAGCTAATCTTTACCGCCCTTGCGGAACTTTCAACCCGTCAGATTGCCGAAAGCACCGAGGCCACAGGGATGGAAGAAAACAAAGTAGCCGGCAAAAAAGGTGGAGGTATTGCCAAAAAAGCCAGGCTGGAGCTGGAAGAAAAAACAGGCAAACGCGTTGTTTCCGCAGAAAATTATTTGCCGCCGAAATCCACCAAAAAATTGCGTGGGAAATAATATGAACAAGCAGCGGGAATTTGTTATATAAAAAAGAATTCTATGTTTCCCGTTCTATATAGACTATATAAGCATTATTGGGTTGTGTAACAGAGATACCTATCATGGATAATCCTCTATACATAGAGGTGGGACAACTAAGTACACTATTCAAGTACGTATCAGATGCACCCGAAGTAGTAG
>MHYD01000025.1:6586-7560 GCA_001824645.1 Planctomycetes bacterium RBG_13_46_10
AACGATCCTTTGGAGTTCAACCCCGCTATCAGATTCGACTCAGAAGCTAATAACTTTAAGCGATACAAATATCAGGGCATCATAATGCCGAGCATCCACGACTGGGAACATTTAAACCTGATAGAATCAAGAATAAACCAGTTTGGGATGCTTTCTCTTACTGACAACCCGTTTTCTTTCGAAATGTGGTGTCATTATGCAAATGGTCACAGGGGATTTCTTATAGAATTCAACATACCTAACAAACAAAAACCAACACTGCAACTATTAGAAGGAGTAACCCTCAAAGTACACAAGGTCAGATACGTCAAAGATTATATGATAAATATGGATCGATTGTATCGAGGAGGGAATTCGATTCCCTTCCATAGAATCAGGGATGCTATCTTCCTAAGAAAAACTAAACATTGGAAATACGAGAGGGAATACAGGATAGTACGACAACTTGCTGACTGCGATACCTATCGGCCTCCTACTACAAGAACGTCGCATCGTGATAAGGATGGTCTCCATCTCTTCCCATTATCCCTAAGTTGCATTTCCAACGTTGTATTTGGCGTAAATACATCGCAAGAGGTCAAGAAAAAAATAATCAAATATTGTAAAGGCACTAACATTAATTTCCTGCAAACGGTCGTCAATAAAGACCTTCAGAACAAAATTGGTTTCCTTCCGATTGACCGGTTTGGATCAATCGACAGGTATTTAGAACATCTACCACAAATATTTACATCAGATTCAATTATGAATAAATACAATAAAGATTACATCACTGTCGATTCTCTGCATGAACTGCCCTATTACTATCTCTCGCCAAACGACTTGGAAGAATACTATAAGAAACAACTAAACAAAAGAAGCACAACGATTACTGAGCAAAAGGAACAGCCCAATCCAACAAATGGCTGAAGACGAACTGGCAAATCCGCTATGCTTCAAAATGCAGAAATGTGGTGTAATTCATCGCACCCTGT
>MHYD01000025.1:7679-8657 GCA_001824645.1 Planctomycetes bacterium RBG_13_46_10
ATTTCTCGATAATAGCACATATCGACCACGGCAAAAGCACGCTGGCCGACCGGATACTGGAGCTTACCGGGGCGGTGAGCGACCGCGAAAAAAAGGACCAGATACTCGATGATATGGACCTTGAGCGCGAGCGCGGTATCACTATAAAAGCTTCCGCTGTCACCCTCAACTACGAGCACGAAGGAAAAATGTATATGCTAAACCTTATTGATACGCCCGGGCACGTGGATTTTCATTATGAAGTTTCGCGTGCCCTGGCGGCATGTGAGGGTGCGCTTTTGGTGGTTGATGCAACTCAGGGCGTGGAAGCCCAGACGGTTGCCAATGCACATCTGGCTGTTGAAAACAATGTGGAGCTTATCGGCGTTGTGAACAAGATTGACCTTCCGACAGCAAGGCCCGAAATCGTCGCAGAAGAAATCGAACACACAATCGGTATCAGGAAGAACGAATGTTTTTACATCAGTGCCAAGAAAGGTACGGGTGTTCCGGAGCTGTTGGATGCATTAGTCACTCTTCTTCCGGCGCCTGCCGACCGAAGAGGCGAACAAACAGCAGCGCTTATTTTCGACAGTCACTGTGATGATTATAGGGGCGTAATATGCTATGTCAGGGTATTCGCAGGAAGCCTTAGAGTCGGGCAGAAAATCCGCTTTATGAGCAATGACAGTACACATACCATAACTGAGTTAGGCAAGTTCACACCCAAAATGAAGCCTGTAGATGAAATGGGCACAGGCGAGGTCGGCTACGTGATTGCCAATATCCGCGTATTGGCTGATGTCACCATTGGAGATACGATTACCGATGATGCCAAGCCTGCTCTAAAGGCGCTCGCCGGCTATAAGCCGCCTATACAGATGGTATTTTCAGATTTCTATCCCGGCAATAATACCGACTATCCCGAACTTCGGGCAGCGTTTGAGAAATTGGCGCCTAATGACGCAAGTTTTTCTTTTGCTGCTCACAATTCACCCG
>MHYD01000025.1:8836-23528 GCA_001824645.1 Planctomycetes bacterium RBG_13_46_10
GGCATAAGTCACGGCTATGCAACGATGGACTACGAGTTTATGGGTTTCGAAAAGAGCGACCTTGTCAAGCTGGATGTTCTTGTTAATAAAGTTGTTGTTGACGCACTTTCCCTGATTGTTCATCGCAGCACTGCCGAGGCCCGCGGCCGAAGACTTATAACCAGACTTCGCAAGTCAATCCCGCGACATCAGTTTGAAATTCCACTCCAGGCGGCCATCGGGGCCAAGGTTATCGCAAGGGAAACCATCAAGGCTTATCGCAAAGACGTGACCGCCAAACTTTATGGCGGTGATGTCACTCGAAAGATGAAGGTGCTCAAAAAGCAAAAAGAAGGCAAGAAGCGTATGAAGAGTATCGGCTCGGTACAGATACCCCAGGAAGCCTTTATGAGCATTCTGGATTCCGAAGAGCTGGAATAATGATTGACGCTAATTCTGTAAAGAAAATAGCTGTGAAATTAGGTGCTGACTTGTGTGGAATCGCACCGGTAGAGCGTTTCAACAGGGCTCCTGTTGGTTTCAGGCCTACAGATATTTATACGGACGCCAAATCCGTGGTTGTTGTCGCCAAGAAATTTCCTGAAGGGCCGTTCCTGTCTAAAAGCCCGATTCCCTATACAGTTGCCAGTATCATTGTGATAAGAAATGTTATCAACCTCATCTGTACACTTTGCTGCCAGCTTGAGCAGGAAGATGGAGTCCTTGCGGTTCCCGTGCCCAGTGAACCATACGAATACTGGGATGAAGAAAAACGCGAAGGTAAAGGCCTTCTTTCTCTGCGTCACGCCGGATATATGGCTGGATTAGGAATCCTCGGCAGAAATACATTGCTTACAAATGCAACCTTTGGCAATCGCATTGCGCTTGGGGCAGTCTTATTGAATAAATCTCTTGAGCCTGACGATTTAGCAAACTATGACTTTTGCTCAGCCGAATGTCAAATCTGTATAAAAAACTGTCCGGCTGGAGCTCTTAATGGGAAAAGTGTAAACCAAAAACTCTGTAGAGAGAAATGTGAAGGACGAACAAAGAAAGGTGAAACAATCTATCTTTGCAATAATTGCCGCAAGCTCTGCCCGAATGGAAAGGGATTTAACAAAAAGCAGCTGATGGAGAAAAACTAAATGGGAAAACTGATTTTTTACATCGTGGACGTTTTTGCTGAAGAAAAATACGCAGGCAATCAGCTCGCTGTAGTCCGAGATGCAACGGCTCTATCGGATAGCCAAATGCAGAAGATTACTAAAGAGATGAACTATTCGGAAACAACTTTTATTATGAGCGAGGAGCCTCGCGAAGGCGGCTATGACGTTCGAATATTCACGCCTGCAGCAGAAGTTCCATTTGCCGGGCATCCGACGCTGGGAACCGCCTTCGTGATTCGCCAAGAGATTGTTAAGCAGCCTATTGAGACCATCAATCTTAATCTGAAGGTCGGCCAGATTCCGGTGACTTTCGAACGGGAAAAAAACAGAAATGAGCTTCTTTGGATGAAGCAAATTGAGCCGGTTTTTGGCCAGAATATTGAGGCTGGAGTTATTGCGCAGATTCTGGGTCTTGAAAGAAGCGAAATTGACGAGCGATTCCCGATTGAAGAAGTCTCGACAGGGTTGCCTCACATTATAGTTCCGCTCAAAAATCTGGATGCTGTCGGACGAAGTATTATAGCTAAAGACAAATACTTTAAGCTGGTTAATGACAGGTGGGCGAAAGCAATTCTTATTTTTTGCCCGCAAACAAGCTGTAGAGAGAATGCATTAAGAGTCAGGGTCTTTGGGGATTACTATGGCGTTCCTGAGGACCCAGCCACAGGAAGTGGGAACGGCTGTCTGGCGGGTTATCTTGTCAAGCATCGCTACTTCGGGACAAGTAAAATTGATATTCGGGTAGAGCAAGGCCATGAAATAGGCAGGCCATCGCTGCTTTATCTGCGAGCGGAAGAAAAAAGCGATCATATTGATGTATCCGTCGGCGGAAAAGTCATAATGATTGCTGAAGGAAAATTGTTTTAGAGTAAATCTCATGTTCAGTAAAGTAGCAATGAAGGAATCCAAAAATGTCATTTAAAAACCTTAAAATAACCTGTGTTAAAGCCGAAGGCGAGTGCAGCCGTTCCAAACCAGGTGACACGTTCTATGTGAGAAACGCAAAATTGGAGCTTCCTCCGGGGCAGAGTGTATGTATCTTTGCTCTTGGCAGCATCTTGCCGGCTATCTCGGCTGCGATTGTCCAAAGCCAGAAAGGCGAAGGTATTTTGGACTTGTTAGACCAATGGCAGTGTCCTGACCCATTAGCGAAGGTAATTTTTAAGATAGAGGAAGAAAAAACTAATTGATGTTGTTGAGTAAGGATAAATTCTATTGCAAATTTTTGCGGTTGAAAAAAACGAGGAATTAGAAATAATCAAAGACCTCTTTGTCGAATACGCTGATTCCTTAGGTTTTGATTTATCGTTTCAAGACTTCGCACAAGAGTTGGCTAATTTGGATGAGCACTATGCTCCGCCGGACAATTGTCTGCTGCTCGCTCAAGTCGAAGGTCAGGCCATCGGCTGTGTAGCGATGAAGCAATTCAGTCAGAGTATATGCGAAATGAAAAGGCTATATGTAAAACCAAAATTTAGAGGTTTGGGAATCGGAAAAGCACTGGCGGAAGCTATAATTGAACAAGCTCGAAAAATCAGTTATATTCGCATGCGATTGGATACGGTACCATCAATGGAAGCTGCAAGATCGTTGTACGCGACTTTGGGATTTCAGGAGATATATCCCTATACGTACAATCCAATTGAAGGTGCTGTTTTTATGGAGTTGAAACTATCGTGAATAATTCGGAGCAGAATTATGGAAGTGCATTTTAAAAAATATCACGGTCTTGGAAACGATTATCTGGTTATTGACCCAAACGTCAAAGATATTAAGCTGACGCCGCAGTCTATTCGTCTTATCTGTGACAGAAACTTCGGCGTTGGCTCGGATGGTATATTGTATGGTCCGATTAAAAGCAGCGACATCCCGGAGCTGCGGATTTTCAACCCTGATGGCAGCGAGGCCGAAAAAAGCGGTAACGGCCTGCGGATATTCGCTAAATATCTATTTGAAAATAAATATGTCGATAAAAAGAACTTCAATATCAAAACATTAGGCGGGGTTGTTGAAGTCCAAATAAAAGACGACACGGCAAATTTAATAAATATCGGTATGGGGAAAGTTACCTTCATAAGCACAGAAATACCAGTTTCAGGCAAAAAAAGAGAAGTAGTCAACGAAGAGCTTGATATAAATAAAACCAAGTACAAAGTGACATGTTTATCTATCGGCAATCCGCACTGTGTGATTCCAATGACAGAGGTGAGCGAGGAAAAAACCAGGCAGCTCGGGCCTTTTGTTGAAAATCACAAGATGTTTCCGAATCGAATCAATATGCAGCTTCTAAAGGTTATTGACAGAAATAATATCGAGATAAGGATTTGGGAAAGAGGTGCAGGATATACCTTGGCCTCCGGCAGCAGCTCATGCGCGGCAGCAGCAGCGGCCCACAAGCTGGGATTCGTGGACAGAACCATTAATGTGAAAATGCCCGGCGGAACATTGCTTGTTGAAATCGGCAAAGACTACAGTCTCCAGATGACGGGGCCTGTCGAAGGCGTTTTCGAAGGATGTTTTCACCAGGAGCTAATGGAGAAGATTTCGTCAATAAGATGAGCAATCATTTGTAGGCACATCGAGGACCAAGATTTGAGTTTTTAGTTTCCATGGGGGCAGTTTTAAAATCAATTGCAGTTTCACTCCTGAATTTGCCGATTATGATATTATGTCTTACATCGAAGCAATCTTGGCATTGTTTGCGATTGTCGACCCTGTAGGCAATATCCCTATACTTACGGGTATTGCCGAGCACATACCCAAGGGACAAAGTCAAAAAGCATTCAATACCGCGATAATTGTCGGCGTGCTTATTCTTTTGGTTATTTCATTTGCCGGTGATGCAATTCTGAGCCGAATCTTCCACATCCACTTTGCTGACTTGCAGCTTGCCGGCGGAATATTGCTGCTGATTATCGCCATTGACCATCTTATAATAGGTTCACTGCGTCGGTCGGTAATGGTTACAGGAACTTTTAGTCCCTATGAGATTGGCTGTGTCCCGCTGGCCTGTCCTCTTCTGGCGGGGCCGGGTGCAATGGTAACCAGCTTAACCACGCTGAAAAGTTCCGGCCCGGCAAAAGCGATAGTTGCAATCGCGGTAGTTTTTGGAATACTCTGGCTCATAATGCGGTTTATTGAGCCTATCCATAAATTCCTTGGCAGGATGGTTTGCACGGTATTTTCAAAAGTAATGTGCCTGTTCATCGCTGCAATCGGCATTCACATGATAATGTCCGGCCTGCAGTACTATTTCACTGTTCCCAAATGATACCCCGGCGATAGTACCCACAGCTAACGAAAGAATTATTGACGATTTCCCGGCTTCCCTCTATGGTGATACGTCATTCCTGCTCTATCGCCGCCTTAGCAGCCCTAAATGAGGTATCTACAGACAATGGATTCGGGATTCGGTTTTCAGAGATCAGGGACTGCTGACCACTGATCTCCGACACCTCTTAGTCGTTTATAATAGCCTCGGCTTCTTCTCTGTATGCGTCCATAATATAAGGAATTCCAGAGACAGTAGCAGCTTCCGGCGTTAAAGCCATAAGGTCGTTTCTGCTGATTGTTGAAACTCTAAAGTTCCTGCTACCCGCCATCATTTGCTGTAAACCGACTTTGAGCTTATCAACAAAGGTATAAAGTCCAATGGCCCCAAGAGGCATCTGCTTTACGGTGTCTCTGCCGTATTTTGCGACAAGGTCCTCATAGCAAATAAAGATTTCCTCTACCTTAGTGCCGAATTGACTGATTGTATTTGGAAGAGCGTTGGCTCCTTCCTGCAGCCATAAACCGATATTCTTGCCAACCATGCCGGGAATCATCAGCGCACGGCCCATACAGATGGCTTTTACAAAAGGTGCACCCATGGCCAGTACTTTGAAGATATGGTCTTCTGTGCTGAAACCACCCGCGATAGCAATATCCGGCACGAAAGCTCTCTTAGCCGCCAGCTTTTGACAAAGCTGATAAGTCATAGACTGCAGATAGAATGTTGGGACTCCCCATTCTTCCATCATGCGCCAGGGGCTCATCCCGGTTCCACCCGGCGCCCCGTCAACGGTCAGCAGGTCTAATTTAGCATCGGACGACCATTTAATCGCCATCGCCAGCTCTCTCATCGGATAAGCACCTGTCTTTAATGTCACACGCTTGGCCCCGAGCTTACGTACTCGCTCAACCTCCTTCATAAAACCTTCCTGGTCAACAAAGCCCAGACGAGAATGTCTTTCAAAATGTTTCAAGGCACCGTCTTTAAAAGCCGCCTGGTGAGCCTCATTGGAAGGATCGGGTGTAACCAGGTAGCCTCTTTTCTGCAGCTCAAGGGCGCGTTCAAGTGAATCTACCTGAATTTCGCCGCCTATACATTTTGCGCCTTGTCCCCATTTAAGCTCAATACTTTCAACGCCTAACTCTCCAATGACATACTCCGCCACACCAAGGCGTGTGTCCTCGACGTTCATTTGAACAATCATGTCACCATAGCCCTCGTGCCACCTGCGGTATTGTTCAACACGCTGAGCCATATTCGGTGCTTTTTTTATTTTGCCTTTTGAATCCAGCTCAAGCCCGGGGTCAATACCACAAACATTCTCACCACAAACTATGGTGATACCAGCAATACTGGCACCGGCTGCAAAGTGCTCCCAGTTCTTGCGGGCAATATCTGTTGAACCCAGAGCACCAGTGAAAATGGGCATACGCATCTTGACCTTGGTCCCACGACCATACGCCGTTTCTGTATTGACCATCGGAAACAGAGTGTTGTCCGGATTGCCGACCTGGCTGCTCGGCAATCCTTCGGCCCCCATAGCATAACCCTGTATATTAAGATGGGAGTAATCGATAGGATAATTTTTGTCACCGCCGGCTGTAAGAGTGCCGAACGGACCAGGATAAATGACCTCACGGCCACGAAAAGAAGATTTAAAAACTTCACAGTTACCCCGGCAGCCATCGATACAACGCGTGCAAATACCTGAAACAGGTGATACGCTGCGGGAGCGGTTCGCGGTTTGTGTAACTTCATTTGAATTGGGTTGCTGTAAATTCATCTTTTATTCCCTACTATTTTAAAATTTTACTTGCATCTTATTAGCATCACTAATAACATAGGCACTAATATTAATAGTATAGGATAAATCACGATTTAGACAAGTTTAATATCTTGATAGAAATTATCAGAAAAACTTATAATGCATTTAGAAACACTTAAAATATTCTATGATTTGGCTGAATTACGCAGTTTCTCACAAACCGCCGAAAAACATTTTCTAAGCCAATCGGCAGTGTCGCAACAGCTTGCCCAAATAGAACTTATGTTTAAATGCCAGTTGCTGGACAGGAAAAAAAGGCCTATCGAGCTCACAAAGGCGGGGCAATTGCTTTACCAGGCATCCAAAGATATTCTTGAACGGTATGAATCCTTAAAAAGTGAATTGAATGCCATGAAATCATCTGCAGGTGACAGAATAAACGTTGCCGCAATTTTCAGTATTGGCATGCACACCCTTCCTGAATACATAAAAAGATTTATGGTCAGCTATCCTAATGTCAATGTTCATGTTGAATACCGTAGTCCTGAAAGAGTTTACGAGATGGTTCTGAATGGTGAAAGCGACATTGGCTTTGTAGCTATACCCAAACGAGACAAAAGGCTGGAGGTATACGAGCTTGAAGATGAGCCGATGGTTTTGGCCTGCAGTCCGAAACATCCATTAGCACAAAAATCACAGATTGATATCCACCACCTCCAATTTGAAAACTTTATCGCATTTGAAAAGAACACACCGACTCGGACATGGATAGATAATATTTTGGAGCGTTATAATGTGGTTGTTCGCCCGGTAATGGAATTCGATAATATTGAAACCATTAAACGGGCGGTGGAAATAAACGCTGGTATAAGTATAGTGCCGCAGATAGTGATACGTCAAGAGGTTGACAGCGGCACAATAAAAGCATTACCTATAACCAACGAAAACTTTACCAGACCTACGGGAATAATCATTCGTAAAGGAAAGATTTTCGGCCAGGCCGGGCGATATTTTATAGAATTGCTGAGAAAAAAGGCAAAATAGAAACTTAATTGATAACAGATTAAATACGAAATCCGAATTTCGAAATCCTAATCAAATTCAAATAACAAAAATTTAAAATCCCAAACGTTTTTGTCATTTGAACATTTATATTTGGAAATTGTTTTGGGCTTCGGATTTCGATATTCGAATTTTTGCAGGATATGTCGATAAAAACCGTGATTTTCGACTTGGATGGAACGATAACACAACCCTATTTTGATTTTGACCTCATTCGCGAGGAGATGGGTTTAACAAAAGAGTCAGGGCCGGTACTTGAATCTATGGAGAATATGGCACCCGAACAACGTCAACAAGCTGAAAAAATACTGCATTTTCACGAGGAAAAGGCTGTTACAGAATCAAAACTTAACCCTGGTGTCAAGCAAACGCTTGATACGATCCACCAGGCCGGTATTAAGATAGGCATTCTGACGCGAAACAGGCGTCAAAATGCCCTGGCAATCGCCAATAAATACAGCTTGAAATTCGATACTATAGTTGACAGAGAAGATGGACCGGTCAAGCCGGACGCTTTCGGTGTGCTGCAAATATGCCGGCAGCTTGGGGTAAAACCTGAAGAAACGCTTGTAGTAGGTGATTATCTTTTCGATGTAATGTCTGCAAAAGCTGCTGGTGCCACTGCGGTTCTTTTAGCCAATCATAAAAAAGCTGATGAATTTGCCCGATATGCAGATTTTCGTATCGAAAAAATTGGTGAGATATTACAATTATTGAATATAATAACATAAAAACAAAATAACACTTTCAGCGGGAACTTAGTGTTTTGGTGAATATACCTATGAGCACAGATAAAAATATAGTTATGATAATTTTTCTCTTGTTATCAGCAACAGCTTGCTCCATACAGGGAAATACAGGTATTGCAAATTTATCGGACGGTCAATCCCAGGAAAAGGACGCTAATTCGGTTGATACAATCCTGACAAGATTAAAACAAAAAACCACAAATATAATATCTTACCAGTCAGAGCTTGAGTATAAATTCAAGCAGCCACTGCTCGAATCGCAAACACTTAGGAAGGGAGCTTTATACTATCAAAAATTCGATGATAAATCGATGCTGCGGGTAAACTTCCAAACACTCAAACAGGATGATGAAAAAGAGCAAAAATATCCCGAGCACTTTATCTTCGACGGTATCTGGCTTACACGTATTGACTATCAAGTCAAAAAAACTGAACGTCGCCAATTAACCGAACCAAACAAGCCGGCAGACCCTTTCGAACTGGCCAGCAGAGAGTTCCCTATAATAGGTTTTACCAAGATCGAAGAATTAAAAAAGCAGTTCGAAATAAACCTGGTTCAGCCAGTCCAGACCCTGACGAGCTCAGCCGATTCAACGCAGGCCGAAGGATATGAAAAGGATGAACCGAAAACATCCTTTCATCTGCATCTAAAAATCAAGCCGGATTCCATTTACAAAGATGATTACACATCCATTGATTTTTGGGTCGACAAGAAATCAGATCTGCCTGTCAAAATCATCGCCATTACAACCGAAGATGATATCTATGAGATAAAATTTCTCAAACCTGCGGTTAATAAAAAAATAGATGAAAAGATATTTAAGTTTGATATTCCACAAAACTTTACGATGGAAATAATCCCCTTAAAGAGCAAAGAATCCGAAGAAAAATAAATGTTCTTTAATCTGTAACATCGGCTTTATCGTGAAATGTCACAGGCGTTTATATGCGTCCAGTAAAAGTTTCAGATGATGATTTTCATGAATTAATTGCACAACGAGCGAAAAGACTCCTCAGTCTTGCAAACTACTTATCAAGCTGCAGCTCAAACAGTGAATTTCTTATACGTTCATTTTTAGGTGAATTTTTCTCACAATCCTTACAGATTGAAGAGCTTCTTGATGCTTATGACGCACGTAATAATTGCAAATGGTGCCCCTTCAGGTCTCTTATCGCCGCAACAAAGCTTTTTTCAAACGTAGGCTATGAGCTGCTGCATATTCGTCATGCTGTACCGGCCTATCGGCTGTTACCCGTCGGAGGAGATTTTGCCAAGGCCACACAACAAACACTCGACTTTACCGGTGAAGTGCTGACAAAAACAGCTAAACATTTGTTAAGCATGGCTTGCAGGCTTAACCTGCCTGTTCCCTCAGAGACTGAAAGCGAGCCATTTCATTCCGAAGAGATGCCGCCGGCCCGTCTGCCGCGTGACTGTAAAGCACGCAGAGCCGAGACCGTCTCTGAAATGGTAACTATGTTAGCTACCGCATTTTTAAATCTCGCCGCCGGCAGTAAGGATGTCCGCTCTGCCACCAAGGCAAAACCACACGAGTATCCTTCTTACATTGAAAACTCTATTACCGAGGAAAGCCTGCGAACACTTGAGCTTCGATTCCACAATCTGCAATCACAATATGATACATATGTCGCAGGCTCAGAAGCCGAGCAGCAAGATACAGACTTGCTTGTCTTGAGAGGCCATATAAGCGTCGTCTTCCACCTTTTAAGAACAGCTACGTCATTTGCTCATTATTATGAAAGGCATTTAAATAAAAAACCCTGTGAAGTAAAAAGCCCACAGGAACTATTGCTACAGCCTAATGACCTGTTGTTCGTACTGATGAACTACTCCATTACCTACATTAGTCTTTACATCGACTGTGCAGAAAATCTATGTCGTCAGATGTTAAAGCGATATGCCGAAATAAGTCAGATTGAGGTCTGTGTCCCGCCATACCGCGGATTTCATGTCAGACCTGCCACTCTGATTTCAAAACTCGCCCTGCATTACGGCAGCGAAGTCTATATGCAACTGGACGAAGAGCGCTATGACGCCGGCTCGGCCCTTGAATTGTTCCGTGTCAACGAAAAGATAAATGCTCAAAAACGAAAGTTTGTAGCTGCTGAAATTATTAGGCTTAAGCTCGTCCCCCAATGGGCAACAGGGAAAGACCTCAAAACCATTATTCATGACACTATTTCAACACTTGCCAAGGAAAGCAAGCTAATCTTATACGAACAACCCCTTCAAATTTCAGACATCCCCATACGGGCTGAAGGTACGTTGCTCGAAAAGGTCATAGATGAGGTGGCCCAGCTTTTGGCTTTGGGTAAAATAGATATTAACACCGACATGACAGTGACATTTATAGGCGACAAGCGGGTCCTGGCCGATATAAAGCTGCTTGCAGAAGCCGGCTATGGCGAAGACAGCCTCGGCAACAATATCTCTCTTCCGGAAAAGCTTTCGTACCTGAGAAGATAATTATAACCCGCAGAAAAACCGTCGGTGAGAAAATCCGGTGAATCCGGAACACAAATAAAATATAAAAAAATCAATTTTTATTTTTAACTGTAATCCTGCTAAAAAATATCAATTTGAAAAAGAAAGGGCTTAGAATGGCGAAGGGCATTGTAGTGTACTACTCAAGAAGCGGTAATACTAAAGAGATGGCTGAGATAATAGCCAAGGCGATGAACGATGCCGGTTTGAAAACAGAATGTAAATCGGTCGAAAAAGTTAAAGCCGATGATTTGCCCGGCTACGATGCAATCGTTATAGGCTCACCAACATATTATGGCCACATGGCTGGTCCTATAAAAACGCTCATAGATGACCTGGTAAACAGGCACGGCACCTTAAATGGTAAAATCGGCGGCGCATTTTCAAGTGCGGCAAATATCGGTGGCGGCAACGAAACCACGATTATGGGCATAATCGAAGTGATGCTCATCGCCGGCATGATTGTCCAGGGCGACCCGCAGGGCGACCACTACGGCCCCGTTTCTATTGGCAAGCCCGATGAAAGAGTCAGGCAACAGTGCATACGCCGGGGCCAAAGAATTGCAGAATTAACTAAAAAACTTGCCAATTAACCCCAGAAATAAATATCGTTTTTTTTAGTAAAAAAAACGTTTTTCTTTGACAAGACTTTGTAAACTCGTTAAATTTCTGACAACTCTAACCTGTACGCCTATGGCGTATACCTATGTGGAGGATAATTTGAATGCAAGAATATGAAACTCTGAAAACATTAGTAAATGAAATTGAAGCCGACATTAGCAAGGCTGAGGGCGGAAACAAAGCGGCGGGCACTCGCGTTCGTAAGCAAATGCAGAAAATCAAGCAGGCTTCACAGACTGTTCGCAACCGCGTCCTTGAAATAAGGACGGTACCGTAAAGCAGCATAAGCTGAAGAAGAAACGGCCTCTGCTGTGCATATTTCGGCCTGATTCAAATGGGTTAAGCCATAAACTGGTTTAACATCCTGTGGTTAGCCTGCTCGTCCTGCGACTTGTCCGGCGTAGCGGAGTCGGAAGCCTGTCGTTTGGGGCGAAGTAGGGAGCGCACTTGTGGCGAGCCGGTCGAAGGGTCGAAACCATAAATGGTGAGCTTGCCTGCCCTGAGCATAGTCGAAGGGTCGAATCCATGCCGGAAGGGGCGGGAAGTTTCTGTTTTCATTGCGCATAATTAGAGAACAATAATGCCGCCGCCACTATTATTTGATCTATCACAAATAGACCTTACAGGCGAACCTCTTTTTGACAAAGAAGCGATTTGCAAAATGAATCCGCAACGCTTCGAGATGCAGCAGCTTGACGGCGTTTTGTGGTACGACAAGGACAAATATCTTATTCTTGGCTATAAAGACGTAACCGAGGACGAGTTCTGGGTTCGCGGCCATATTCCGGGCCGGCCGTTGATGCCTGCGGTGATAATGGTCGAGGCTGCGGCCCAGCTTTCCAGCTTCTTTGTAAAACAAATTTACGACGTCGAAGGCTTTATTGGATTTGCCGGCATCGATTCCACCAAATTTCGTGTTCCTGTCGAGCCGGGAAGGAGATTATATCTGCTCGGTCATATCACAAAGTTCAAGCGGAGAAAATACACTTGCAGTATCCAGGGCGTTGTTGATAACACGATGGTTTTCGAAACAGTCGTCTCCGGCCTGAATGTTTAACGCTTACAATCTTACAAATTACCAATCTCCACCATCTCTCTGCATTTTTATCGCATAAAATCTGATTGTTTTTCTTATTATTAAGGCTAATATAAACTTTTTGAGTTGCCGATATAATACAGAGATATTTAAGGAAATAGCCAGATAGCGGAGAAATTGCCTTGTTTGAACAGACATTCAAGAATATAGACGACGTTCTTTGGAAAGACGCAGGATGCTCAAGCGAACTGGACTACGTAGAACAAACCTCGTGGATTCTCTTTCTCAAATATCTTGATGATTTCGAGAAAGATAAAAAAATGGCTGCTGAACTTGCGGGCAAATCTTATACAACTATTATCAGCCCTGAATACCGCTGGAATGTGTGGGCAGCTCCCAAAGATAAAGAAGGAAGGATAGACCATCATAAAGCGCTAACCGGAGATGACCTGAAAGACTTTGTTGACCATAAACTTTTTCCATATCTGAAAAAGTTCAAGACATCGGCTGAAAGCGCAACAACAATCGAATATAAAATAGGAGAGATATTCAGCGAACTGAAAAATAAAATTCAAAGCGGCTATACTATGCGCGAAGTCGTCAATTTAGTTGATGAACTTCGCTTTCGTTCCAATACTGAAAAACATGAGATGTCGCATCTCTATGAAGATAAAATTAAAAATATGGGCAACGCAGGCAGGAATGGCGGAGAATATTATACGCCGAGGCCACTTATAAAGACGATTGTAAAAGTGGTTGTGCCGATTATCGGCAATAAGATTTATGACGGTGCAGTTGGTTCGGCGGGCTTTTTATGTGAGTCTTTCGAATATCTTAAAACCAGCAAAGACCTTACCACCAAAGATGCTAAGATTCTGCAAAAGGACACCTTCTTCGGCAAGGAAAAGAAATCATTGGCCTATATAATCGGTATTATGAATATGATTCTGCACGGTATCGAAGCTCCAAATATTGTTCATACAAATACGCTGGCCGAGAACCTTGCTGATATTCAGGAACGTAACCGATTCGATATCGTTTTAGCCAATCCGCCATTTGGCGGCAAGGAACGTTCGGAAGTACAGCAGAACTTTCCCATAAAAACGAGCGAAACGGCATTTTTGTTTCTTCAGCATTTTATTAAAATCCTAAAGGCAGGCGGAAAAGCAGGCGTAATAATAAAAAATACATTTCTTTCCAATACGGATAACGCATCTGTATCGCTTAGAAAGATGCTTTTGGAAAGCTGTAATCTGCATACGGTTCTGGATTTGCCGGGCGGGATATTCTCGGGAGCAGGTGTTAAAACCGTGGTGCTGTTTTTTGAAAAAGGGGCGCCCACGCGCAAGGTCTGGTTTTATCAGCTAAATTTAGACAGGAATTTAGGCAAGACCAATCCGCTCAATGAAAACGACCTGGCGGATTTTGTAAAATTGCAGAAGAAAAAAGAAGATTCGGAAAACTCCTGGTCGGTGAATGTGGCCGATGTGGATAAAACCACATTCGACCTGTCGGTGAAAAACCCGCATAAAAAGGACGAAACGGCGCTCCGAGAACCGCAGGCGATACTGGACGAGATGAAGGCGCTGGATAAGGAAAGCGAATCTATTTTGAGCAGCATTTTTAAGCAAATCCAATAGTATGAGGTGCTAAACAAATGGCAGACATTATTAAAACCATATCGGTCGGGAAAGACTTTGTAAAAACAAATGGTGTTTTGTTGGAACAAACATCTGATACTGCGCTGGTCTTTTTCCCTCAAATCCATCCCGGTGGCGTAAGAGGTAATTTAATAAGGTTTAAGAAAGTCAGAAATGAAAACTGGGAGAAAATATCAGAAAAAGACTTTAGAGAATTAAAACTTTATGAGGGTGTTCATATTGAATTGGGAACCCAACAATTGAAAAAATTGCTTGAGGAAGTTGATAAAAGAAAATTGATCTCAAAAGATGGTGTTCAATACGGCACGAAAGAATATATAGTAGCAGATAAAGCTAAGGTTTTATTGATTGATGATAAAAATATAAAAGAAGTTTTAGAGCAAATTTTAACTATGGGATATTCTGACGACTTTTGGAATTTGGTTAGTAATTCAGATCCAGGCCTTGCCGATAAATTAGCAGCTGCTCACAAACAAAAGTTTTATCAAACAGAGCTTGAAAATCTAATACAACTTTTAGCATTAGAAGAAAACAGTAATATCGTTGACGAAATTGGGGCATACGGCAACCTAGAGTCTTATAAAGCCGAACAGCCTGAAAAAATATTCCACAAATGGATTGATAAGAACTTATGGGTTTTTGGCGTTGAATATATAAAAAAATATGATGCACGAAGAATAGCGTTATTTAGTGAGTGCGATCTGTTGATGGAGTCGATAGATGGCTTTCTAGATTTGATAGAACTAAAAAGACCAAAATTGGAGTATGAGATTTTTAAGCATGATCCTGACCTTACCCCCAAAAACTGTGCCAGTTGCAATTAGAGTATCGGCATGATAAAACTCTAAAAGACAGGAGGTGCACAATGCGGGG
>MHYD01000026.1:0-3685 GCA_001824645.1 Planctomycetes bacterium RBG_13_46_10
TTTAACAGCTTTCAATAAGTACAGTCCAATGGCCGTCTGATAAACAGCTATAATTACAGAGAATATTGGGATGAACCATTTTTCGAGCAGCTCGAGCCGGCGCTGAGCGATAGCAAATAAAACGGCCCGTTCTCCTTCCGCGCGGAATATTGTGGAGTCCTGCTTGCTTTCAGCCAGTTGGCTCATATCGAGCTTTTCCTGCTCCGCCAGCGCCCTTTGATGAAACTGAATGGCAAGAACGAACCAAATCAGAGCCGCTAAGAGTATGAGCCAGCTGACAGCAGAAAGCGCGAAGAACCCGCTCCATCGGCCTACAAAAAAGACGGTACCGAAAGATACAATACTCAGAATAAGGGACGCCTCGGCTACGTATTCAGCGCGTTTAGACGATATTGTCATTGTTTATCCCGGTTTTGTGCTTCGAACAAAAAACATAAAATACGGTATATACTTCGTGCACACAAGTTCTTTACAAGTTAGAAGTTGTGTAATATGATAATAAATATTACTCATTTAGTATAGAGACAATTGTAAAAAAGTTGTTACTTAAAAAATTGTGCCTCAGCAGTTGTTAGTGTATATAAGAGCGGCTGAAAACAGGTAAGCCGCAAGTAGCACAAGTAACAAACAATGCATAAGAAATTATTTACAATAGCGAAAAATACCTTTACAGAAACGCTTAGACAGCCAGTCTATGCCGTAATAATCGTCACCGCCCTGCTTTTATTCTTCATAAGTCCGTCCCTGACTATGTACGCAATGGACGAAGACAATAAGCTCTTGAGAGAATTAGGGTTATCTACGCTGTTTTTGGCCAGTTTGTTCATAGCAATCTTTTCAGCATCCGGGGCTGTAGCCGAGGAAATCGAAAATAAAACGGTTACTACCGTCCTTACTAAGCCGGTGCAACGTCCTATATTCATTATTGCCAAGTTTTTGGGGGTAGCTGCTGCAGTGGTTCTTGCACATTATATCTGCACGATTGCCTTGTTAATGGCAATCAGGCATGGTGTATTGGAATCGGTAAATGATACGCACGACTGGCCGGTGATAACCGCAGCGGCAATTGCGGTTGCGGCGGCGTTTTTGCTAAGTGCTTTTTTTAACTATGTTTATGACTGGAAGTTTTCGTCTACAGCCATTGTGCTGCTTGGTGTATTTGCCACTTTCGGCATGGTGTTTTTGTTTTTTATAGACCGGAACTGGCAGTTTAACCCGAAAAATAACGGCATAAACGCGCTGGATGTTTATGGGGCGGTATTGTTGCTGTTCGCTGCAATTATAATCGTGGCCTTGGCGGTGGCATTTTCGGCCAGATTTAATATTGTGGTAACGCTGTCGGCCTGTATCGGGATTTTCTTGTTAGGCCTTATAAGCGATTACACATTCGGCAGGTTCGCAGATACGCAATTATGGGCTCAGATAGGCAGGTTCCTGGTACCGAACTTGCAGATTTTCTGGATAAGTGATGCCATTTATGAAAGCGGCGAAGGCAGTGAAATCGTCGTTCCCTTAAAGTATATCTTAATAAGCGCAACATACACGGTTTGCTACACGACAGCCATACTTTTGGCTGCGGTAGCGCTGTTTCAAAGAAGACAGGTAGGGTAAATTTTACTTACGATATGCCGCCTTATGTCACGAGACGGGCGATATGGTCTTAATTACGGCTATTTCATCACATTTTTGCTGTTTTGAGCATTTGGCACAATCGCTCCAGACCTTCATAGGCAATTTATCCATTTGAATTTCTTCAAACCCCGCTTTTTTGAAAAAGTCAGGATATAATGTAAGGGCAACAACTTGCGGTACGCCAAGCTGAGCTGCCCTTTCAAGGGCTGCGTTCACAAGCAGTCTGCCGATGCCCTTATTAAAATTTGCCTCATTGACCGCCAATGATTTTATCTCTGCCAGGTCCGACCAGATAACCTGCAGGGCGCAGCAGCCCGCAACGCTGCCGTTTAGTTCGGCGACGATGAATGATTGCAGGTTTTCGTAAATATCAGCCATTGACCGGAACAGCATCTTGTCCTGCTCCGCGTAATAATTAATCAGAGAATAAATAGCTTTGGCATCGGTAATTTTTGCGCTGCGCGCTTCCATAGATGAGAAATTATATCCAATAGGTTTCGGAATTTCAAATATTAAAAGTAAGCCGTCATTAGCAAAAGACCGTTTGCGAATTCCTTCTGTCTTTAACGCACCTGTCGCAGTGTTTGAACGGCCTGCATAAGAGCTGGGTCGGTTCCGTTGACTATATCATCAATTGTCGGTTCAATAGGTATTTGAGGCACGTTTCCATTTTCCTCTATTATTCGGCCGCTCGCATCACAGATATAACCATTGGAAACTCGCACAACGAGGTTACAGGGCAGGACAACATACACGCCTTGGCCCGTAAGATTGCCGCCGGTGGTAGCGCCGATAGTAACAGGTTTGCCCGTGCTTATCATACGGCAGGCAAATAAATCGCAAGCGCTGCCGGTTATTGCATTCATCAGCAGCGCAATTGGCCTTGTATACTGCCAGTCGCCTGTAGGAACAAAGTAAGTTTCTTCTTTTTTGAAATCTTTATGGTCTGCGCCGTTCTTTGTGTATGCGATGTCGACCTTGGCCCTTTGTGTGATGAATCTGCCGATAATCCTTTTCTGTGCGGTACCGAAGCCGCCCGTGTTTTCACGAATGTCAATAATAAGCCCGGGCGTGTCCTTCAACTTTTCAAGAGCGAGGTCGAACTCATCAGCAATTTCCAATCGGCCATTGAAAGAAAGTATGCGAATGTAACCGAGACCGGACGGGTGGGTTCCGTACCAGATGAAATTACCCTTATCAACCCGGAAGTTAGGTTCTTTGGGTTGCTCACTTTTTGACTGAACCCGCGTAAGTACTGCTGTTTTCGCCTGTCTTCCGTCTTGCGGCAGAAATCTCAGTTTAACCTCGCTTCCTTTCTTTCCATGCAGAATCTGCCGATAAGCATTTTCCAGAAAGGCTCGCTCAGATGAATACATGCGAATCTGAGGCCTAAGACTTTCGACTTTTTCCTCTGCCTTTAATCCACTAACCTCAAGGATAATTGATCCGCGGCGGATACCTTCTTTGTACGCTTCCGAATCCTTGTCTACTTCGGTTACGACCGCTTTTCTTTCTATAAGACGTGTCGAAAGTTGAGGGGAGGATTCTGGAAGGGGCAAATCCTCTTCATAATTGTCTATCCAGGAGTGAAAATCTTTCAGTTCTCTGACGAATTGGTAAAGCAGATTGTAAAATTCCTTAGTCGTCCTGACAGCTTCAACTTTAGGTCGATAGCGTGATTTGACCTCTTGCCAATCGATTTTTTTATGCTCGAAAAAAGAGTAATACTTATCGATTGCTTCCCATAGAATATCGAAGTTTTCAATACGTTCAGCTTTTGACAAATCCATATTTGGCGAAAACTCACCTGGTTTGGGTTTGTCACGTGATACACAACCTTTGCCGATGTGCTCGATGATGCTTTTTTCCCACTCGGGCTTCGATTTATCAGAAAGCGCCGATTGTTGATCTCCGTTAGTTTGTATTGGTCCCTTCAGTTTTAAGACCACTGCTCCGTCGAGTATGGCAAAATCTGCACCTTGTTTAAGGTGCATACCTTCAGTAAATTTGTAATAACCGGCGGCACTTCGTGGAAGCCCAACCCAATCGCCGG
>MHYD01000026.1:3712-3828 GCA_001824645.1 Planctomycetes bacterium RBG_13_46_10
CCAGGACGAATTCATTGGAAAACTTCATTCCTGCTCGTGGGGATGGGTCATGAATTATAAGAATATTAGGGTCCACTTGCCCTTTTTCATCTTTCCCATAACCTGCTAACGTCACC
>MHYD01000026.1:3881-4023 GCA_001824645.1 Planctomycetes bacterium RBG_13_46_10
TCCTACATTCATCCATACTGTGCCATTGCCTAAGATGCCTTGCTTAATCCAGTCGAGTTGGGGGATGGAACTGCTCCAGGGGATTTCCTCTGGATGTTTGCGCCAGCCTTGGTATTCCATCTGTTCGATTTCGTAGCCGCGC
>MHYD01000026.1:4054-4741 GCA_001824645.1 Planctomycetes bacterium RBG_13_46_10
GATTCGTTGTTCCTGTTCCATATTTCAGGCTGGTGTTCATATATGACTTTGAAGCGAGCAGATTTACTAATTTTACTTGGTCAGAAAACAAATCCCCCGTATTTTGAACAAGGTTTGAAAATCCGTTTGAATCAAACCACATAAAAGAATTGGAAATCGCAACCGGTAAGCAGTACTGTCCTCCTCCTTCCGGAAAGTTGGCCTTTTTGTCGGTTTGCGTCAAATCCGGTATTGAGTATATGTTCTTTGTATAATAAATTGGCTGACCATAGATAGTTTTGATAAAAGTGAAAGTAGTAATAAAGGTCAATACCCATAGGAAACTTTTTTTATAGTCCATCTTTATGTTTAGCTCTTTCACAGGCATAAGATTATCCTAATCTTATGGTATATCAAGTATCTAACCTGAATTTGTTCGGTTAAGTGTACTTAAAGCACAAAAAAGCGAAAAAAGTCTGGAAAAATGACTGCATATAGCTACAATAGCCGGGACTATGAGGTTCATACTTATTGACAAGGTTGTTTCGCTGGAAAGCGGCAAGATGATTAAGGCGGTCAAGAGCGTTTCTCTTGCTGAAGAGTATTTGTCGGACCATTTTCCGACTTTTCCGGTGCTGCCGGGGGTGCTGCTGCTCGAAGGGCTGATTGAGTCGGCGTCCTGGCTGGTCCGGGAGGCGGAAAATTTTG
>MHYD01000026.1:4751-4879 GCA_001824645.1 Planctomycetes bacterium RBG_13_46_10
GATATTGCTTGAAGAGGCAAGAAATGTTAAATATAAGAGTTTCGCGGCGCCGGGCGCCAGGATAGAATATACGGTTGAAGCGAAAACGCTTGAAGAGAACGTCAGTAGCTTTACCGGCTTCGGACAAT
>MHYD01000026.1:4889-5031 GCA_001824645.1 Planctomycetes bacterium RBG_13_46_10
CGGGCTTCGTGGCCGACAGACGAAAAACGCAACTAACAGGAGATAAAAATATGGCAATGAGTCGGGATGAGATTTTTCAGGAAGTTCAGGAAGTTCTGGTCGATGCGCTGGGAGTTGACAACGATGAGGTTAAGGCTGAAGC
>MHYD01000027.1:0-2748 GCA_001824645.1 Planctomycetes bacterium RBG_13_46_10
TAAAATTAACGTAAGCTCTTTTGTGACAAGTGAATAGAGAAAAAACTACAATTTTGTAGATTTGTAAAAACAAAGCCAATCCTTCGACAAGCTCAGGACAAGTTTTGCAGAAAAATCAGTTAATTGGTGGATTGGTGATTGGTGATTTGGGAAAAGTAGTAGTTTTCTTATTAGTTCTCAGAAAAGTTTAGACTAATGCAGAGCGGTGGGCAAAATTTTAGCGATAGGTGGGCTGAAGCTGCGGTTCATTTAGGATTACGTGCTCATTAATGGCCGGGCTAAGGAAGGTCGCCATTGCTTTTTCAACTTTTAGAATCCTATCTCGGATGGATTGGTGGCCAACCGGAGTCCTCACTTCTTCGCCGGAATCCGTCCAAGTAATCCTGTGATTGCCTCCAAGATTTATCACTGGAAGGGTTCGTGCTTCATAATAGAGTGATTTTATATAGTTCTCAGCCATTTCGAGCATTGTGTACAATTGGTAATCCCGGCATAGCCATTCCAGCTTGGATATTGTGCTTTTCAGCCGTACATAACATTTGAACCGTCTTTTCAGAGACAGCGGCAAACGCGGTTGGTATGGATCAATCTCCCGTGGATGGATATAGACAACCAGCGGCTGGCCTGCTTCCAACAATCTGTTCAGTCCCCACTTTATCATTGATTTGGAAGCCAGCCGTAAATATCCCCCGCCAAAGAAACACGCCCTGCGACCGAAGACCTCGACAATGGACGATGGAATCTCGAGCAGGTGTCCGTGCTGGGTCTCAATAAAGTGCGGAACAAGAATTGCATTCGGTATTCCTCCGTGGCCCCGTGATGCCGGAAAAACACTTGCGTCATACTGAAAGCCGGCTTCTCGAATCACATCGAACGCCCATGCAGTTTTGTTGGTGACACTAAAGCCTGGCGCTCGGAAACCTTTTATCGGCTCATTAACTATGTCCTCCAGTATGGCCTTTGATCGATTGACATCATTCCGAAATGCCTGCTCGCCAACCTCATGTGCCAAAATGTGGGCATAACCATGGCAGGCTATTTCATGGCCTGCGGTCTGGCACTTGCGTACTAAATTCTTATGCCGTTCTGCCAGCCAGCCGAGCCAAAATAATGTACTCTTGGCGGAAAAAGCGTCAAGCAGTACAAGCAGCTTCTCGACATTTCTCTCTATGCGGGACTCGAGACTCGACCAATGCTCAATAGTCGGTGCTGCGGGACTGTCTAATATATGGAACCAGTCTTCTACATCAATAGTCAGACACAAAGGGACTTTGTGATTCGTTTGTTCATTGGGTTTGGGCATTTTTCCAAACTCCATTCATGCCTACAGGGGCAGAAAAGTGCTTTTGAATGGAAAATTAGTTAAAGATATGTATTTTCACGGCAGGTTACAGCTTATACGGGGTCCAATAATGCGTGTTAACCACAGAGGCAGCTTCTGCCACATTGCAACTTTTTTTCTATACCTTGGGTCATCGGGTTTGGTTAAGCGCAGTTTGCTGCCGGGCCGTGTCCAGTATTGCCAGAACAGTTGTATTGGCTGGGCACCCCAGCGCTCCTTGAATGTATGTTGGCCGCTGCCGATAGTGCTTCTTCCGAAATCGAAACACGTCATTGCCTTTCTGCAGTAAAACTCGATAGCCGACCAGTTCAGGAGATAATTTGGATCGATTGAGTCGTACTCTCTCAAAGCACAACCCCAGCGGGTGAGGACGCAGCCGTTGAAAGTGTAGATGAACAACACAGCAATGGTCACACCATCTTTAACAGCAAGGAAAATCCTGCTGTTATCTGCAAATGTTTCCATGATGCCGCGGAATAGTTTCTTCGGGTAACATGGGGTGCCTAATTGATGCATACGAATTGTCCATATTCGATAGAACTCATCCAGCAACTCAAGCTGGCCGTTGATAATAGTGATGCCGGACTTTTCGGCTTTACGGATGCGGTTGCGAATCTGCGACCTGAGACCTTTCCAGACTTCTTCGGGCTCAGATGCCAGCGGCAAGAGCATGGAGATTTTGTCATTACGCAAGTGTAAATTATGGGGTATAACAGATGTGTTCCTGAATTCAATCGACTCACACCCGTGTTGAAAAGCAAGCTCAACAGCATACTGATAAAGTGCATCCAAAGCAGCGGGCGTTTGTGCAAGTGGCCCTCCATAGTCGCTGAAGGGCTGGGATATCATGCGATTGCCGAATAATCTGCTGTTTATCTGCATCAATGGAAGAACACCGCAGATAGTACAGTTTTCATAGGCTACGAGGTAGTGACCACGATGGCCGAACACACTCTCCACCATTTTGGTCCATTCAGGAAGGTGACATAACTTTGCAGCCGGCATACTCCTCACAAAATCAGCGCAACCTGCGCCGGCACTGTCCCTGACGATTATGTCACGAATACTCGTATCAGTATCTAATGTCTCGCACGTATTCTCTATGCTTTCAATAAGCTCTAATTGAGATATGGTTTTTTCGGCCTGCTCGGTCATTTGATTGTTTGTCCTCCGATACTGTTTAATTTGACAATTTAATTATTCAGATTCTAATATGCGCTACGGTCTGTATGCGGTTCATTACGACAGATTATGATTCAGAAATCCTCCTGAGCCATGCTTCCCGCCAGAAGTGGAAGCACGACCTGTTGCACCCGGAGAATTCATCACCATCGCACATTACGCCGTCAAGAAGGACGGTATTTCTCATCTTTCTCAGCTCGCCGTTACTCTCAAGCAATATCTTT
>MHYD01000027.1:2760-3903 GCA_001824645.1 Planctomycetes bacterium RBG_13_46_10
AGCACCCTGTACCTATTGCCGCAGAACTTTCTCATGCCTGTCATCCACAGCAGGCCCTTATATTTTCTGTTGTTATCGAGCAGTGCCAGTATCTCTTCTACGGGTCTTACCTCGACAAGCTCACCCGGCTCCAAATTTAGGACATCTTGTTCAGGTGGCATTATTTTATTATCTGTCATAGTTTTCAACTCGCTTTTGTGTGAGGTGCAAGCTTGACCTGTTCTTAAGAGTGCGTGCTTTAACGTTCCTCGTAATCCCATATTTTCGAGATGCCATACAATGTAACTCCGTAACTTCTGGTGCACTTTCATTATTGTGCTCATAAAGTTTTCAGTTGAGCTGCTTGTAAGACACTCAAACTGACCGTGACATGTTTTACAATTAATCGACATATAAAATACCTCCTATATCTGTCTAAAAAGGTCGTTTATTTAAACTGATTTGTTTGAGCAGAATATAACCCATCAGGAAGACATATTTCATATTTCTCAGGAATATCTTTCTTCCTCCAGTACAGGTACAAAAAAGCCATTCCAATCCAATTTTTTGCACAAATTCAGGCGCTCGTTTTCGCTTGCCGCTGTGAAAATCGAACGCCGCACCGACTCCCAACATTAAAGGCACATTAATTCGACCGATGTGAGCAGCCATCCAGCGTTCCTGTTTTGGTGCGCCCAGTCCGACCCATAGAACATCGGCCTTGCTTTCTTCAATTCTGTTCTTGACTTCTATTTCCTCTTTCGGCGTCAATGGTCTGAACGGGGGTGAGTAATGACCTGCTATTTTTATGCCTGGGAACCGCTGCTTTAGGTCCTCCGCGAGCAAATCTGCGACACCTTTAGGCCCACCATACAGGAAATGCCTATGACCTTTTTTAACACTGTGGCGACAGTATTCAAGCATAACAAAAGGACCTGGTAATCGACGGCAGTCTTTTTGACCTTTATATCGCGCCCATTCTGTCACAAAGATGCCATCGGGCAGCACCATGGAAGCTTCGTTCAAAACATTGCATGTACTTTCATCTGTCATGGCAGATGACCAGAGTTTCAAATCGCAAAAACATACATAATGCGAATCACCATCATCAACCATGTCATCCAGGTTTTTCATGAGCGATGGCAGTGGCATAAAATCAATACC
>MHYD01000027.1:3930-16062 GCA_001824645.1 Planctomycetes bacterium RBG_13_46_10
TTCTCGAGAATTTTTTTGTTGCCTGTATTAATTGCTCTCCGGAAAGATGTTCTGTTCTCATTACTACATCACGAGAATTGTATTTCTCCCAGTTATACGTTAAAATCAGGTTTTTCATTTTTGCCAGCTCGAATAGTTTGGTCCCCGGGTAAGGCGTAACGAGATTCCAATTCACGCTATGAGGATTTAGCTCTAACAGAAACTCGTATGTATTAATCAGGCTTTCCATGTTTTCTCCCGGCAAGCCTATTATGACATGAGCCATTGTATAAATCCCCTCTTCAGCCGTGATTTTAAAGGTTTCTTTTACTGTTTCCTTGTTTAAGTATGGCTTGCCTATTTTTTCTAATAGCTTTTCATCCCCTGTCTCAACGCCGAAATGAATCCTGTTGCAGCCTGCAGCTTTTATTTCTCTCAATAAGTTTCTGGTAATTTTATCAGGTCTCGTTTCAAACAGCCAGTTTACCTTAAGTCCCCGGGCGCGAATCAGGTCACAAATCTGCCTGGTCCTGTCGCTATCCATGGTGAAAACCTGGTCCCTGAAGAGGAAAGCATTAATGTGAAATGTTTTGGATAAGTATTCCATCTCATCAACAAGCTTTTTGGGGGATTTGTAGAAAATCTTCCTTCCAAAGCCAATGGGATATGGGCAATAAATACATGGGAAGGGACAGCCCTTCCCAGAAAGGATTGGAAAATAATTCAGAAATTTACCGTCTGGTTCACAGATACGAAGCTTGTATGCCTGCATGGGAAACTCATCATAGATCCGTATATCCAGGTCATCTAAGTTTTGGCCGTTTTGTGGGTTTTGAAGTGGATTGTGCTTTATCAGAAGCTTTCCATTTGTCTTTTCTCTGTAACTCAGTCCGGGAATTTCTTTTTCAGGTTGTGTAGATTTTTCCTGAATGGCTCGGATTAACTTTATTATAGGCTCACAGTAGAAGGGGTATTCTCCATCTACTAAAAAATCTACCTTGCTTTTAGTCAAGATTTCCTCGCCTAAGAACCTTGTAATTACGCCCATACCGATAAGGAAAATATTGGGGAAATTTTCTTTTATCTTATTTAATAAATGAATGTCTCCGTACATCGATGGCAGGCAAATCATCGAGGTAATGAAAGCAGGTTGCGTATTCTTTATTTTCCTGATAACCTCTTCTACGTTTAGTTTCATCACTTGCGCATCTAATATTGACAAGTCATAACCCTCTTTTCTTATTCTGGTGGCAAGGTAGGGCATGAATACAGGAAAAACTACATCTGAGGAATGACCATAATCTTTTCTTTTAACTAATCGGCCGACACCATATCCCCCTGCATTGTCCCTATTTAGGTCTATTCCTGGTGTGCTTGGTAAATTTAGTATCATTACCTTCTTGTTTTCCATTTTTAATATTGCTCCAAATGTGTTGATTAAGCTACATTTTGTCTGTAATTTGCCTGGGCTAATTGCAGGGCTTTTTCATAAGTGGCCATCAAGCTTTTGTAATATTTTTGGGCGGAATATTCACATAGCGCCTTTTCCCTGCCGGCCTGGCCCATTTTTTCGCAAAGTTCCGGTCTTTCCCACAGGTAACTCACCTTCGCCTGCAAATCATGGGCGTTGCCCGGCTGAAACAATAATCCTGTAACACCATCTTCCACTATTTCTGGTAATCCGCCGATTCGAGAACATATTACCGGTTTGCCCCACAACGCTGCCTCAGCCAAAGTTAGACCAAATGTCTCATAACAAATGCTGGGCAAAATGACAATACGAGAATTGCGATAAAATTCATCTAACTGATTTGCTTTCAAATGTCCGCAAAACTCGAGGTTACTTAAAGCTTCTCTTGATACATCCGGCATACGAACATTCAAACCCGCTATCTTGAACTGAATATTACAACACAATCGTGCTGCCTCTATAAAGGTCGAGATGCCCTTTTCCGGACTGACTCGCCCTATGTAACTAACATAATTACCTAATTCTGCAGATACATTCATTTCACTGACACCAGCCATATTGGGAAGAACACATATCCTGTCACCTGGATAACCTTCCTGAATCAGTCGCTGCCGTTGGAATTGTGTCAGAGCTGCATATATTGTCACGTTATCAATATAGAACCTTTTCCTTCTGGCAACATAGTTTCGCAGGGCATAGCCTACATTCTTGAACAGGCTTTTTACACAGTTGCGAAGCACGCACCAGTATTCCCGTCCTCCTGAGCATTTTTCACAAGTTTTGCCGCCTGTCATAAATAGGCCGTTCGGGCAAATAAGTCGATAATTATGCGCCGTCATGACCACCGGCAGACCGGAATGACTGCATTCACTCAATATAGATGGTGAAATCAGCGGGTAAAGATTGTGGACATGAACGACATCTGGTTTCTGCTCAGCTAATATGCGACGAATAGCTTTCTTCGAAGTAAAGCTATAAATACCACTAAAAAAGGCCTTGGCTTTCAGCCGAAATGAGCCGAGTATCTCTTCACTGCTTCGAAAAAAACAATACACCTCATGCCCTTGTTCGCGAAGAAGCTTAACGATGTTGGAAACAACAACATCCTCGCCGCTCAGTGCCCCATATTTATTATGTACCATTAAGATGCGCATAATCAAATATCACAATCTTCATTTTTCGCACTCGCCAGGATAAGCACAATATACAATAGGTTTACCCACAGTTTCTGAATCTCTACTGTCCGGTTCAAAGGTAGCGGTTCTCTCATATATTCCGCCTCGAGGGTAAACTGTCACTCCACCTTCGGGAAGTCCGGTGCTGGTTTTTAGATTGAGAATGGCTGTGCGTGCCATTTCCAAAGTGGTGAAAGGCTCATCTATAGTTACAGGATTTGCATCGTCACCATTTGTTCCATCAATATAGTAGTCAATCGCTCCCAAACATACCGCTCTGGTCAAAATCAACCAAATCAATATCAAACTGGATAGTAAAAGTTTCTTATGCTTCACATTCATGCTTTCATTTAATTATTTCTTATTATTCATCTTCATTTCTAATTACATAATTAAATTAACAATTTAAGTTATTGGGACATCTTCAATTACCAAAGAGCTATACCACAAATTTTGCTAATTTATTATTGATTCTTTATAACTGGTCTTTATCTTACAGTCGATTTGGTAATGCTTGCCCCACAAAACATCATTTATTTGACAGCGGCAAATCTTATGACCGCATGAAATATTTCGATGTGACTGACAATGCCTGCTCAAGGGCTATCACAGATAGCAAAGCATCCCAGGAAATCTCTAATGTAATCCTTCAAGCATGTAAAATGAATTCAACTGCCTTCTCCGGTGTATGATTACTTGTTTTTATATACTCCATACTTGTGGCCAGCATAGCAAGGGAATTCGCCGTATTTCACGAGCCAATCACAGTGTTTGACATGTTCTTCAAAGGGGCCGATATTCTTCCAGATAATTGTAAGCTCCCGCGGAGCCTCGATTAGTGAGTGTCGGATATTACGCAACACTTTTGAAAGAGTCTCGCCAACAAAAGAGTGATAGCCGTATACGAATGTCACCTCCGGCGAAACAGCATACGAAGCAGCGTCTGCTGTTAACACCCAGATATCGTTACACGAGAGCTTTCTCCTCGCCCGTTGTATGTTTTGCTTAGCTATAACGACTAGTTGCGGGGCTATCTCGATCCCAATGATTCTCCGAAATGGGTAAGCAGCAGCCATAATGAGCACTCTGCCCTTTCCTGCCCCGTAGTCAAGAAAAACATCCCTGTTATCTCGGATCTTAAAGTGTCGCATGACTTTTCTGAAGCTTCGATAGTCCGTGGGGCTGTACCATCGACACATTGGATTCCTAATGCCCAGTTCAGCCGATTCCACAGAACCACACGTTGAAATTCCAAGCCGCCAATCATAATACCTATCCGAAATCCGATGAGCGATGTATTTCGGAATTAACTGGGGCCCTTCAGCTCTTATTATAGCGATTGCCTTTCTTACAATCAATTCTAAGCACCCGATCACCCTTCCTCGTTTTTACTATTTTTCTTGATTTCTCTGCCTATTGAGCTGGAGATCAGGTGGATCGAATCCATCCATTCTCGCCAGCACTGACTAGCACTTGTTCTCCCCTGATAGTTTTGTAAGATTATCGCGCATCCCAAAAGGTACTCACTTGAAGAGGAAGCACTTTGAATTTGCTATCATCGATTATAAAGGTTTCTAAAGAACACTTTTTTCACTTGAAAGGAGACTACCTCTGTGCGCTTTGATAGAACCACCGACAATTTGGGATTTGTCCTGCCATTTGATGGCAGCATACGACCGCCGGGGCTTGTGATTCATATAGCGCAATGTCAAAGCATCGAAGAGATGCGCCATAGATGAAATTACATGCTAATGCGCTGAATGGCGATTCCAGAGTAGGACCGAACAAAACTGCCCCCATGAAGGCCGGCACGAAACATAAATATAGCAGCATAATTTGTTGTAACCTGGGATCTGCAGAGTGTTTTAGAATAATCATGTTGCGCACAGGCATCGCAAAATAAATGATTATCGATAACACTAATCCCGGTATGCCGAACCTGCCGTATATCGTTACAAAACTATTATGGGGGTTTTTGAAGGACACATCTATTAACTGACTTTTTACTCCCTGGCCAATGACGGGATTTTTTTCCAGCGTATTTTCTATAATCTCCTTCCACATTTGCAGTCTGTGTTCTTTTGTGCCGGCTCTTATTACGTGTGGTGAGCGACTAAAGATAGAAGCCATAAGATCAAGCTGAAGTGTTACCTTTTGTACGGATGCGTTTTTTGGCGCTATTATAATCCCGGTAACAAGAATTAATCCGGAAAAGAGTGTTATCAATGAAAGAGAAAATTTGTTGTACCTGAACCATATTTCTTTAAATATGACTAAAGTCAGCAGTACGCCCAGAATACCAAGCTGCGAACCACGTTCGGTGCTTACAATGTGGCCGATTATTGAAGAGATGAGCAGGGCGGTTGTCTTAATTAATCCTATTTTATGAGAAAATATTAACGCATAGGCGATACCAACCCCGAAGTAAATATAACAGGAATCGGTGTGCCCGAATAAGGAAACACCATTAATAAATGGAGGCATTTCTGTTAATGGTATTATACTGGAAACGAGGAAGTGTATATTACTGAGCAGTATGGCATAGTACAGAACATCTATAAATATTTTTTGTTTTTCGGTTGTGGATATTATAGTGTACCCGAAGTATATAAAAACTGCATAGTAAGCTGCGGATGAATACATGATGGATTCAGTTCCCGAGTAACGATAATGAAAAATGATGTATGGAAGCGGTAAAGCAGCAAAAATCAGGGAGGCTAAGCCATAAGGATTGTTACAAAATTCTATCAGTTTATCGCTCCTTAGAAACAGCACTGCAAAGAGAATTATAGTAATCTCGCCTCCATACAGAGGAGGGATGCCGAAATATGCAGCCGACCTTCGCAGCACAAGAAAAAATACAAATATGATTATTGCAGCCCAAAATTTCTTGTCGGAGCTTTGTAGATTATTTTCTATTTGGTAATTACGTATGAGGCTCATACCCATCCGAGATTTAGTTGGCACCTGCATATTCTTGGTGCAAGCAGGATATTAGGCCGATTTTTTCCATGGGGATTTTTTCAAAGCCGAGCTTGTAGGCAACCGAATCATTTTTAAGCCGAAAGTCCAAAGAGGCACGATTTATAAAACCGGGGTTATCTTCTATAATATTGTTCTCAAAGGTAATAACATTCCGGTCAACGTCGTTAGTAAGTTCCAGCCCTCTGCCTCCGGAAAAAATGTTGTTGCTGATAACATTTCTTTTTGGCTCAGTCGGTTCATCCTCCAGAATCCTTGCTAACTCGGGATAACGCTGGCCGTAAGGAGGCTCGTCGAAATTTACGTCTTCCAATTTTTTGTACATGTCCCATTGCTCTGGTTTGGCAATATATTGGTTTGCCAGGGCGATGCCGCGAGCATCCATGAATACAGCGGGGTCACAATCTATGAAAATATTGTTCTTTACAATATTATCTCGGCCGCCTCCGACAACGACCGCATGGTTCGTTTTGCAGAAGATATTACCAAAGACGGTTATACCGCTTGCAAGGTCATCCAGATAAACTGCCATTGCACCGCCGGTCATCGGTGAATTAATGTCACGCAGGTAATTGTAGCGAATAATTGTCCCGCGTGCTGTCCAGTCGCGTCCGGTATAAATTGCTCCGACGTCACCGGTCTCATTGCAAACATTATAAATTTCATTAAACTCAAAGAGGTGCTCATTGCCATTGAATAGGATTGCGGTTTGTGGGCCGTCATGGATTAAATTATGGGCTGCTTTATTACCTACACCTTCAACATTAATAGCCGGCGTGCAGGTTCTTACCCATCGGCTGTAGCTATGGATATGGTTGTTGCAGGCATAATTATTTGCGGGAGTGAGCGTTTTTCGGTCTCCGCCGGAAAGGCGGATGCCCCCATCTCCGGAGTAGTAAATTTCGCAGCCAATAACGCCATTCTTGATCCCTCCCCTGATATCAACTGCTACATTACCAACGTTTCGCAGCTTACAGCTTTCAATGGTGTTGTGACTTCCCCCTATTATTTCAACAGCTATGCCTCGGCCAAACTCAACAGTTAGCCCGCGTAAGATTATATTGGAGGCTCCTGTTATTGATATAATCGGCTCTTGCAAAATCGAGACGAATATTTTTCCGTCATCGAGTTTTTCTATTGGCCAGAAATACAAGGTTCCGCTATTGCGGTCGAGGTACCATTCGCCAGGCTCATCAAGCTCTTCGAGGATATTAAAGGCATAATACCGTTTTCCTGCTGTATATCCATATACTCCGTGCGGCTCCTGGGTGGCAATCTTTCCGGCATGGGTATCTATTGATTTTACCTTTACATAAGAATCGGCCCAGTCCCATGTCCAGTAGCCATGCAGCCAAATATCATCTGCTTTTACCCAGCGTTTTGGGCGGTAGCCTTCATATTTAAATTCACCACCATCTTTATCATCCGGCACTGATTCAATTTTTACCCAGCCTTGATTTGGCCAGCGCGCCAATTGCATCGGTAGGTAATCATAGAAAAGCTCAAGACCGGCAGGATACGTAGGCCGTCCAAAACCTCTCGGTTTCAGCTCTCCAAATTCACTAATGCCTTGGGTCCGCAGATTTGTCTGAAGTATCATGTGTTGATATTTTTTATTTATTCGACTGAGTATTGCCGGGTCTTCAATCCTTTCAAATCCTGTGATTTCTTTGCCGCCTATAAGGCGCACTTCTTCATTATTGTATGCCTGATAAACAATCGGCTTACCTTGTATGCCACTATCGTCACTGGTCAGGCGAAAGATTTTTTCCATGGGGTAGATACCACCACGAATAAATACGGTGACACCGCTGTTAGATATTTGCCCGGTTTGTTTTAATGTTCTGATGACGTCACGTGCTCCTTCAGGAGTTTTGAGTGGACCATCGGTACCTTTGTCGTTCGGAGCCTGTAATGTCCCCGACCAGGCGTCACTACCTTGTGGTGAAACATAGAAAACATTTCTTGAACCTTCAGCCAATAGCAAAGCCTGTGAAGGAAATAAAAGAATGGCTGTGTTTATACAGCAAAGACTTAAAACTGAGGATTTATAGTTTTGGTTTACGATTGACAAATGTCGATTGAAAATTACCTGAAGTCGGATAGAAATCGTAGCTCTTAAATCACAAATACATATTTCAATTTATGCGACCTCTAAAATCGCTTTATTACAGCAAATTTCTAAAGATTTAAATTTTATAAACTGATATACAAATGCTACGAATCTTGAAACACATACTCCAATAACTGCCCCCAATGTACCCCATTTATAGGTAAAAAATAGTCCCAATGTAATTGTTGCAATAAGCCCTGCAATTTCGGCTCTAAAGGATATGTCCGGCCTTTTTAATGCATTTGTTCCTGCGCATATTAGAATACATTGAGCGGCAATAATATGTGATAAAAGATAAATACTGAAAATATACCCTATGCCTGCAAATTTATTTCCATATATAGCAACTATTGCCTGCTCACCAAATAAAACCGTTAATAATAAAAATATAAGCAAAGGAATTACAATCAGAGTCATCCAGTGATAGATTTCATGGTGAACTCCGGATGCTTTATTACATGCTGTATAGGCAGCTTGTGGTATAAGAAATCTATTTAATCCCAGTAACAATGGATTTATGATACCTGCTAAAATAACACAAACGCCATAGGCAGCCACATCTTCGCTATTTTTGAATAGCATCAAAGCCCATGGGTAAAGCCGGAGAGCTGTAAAATCGACTAATGACCGAGCGGCCAGCCATTTCCCAAACGTCCAATTAATTTTTATATGCTCACGAAGCATTTGTATGGTGAAGTCTATCTGTCTTTTCTCTTTCAACAAGATTGTTAACGCGGTAAGCCCTGAGCAGGCGGCCATAATGAGATACCCGATAGGAACAGTTAATTTATCACTGAGATAAATCCAGAACATCAGCCCAATCGTTGCGATGTTGGAAATCAGGCCCATTAATAGGCTGGACCAGACACGAAATTGTGAGAGCAATACACACCGTATAAAATCGCGAAGCAGTACGAATACAGATGCAACTGCAAGTGTAAGTAATATATTGGAAAAACCATGCATTTGGTTGGTTACAGCCAGTACCAATGCTGCAATAGCAAATCCAGCGGCGGTGAGTATTGAGACTGCCAGGTGCTGAATAAGCGTGCTGCCAAGATAGAGCTGACGCTCTCTATGTTTGAGTTTGGGACCTAAGACAGTAAATGGTATGCCGGAGAGGCTTACCTGGATATCCATAGCAATCACGAGAAGCGTAAAGCCTAACACATAAAGCCCGTATTCTGATTTACTGCAAGTGTGAGCAATCAGTATGCTGGTTAAAAAGCCGGTAATACTGTAGAAGCACTGGTCCACAAATACCACCAGTGCCCGCCGAAACTTTGGCTGGAAAATCCTGGAGCTAAGCCGGTGTGGCAATGATGGCTGGCCGGTTGATATGCAAAGAATCTCATCCTGCTCCGGCTTGGTGAACCTGTGCCGGGATGAGAGTTTTACATTACGGTCTTTAATTGTATTAGCTTGATACAAGGTTATTACCTTAGAAGGGTATTAGGTTTCAGACTTCGGCAGGATAAGTCTTTGCCCGGATCTTACGACTGTCAACCGTAAGACGATTAACGAAACAAGACATCTCAACTCAGGCTTTCCACAACAGCACTATGTTCCTTGGTATTAGTTTGCTTCTTTTTGCGGTTGTCATAATCATGATAGCCGTTCCATCCGCAGGCGTTATAATAGCCGTAATAGCTGTTTCTTTTGGAATCATTATTAATAATGATTCCGAAAATATTTACACCAATACTTAAAAGCCTGTCTCGAACCTGTTGGCTGACCTTTCTGGTGGAGTTCTCCGCCCTGAGTACCAGAAGGGTTATACTGCAGAGAGTAGCAAGAATCTGAGCATCGCGGATACGACCAATTTGTGGCGAATCAACGATAATGCGGTCATATTGTTCCGATAGTTTTTGAAGAATCTCAGCGAATGCCTCACTATTGAGCAGCTTAGACGGATTGGAAACCTTTGGTCCACACGGCAGAACTTCTAATCCCTTGATTTTCGTAGTATAAACTGTTTCTTCCAGCTTAGTTTTGCCCGCAAGTATGGTGCTGATGCCCTTATCATAGCGATTAATACCAAGGATTTTATGTTGCATAGGTTTTCTAAAATCAGCATCCAGGATAAGGGTTCGTTGTCCCGCCTGAGCTGTAGCTATGGCAAGGTTACTTGCCAGTGTTGTTTTGCCGTCCCCTTGCGAAGGTGAAGTAATAAGAACTGTCTTTGTATTGTCTTTAGGTGTACCGAAGAAAACCGCTGTGCATATATTGCGATATGCTTCAGCTTCAGTTGAGTTGGAATCCAGATAGGCTGTCTGACCTAAGGCTGTAATATTTTGTCTTCTATAAATCGATGGAATCATACCGAGAACCGGAGCACCCATAATAGCCGAAATCTCCTCCATCGAATAAAAACTTTGGTCTGTCCAATCGCGCATAAGCACTAATACGACTCCAATCATAAAGCCGAGGACCAATACGGAGCCTATAATTTTAGCCTTTTCGGGTTTGTAAGGTTTGGTTGCAGGATGAGCAATTTCGAGAATGTTGATGTTAAGTGCGCCCGCATTTTCCGTGATATCCAGCTCTTTTATCCGGTCATTGAGGGTGTCATATAGCTTTTTTGTCTGTTCCCATTCGGACTGTAGTAAGGTATACTGAGTAAGTTTTTCATTGAGCTCTGCTGCTTGCTTATGCTGATCTTCAAACTGTTGAGTTATTAGAGATTCGTTTTGTTGAGCGACAGTATATTCTTGTTGTGCCAAAACAAGGTGGGCCTGGCCGAATGCAGTATTTAGGTCGGTAAGCTGTTTTTCCGCATTGATGATTTCGATGTCTAATGCTTTAACTGAAGGATGATTGGGAGTAAGCTGGCGTAAACGGTCGTCACGGCGATGCTGTAATAGCTCGAGTTTGGATATAAGTAAATCTCTTTCATTTCTGACGGCGATGCCTGCATTTTTAACCTGCTGTGCTTCTACAAACTGTTGAAGCTTGGATGGATCATTCACCATTTCATTTATGGATTCATACTTTGACCTGGCCTGGATAGTTGCAAGTTTTGCTTCGGTTAAGGCGGTAGATAGCCTTTCAAGCCGTTGTAGTATGATATTGCTTTTTCTATCTTCAAACTCAAGAGACAGGTGCTGTTTCTTGAATTCCATCAATGTATTGAATTTTTCGGAAAGTTGTTCGCTTCGTTCGGTCTTTTCGCTTTGAAGTATCTTCAGGACTTCTGTTGCGGTATTGCGCTTGTGGGTCGTATGATAATTTATATAGCGGTCCACTACTGCATTAACCAGTTTTGCCGCTTCCGCAGGAAAAGGTGAATCAAACGATACGTTAATGATATCATCTGTTTTACCTACACTGACCTTCAATTTCTTTTTTAAATAATCACTTTTGTTATTTACTTTTACAAAAGTTTTTAATTGACTTATCTCCGGAGTTCCAAGAACGGCAGCCAGAATGGGGGTGGATTTGAGCAGTTCAGCCTGAGTGTAGAGGTAATTAACGGAGCGAGTCATAAATTCCTCTTCCATCTCGTTGATAATCTTGGGACCGGTTTGCTCGACGTATATTCTTGAGGTGCTGTTATAAATGGGCGTAGCCTGCAGGAGATAAATAAAAGCCGCTGACAGCGCCGAAATTATGCAGAGGAGCACAAACCAGCGGCGCCGCCATATAATTTTAGTGAGACTTTTATTTACTGCTGGTTTATCTGGTTGGAGAGCAAAATTCGAAATATGTTCTTGGTCCGGTCCGAAACGCTCTCGACAGTCTATCATGTCACTATTTGTTCTTTTCTCTACCATGGCGGTCTGCTTTCAATATATTTTTAACGGATTAAGGGAATAAAGGCACCGAAGGTAAATCGGAATATTCTGTCAAATAAAACATTTTGACGTGTCTGATCCGTGTGTCCTACATCAATAATGTCCCCTGGTTTTATTGCGGTGTTAATGGCATTTGTCAGTTTGGATTTTTTGACGATTTGAAAAGTGATGTCAACAATTGTGCCGTCGGATTTTTGGCGATAAACGGTCGCATAGCGGGGTTCAGCCACCCGGTCAAGCCCCTCAGCAAATGCTAATGCCTGCATTAGGTTGTATCTAACATTGGCCGGATAAGGGAAGTTGCCGGGTCTATTAACCAATCCCGTAACAGTAAAGATTTCCGGTTCAAGAGGCTCAACGATAATTGTATCACTGTCTTGAAGTGCCACGTCAGCAAATGGAATATTGCGGTCTTTTACCGGCAAAACAATGGACTCGGAATTGGCAGCTTTTTCCGGCTCTGATATTGTCATTAGTTCCGGGATATTCTTAAGACCGGTGGTTTTTAAAAGCTCCTGGTATGTTGCAGGAACATGATTGGTTCTGATAAACTTTGAGGCGGATTTGTGTTTTTGGTAACCTGCTCTGAAATCCTGATTTGAGCTTGTTATTTGACAT
>MHYD01000027.1:16099-18264 GCA_001824645.1 Planctomycetes bacterium RBG_13_46_10
GCTTAAAGTTCTCAGCAAGTTCGCCGAGCATTATCCAAATCTTGTCTGCTTCGACTGTCGCAATTTGTGGATGCGTCATTGCCAATTTATCTAATATAGCCCGCCTTTGAATCTCGTTGGTAATATCTAACTGTTCATTGAGCAGGATTGTTTGATCACGACTTATAATCAGCCGGCTGGTTGTGTTTGACATGGACGCTTGCTGGAATGTAATGTGTGATTCGGTGCCATCGTTATTTGAACCAAGATAGTGTGAAACAGGTAATAATCTTTCGATTTCTTTTTGCTGAGCTGTGTTTTTAATCGCTGGTTCAGCTTCACTAAGTGATTGCTCTGTTTCAGAAGGCTTTTTATAATCGGCTTGTTTGTCGTTAATGGTTTTGTTCCTATCCGCATGTATTATTCGAATGTGAGCTGCGCCTTCATCGGTTATTCCGCCAGCTTGCATCAGAAGGGCGATGAGTGACATCTCATCGCTTCGAAGCTCGTACGCCCCGGGGTTCTTAACAGCTCCGGTGATGGAAACTCGTGTTTTGCTGTACTCGTTAACCTTGGCAAATACTAAGGGACGAGTTGCAGTATAGGTGGGATAGCACGCTTCAATCACAGCTAATTCTATTTCGGCGAGAGTTTTCCCTGCTGATTCGATATCACCAATTACCGGAAGAGTAATAGTACCGACATTGCTGACTCGGCACTTATATGAAGCAACGCCGTCAGTGACCTCCGGCTCATCAGCCGTCACGACCTGCAATATAGCCGGTATGCTTATCTCAAGCACATCGCCGGGCACAACTCTGTATGGCCCATCACCCATTTTAGCTCTGACGATGTAATTTAAATCCATAGAAGGCACGCTGTATCCGGCATCTTCAAATTCAGCTATGCGTTCTAAAAATGCCATTTGGCTTCGATGGCTGCATCCGGCTGGATATAATGACAGAAGAGCAATAAAAAGTAATTTGAACCGGAATAAACATTTTGCCATATAGTCAGAAAAATAATTACGCATAATAAATTTCACCTTTAGATATTTTATTAAATTAGCTATCATTATCATTAATTGAAGTGAATGACCGTATCAGCTTAGACTCCGTCCTCTTCGGTTGCGCTACTTCTTGTTCATTTATAAAATCAGTGACGCTTGCTATATAAGTCCCGGCTTAATCCCAGAGCAGCATTTTTATTTGCAGGACTGCTCAATTAGCGCTTATAGAGTTCAAAACGTTAACACACTCCGGATTACCCTCTGTATTAGGCCAAATGACAATAACTACTTACTCATGCGCATTGATTCATTATCTTTAATGTCATCAGAAACAATTATGTAACATTACATAGTAGATATTAACCATGCTGGTAAGTGCGTCAATTCATCAATCTTGATGTCATGAGGAATGTTTATGCTGTGAAATCCGGTCGTTTTCTCAGTTGTTTAGATATGTGAAATTTCATGGTATATATGCTATTTCATTATTGTTTGACATATATTGAAATCGTCGATTAGTCTGCTGAATAATGTTGCGCGGTGGCCGGCGGATTCGAGTGAGCCGTTGACCAAAATCGCTATCTCAAACTCCATCACCCTGACCGAGCCATTGCCGCGAACAGGGACAGTTACAACGATGATCTTTGATAAGTCCGCCTGAGCATCAGCCAGACGCCAAACCTCGGTTCGTTCAGTCCCATCTTTATCTTTGGTCTTCAGTGATACCCATGCAAAATCCATTCGCTGAGCAGCTTCGCAAACCGCAGCCCACCACTGGTCAAAAGTGTGAGCGCCGTAAAAATAAAGCTGTGCTTGCTCGAAATTCATTCGCTCTCTCCTGTACTGGCTTGCAAATTTATATTTTTTCTGCAGCCCGGCAATAGTCTCGTGCAGGCGAACCGAGCCGACAATACGAAACGTCAATAACAGCAGCAGCAAAATGCAGAAAAATATAACAAGAGAATTGGTACTACGCGTAACCATCATAAGCATACCAAGGCCGGCGACTATACCCGTCACTGTGTATGCTATTATTACCACATGCCTTTGCTTGAAGCCCAAGGCCAACAGGCGATGGTGAAAATGACCGCGATCGGGGGAAAACATGCTCCTGCGTTCAAGAAACCTCCGCAGCATCGAAAATAACGTATCGAAAATCGGTATCCCCAATGCCAGC
>MHYD01000028.1:0-141 GCA_001824645.1 Planctomycetes bacterium RBG_13_46_10
CGAGATTGGATGCACCCGGAACGCTTCATCATGTGATGATTCGCGGCATAGAGGGAGCTAATATTTTCCGGGATGACAAGGACCGTGAGCATTTTCTTTCGCGAGTCGGCGAGATAGGGAAAGCGACAGGAACGCGAATTC
>MHYD01000028.1:273-4242 GCA_001824645.1 Planctomycetes bacterium RBG_13_46_10
ATCTGTTTCAGAATCGGTATAAATCAATCGTCTGCGAAGAGGACCGGTATCTGTTGGAACTGGTTCGGTATATCCATTTGAACCCTTTCCGGAGCCACAGGGTACGGACCCTGGAGGAGTTGGAGAGGTATCGTTGGAGTGGTCACGGTGTTTTAGTGGGAAAGGTCCGGCACGATTGGCAGGAAAAGGAATATGTGTTGAATCAGTTTGGAAGAGTAGAAAGGCAGTCAATCCGGGCCTATCGAAAATTCATAGAAGAGGGAAAGGGGTTAGGAAGGCGACCGGAGTTGGTGGGGGGAGGATTGGTTCGGAGTCTTGGGGGGTGGTCGAAGGTATTATCAATCCGGAATCGAGGTGAAGAAGTAGAACATGACAGTCGGATTTTAGGAAGTGGGGATTTCGTTCAAGGGGTAATGCGGGATGCAGAGGAGGCGATAGCACGGCAGGTGCGGAATAGAGGAACGAAACCGATTGAGGAGATCATACGCAGGATGTGCAGAGAATCGGGGGTAAGTGAGAAGGCGGTTAGCTCCGGGAGTCAGAGGAGAAGGGTATCGGAGGTGAGGGCTGAGATAGCTTGTTTTTTGAGCCGAGAGATGGGGATATCGATGGCTGAGATGGCGAGGCGACTGGGAGTGGGGACATCAGCAATTGCGATGGCGATAAGGAGGAAATACTGCGCCAGTGAACAATGCTAATTGTGATAATTGTGAACAACGTCCCGTTCCTACTATGAAGGCTTTGTGGGATGCCATCCTAAAAGACGCGCTACCAACCAAATGGTCAAAACTGATAGCGGGAGCAATACCAGGGCTATTAGGAGCCGCATGGTTTCTGCCAGAGTTTCTGAATAAAATAGGAGCCAATATAACCCAAGGGCAAAAACAACAACTCCTGCCCATAGTGCTATTATCAGCAATATCCCTGTGGCTAAGCGTTCTTCTGGTGTCCGTCGTTCTTCAACATCGTTCATTGCGTCTTACCTCCGCTCAATTCACAGAATACAAAGGCGCATTCTTTAAACGCAAACCAGATGGAGGCTACCACGAAGCTGTTTACTGTGGTATTTGTAAATCTCCAACGGCTACCGGTAGCTACCATATCGCCTCGTATTATAAATGCAAATGCGGCTGGGTTTCTTCTTTTAATAAAGGAGATTTCCCATATATTTTTAAACAAATTCCGCCCTAACCCGTCGCTCAACCGGATGGCTTACAGCCACCGGTTAGCTCTATCGTTCGGCTTGAAGAAATGAGAATAATGGAAAACGGCACCTCAGACAAACGACGAGAGATATTGATCATCGTCCTCACAGGTATCGTAATCGCCTTTTTAATCGGTGGAATAGCTTCAATCGTCTACTCTCATCTTGCAGCCTTCCATCCCAGGTGGACTTTGTTTGGCTCCCTCATATTACTTCTTATCGCAACATCCATTCTTTATGTTGTACTCGTGTCAAGTGTTCGGCGCTTCAAAATGCAAGTGGAGTTCCCCCTTACCTTTGATCGAAATAGTCCCCGTTTCGTCGACCTTCCGCACTGTCCAATGAGTATCAACGCTCGTGTTTGTTTCAACCAACTTCCCGAATCGGGAAGGAAACACTTGACGTGCTATGACACCGTGCCTGAGTTTTTCGGAAGCGAACTCAACCGCTTCATCGACCACGTAATTCAACTTGTCCTACTCGAAACTGTGGTGTTTTCATCAGAACGGCCAGAATCGGAGATGAAGGGGTATACACACCTCTCAAAAAAGCATTTCCCTTTAGGAGTAACAGAAAACCATTTCCTCAAAGATTGGCTGGATGAAATAGACTCGGACCGTAATATCTTGGTGCCCCATTTCAAGGAGATTCAGACGTTCGGCCGGAACAATTCCTTTCTTAGGATATACACCAAGGGTGGAACACTTGAATTTTCGTGGGTGGTTGGGCATGTTAGTGGGGCATGGTACTCCGAGGCTTTTCTGCCAGAACAGACTGGAACTCGTGATAGGTTTCACGATTTTCAAGTTATAGTCTCACTCCTTCGAAACTGCAGTGCGCTGAAGATCTTCTCTGTAAGGGTCCAAGATTTCGTGTGTTGGGCAAGTGGAGTGGAGAAAATTTTGGCCACACATGACTGGAGGTTCTCACAGAACGATCGACTCATTTACTTAATAAACAGAATAAGGTAAGCCGAACAAGAAACTCCAGCGGATGGCTTGTAGCCACCGCTGACTTAAATTGTTATCTGTATAAAACTCTGAAATTGGAAAATAGTTCTGTGTCGTGCATCATTCAAAATCCATAATGATAGGCGTGGAATATGGGTTTTTTATCATGGTTATTTGGAAAAGGTATTGCAGGCGCCATATCTTCAGACTTAGTTAAGAAATATTTGGGAATTAAATCACGGCACCCCAATGAAGAAGAAAGGACAATTCTTGAACGCGTCTGGAACTTCTGGTTGACATTGAATGCCGACAAGATTCAGACAGAGGATGGTGAAGACAAAATTGTAAGATTAAGCATTATTAAAGAAAACAATGACAAAAAAACAGCTTTTGATTCGAAGAGTTTATTTAACTTATACCAAGATATACTTTATATAGAAACAGAGATTACAACCTCAGATGGAAAGATATGGGATAATTCAATGAAAGTATTCATTAAAGAATCAAAAAAATATGGTCTTGATTTTAGCCAAGAATACGAATCGCTTAAGAGAATAAGAGATATTGTTATATAAACAGTTATTTTGGAAACAGATAACAAGTCGCTCCACCGGATCGCCAATAACCCTGGCGACCCGTGATCTCAAACGTTAGGTCCAATTAAACAATGTGGCCAAAGTTGCTCCAAATCGCCTCAATAATCTCAGTCCTTGCCGGAACTTGGTTCCTAGCGTTTGGCCTTAGGGTTCGCTCAGGAATAGATTCAGGACTTAAGAAAGAGCTTGATGTAGAGAAAAAGGAGCTCATAAGTCCGACAGATGTTTCCCAGCGTCCAGCTTTATTTTGGATTGGGTTGACCCTGATAACTTTTGGCGCCCTATTGGAATTCTTTTTGATAACCTGCACCTGACATCTTTTTGAAGGGGTACGCTCGCATTCGCTCACCCCTTCCTAACCAAGACTTAGGAGATTAACCAATAATGATCTACATCATTTTATTAGTTCTTTTCTTATTATTAATGGGGGCTGTAATTTCTGGTACGTTTGCAGAAAGAAGTTCGAAGATAGACAGACCCCCAATTTATTACAATAAGAGTTTTATACAATTAATAAATTTCCTATTGATCCCAATGGTGATTCTTTTTATAGTTTTAATGATCTTAGACTGGAAAATAACATTGATAGTAACTTTAATCGCATGGCTACTTGGTGGCAGAATTCTAAGAAGAATATCTGAGTTTATAATTGTATTGCCTTTATACAAATTGATCATTAAAGAAAAATAAATACAATCCTATAAAATGAATAGCGGTGCACCTAACAAGCGGCTGCACCAGATTGCCAATAAACTTGGCAACTGGTGAGCCTTAGCGTTCGATTTCATGATAAATTAAAAGAAACAAAATGATAACAGGCAACCAAGGATACCAACCATGAAGCCAGAGATCGGAATCCCCGCTATCCTCACTCTCATTGGCCTTTTGTTCCTTGTCTGGAATGATAGGCGTAAGAGATTTATTGTCCACTCCGATGAGTTCAACGCGGCTTTCCTTCCAGCCATCACGAAATTGAATACACGCCTTGGAAGTCATCGCAATATCCTTGATGAAGAGTTCGGTAGACATCGGACTGCTGCCATTGCATTCCGGCAACATCTTGGATTCAGCCGTAAACGGTTTAATAAAACATGGCAAGCATACGAGGCATACGTAAAAGAACAAACAGATGTTCCACTTACTTTTTTTCTTTTTACTGAAGTCACCGACATGGATAGATGCGATGATCCAGAACACATTCGGGAGGTTGCTGAAATGA
>MHYD01000028.1:4263-5465 GCA_001824645.1 Planctomycetes bacterium RBG_13_46_10
ATATCAACTCGCTTCTAAAATTCGCCAAACTTGAATGAAAAATCGAACAAGTCACTCCAGCCGACACCCAAAAGTGCGGCTGAGTTTTACGTTATGCGAAAAAATTAAGAAACAATAATGCCACTTACTCCAGGCCAAATTGCGCAACTTGATGAGGCGATAAATGGTTATGCCTTCCCGGCAGTATATTTTGACTTTAACAATGACATTGAGGTCGTAGCACAAAATATGGTGGAGGTTGAGGCTGTGCTTGCTGGTCAGTTGAGGTCACAAACAGTAGTCAGTACAAAACACGGGCTGGCAAACGTTCTATACTGGGGATATGCCCAAATTGGTTATAGAAGAAATAGAATTAACGATTTTATGAATAATGTTTCGTACCCACAAATTTCAGATTTTCAAGCTCTGATAAACGGCAACAACATACCTACGATGATGGAGGTTCATCGTATTTGTATGCCTCAGTATTCGGGTATATCATTTATTTCAAAAATACTCATGTTTCTGAATCCAAGTGCTTATTGTGTTCTGGACAAGCAACTAACAAAATTAAGAACCCCAGGATCCCCTAAAATTCTTAATCAACTTGCCTTTAGACAAACTGAAACACGAATTAGAGTTACAATGCAAAATGAAGCTGTCTATAACGGCTGGCGTAATGAGTGTTCAGCGATTAGCCAGTTATATTTTCAAGGCAATTATCGGGTGGTTGATGTAGAGCGAGGCTTCTTCAACCTCATCCAACAGAATCATTTATTAGATGCACAGGCAATTTACAATGACGCATAACACATCAATCGAGGCGACAGGGAATAGCCTCTGTGGTTTTTTGTAAAGGCTGGTTGCCCCTGCGCCTCATTGCCATCGTTGTGCCGCCCATTATTAGGAGATTGAAGATGGACCTATGGAAATACTTTGATATCACACATCGAGAACACGTTCTCTGCAATCCAATGAGTGTTGAGAAGTTCGAGGAACTCATTGCTCTCCTGCGATTGCGGTCTGGAGCGCGAGTGCTAGAGATCGCCACAGGGAAGGGCGAGTTCATTATACGCCTAGCGGAACGGTATAACATTGAAGGGATAGGAGTCGATCTCTCACCATACTGTGTTTCAGATGCCAGAGAGAAGCAAAAAGAACGTATTCCGGATGCTGAGTTGAAGTTCTTAGAGATGGACGGGATGAACTATAAGCCGGAGGAA
>MHYD01000029.1:0-716 GCA_001824645.1 Planctomycetes bacterium RBG_13_46_10
GGTGTAAAAATGAGCAAGGTGTTCTTTGCGGCTACTATTATCGTGGGGTTGGTGTTGTCGTCTATTTGCTTCGGGTATTCCGGCGGTTCTGGCGAGCCGAATGACCCGTACCAAATTGCTACTGCTACTGACCTGTTAGCTCTGGCGGCGGATGCCAACGACTATGACGAACATTTCATCCTAACGGCTGACATTAACCTCGCCTCTTACAGTTTTACTACTGCCGTCATCGCACCCGATACAGACAACTCGAATTATGATGATTATGACGGGAATTCCTTTACCGGCGTTTTCGATGGGGCAGGACATAAAATCATCAACCTGACTATAAATACTAACGGCGCTGGAAACGATTATTTGGGCCTGTTTGGGGAAATCGCCACCGGCAGCGAGATAAAAAATCTCGGCCTCGAAAACGTCATAATCACCAGCGGGAATGAATCATGTTATCTCAGCGGCTTGGTGGGATACAACTGGTACGGCAGTATCAGCAACTGCTATTCAACAGGCGCTATCACCGGCGGAGATAATTCATCCTCCCTCGGCGGGCTGGTGGGAGAGAATGATGGCGACATCAGCAACTGCTATTCGTCAGGTACCGTCACGGGCGGAGATTATTCATACGACATCGGCGGACTGGTAGGAGATAATGACTTCGGCTCTATCAACAATTGCTATTCGACAAGCGTCGTTACCAGCGGAAATGATTCAGGCTG
>MHYD01000029.1:724-818 GCA_001824645.1 Planctomycetes bacterium RBG_13_46_10
GGCTGGTGGGAGACAACGACTGCGGCTCTATCAATAATTGCTATTCGACAGGCGTCGTTAGCAGCGGAACCAGCTCAGAACACCTCGGCGGGCT
>MHYD01000029.1:864-4939 GCA_001824645.1 Planctomycetes bacterium RBG_13_46_10
AACAACTGGCTCAAAGGGCTTTGAGAATCGAGTATCCTTCAACACTTCAACAGTTCGACTGCGCTCAGGATGACAAGGTCATTTTTGGGTTGACGGGTTGGGGGATTTGGGTTTAGAATATGGGTCCCCTGTTTCTGGCCGAGGGAGTATCACTCGGGGATCTACGCTTCGCTACGAGGGTAAAATTGGGTGAGCAACGGCGGAGAAAAAGCATCGCGGAGTTAGTGGCTTTGTATTTGGTATTTAGTTGGCGGGAATTACGATTTTAAAAACAAGAAAAAAGGGGAATTATGACATTATGCGAAAAATAGAGCTGTCCCTATTTCTTCAAATATCGAAACAAAGAAAGGATCCTGTATGAATAAACCATTCTTATTCCGTTTTGTTAAACCATGTCTTTCTCCAGGTCGAGCTCAAACAAAATCAGATTATTTTTATGATGAGGAAACCGATCTTGTGCGTTGGTTAGGAGCAGCAGACCATCCTCCTGCTATTGAGATAGAAGAGGAGAACGGCCCGCAAACGAAAAAACATGACCTCGAAAAAGGCGAAGACAGTAAAGACCGTAGGATGTGGCAATAACACAATTGCTAAGATGATTTTGATATTATCAAATAAATGGGACCTTAGTGCTGATTTTATTGTCAGGGAGCTAAGACAACAAGGTTATCCTTTCCTACGGCTTAACACTGAAGAGCTTGTTTCGGGCTCAGCAACGGTGACCCTCCCCCACCTGCGGATTCTTGTATCAAAGCGAGAGAAAATCTATGACCTGACTAAGGAAGTACGCGTAGTATGGAACCGACGACCTGGTAAACCGTATGATGACGTACCTATAGAAAGCAGGCCTTCTATAGCGACACAACGATTTGTAAATGATCAATGGTATTCGTGGCTTGAAGCACTGCAGTTGCTTCCTGATGTTGTTTGGATCAATCATCCTCAGGCTAATAATGCTATGGAGAATAAGATTCGGCAATTATGGTTGGCATCTAACATTGGTTTTCAAATCCCCAAGACACTTGTTTCGAACGATCCCGACAAGGTAAGAACACACCTTAAAAAGTCAGGAGGTAAAATTATTGCCAAAGCACTTTATTCGCCACTGATAGAAGAAAAGAAGAAAGATTTTTTCATATTTACTAACGAAATAGATAATATTGCAACAAGCGATGATGACCAAATCAAGCTTAGCCCCTGTATTTTTCAGGAATCGATGACGCCGAAAGTAGATTATAGGATTACGGTTATCGGAGAGACAATAATACCAGTTAAGATCGAGTCCGAAAACCAATCGAACGGAGATTTGGACTGGCGAACACAAAAAGAAGGTTTGAAATTTACTTATTGCAACCTGCCTAAAGAAATCGAAGGTTTCTGCCGTCGCTTGGTCAAAGATAATGGGCTTCTATTCGGAGCAATCGACCTTGTCGAATGTAAGGGAAAGTTTGTATTCCTCGAGATAAATCCAAATGGGGAGTGGGGTTGGCTGCAAAAACCTAATGGCATTCCTATCGCAGAAACATTATGCAAACTCATGATAACGTGTGATACTAAGCTGGAGAAATAAAATGAAACTTAATCGTTTAGTCTTTTGGCTTTGGCCACCATATGAAGCAAGCCTAATCGATAAAATAATCGCAGATAGAAATAATAAAATAGGATGTGATGCGAGATGGGACTCAATGAAAGCTGAGATACGTTGCGTATTACCTAAGGATACATCAAACTATAAAGAGTTAGAGCTCATAGCAAGTCAAATACATGACGCTGAATCAAAGCGAAAAGAAACGCTCGAGAGCAAAGCTTCGACTTTTATCGCCGCCAGTGGCATAGCAACAGGTGTTGTATCCATAATCCCGGCCTTATTCGCAGATGAGTGGGGTATTCCAATTAAGTGTGCCATGACCGCCGGAGGCGCATATCTGCTATCGATAATCTGCTTTTTAGTATCTGCCTATTATGCTGTCAAAGTGCGGAAAGTAGCGGGTTTTGCCCAGCCGTGTGCGGACTCATTTCTCAATTCTATGAAATCAGACAAAGGAAGCATCGAAGAACGAATAGTCTTGACTATAGCACAGACTAAGTGGAACGAAGATCTTCTACTACGCAAATCGAATTATTTATCAGTAGCAGAAGATTTGTTTCTTCGCGGATTGGTTTTAATTACATTTGCAGCACTTGTCAGCATTGCAGCGAAGCTTTTTACGCAGTTATGAAATTGCTATGAATGGATACTCTGAAAACACGTCCCGAAGAACAAATCGTCTACAAATTAGCATAAGTTATCCAAGTAGCAAAAACAATTAACTCTCTCGCATTAAGCTACAGCCAGAGGAGCGTCACCAAACGCGTGCTGGCGAGGCACTTACAATTGACAATTAAAACTTTTGTCAATTGCCTCGGAGTTTTCAAGGTTGGGAAAAATTGAAAAGAAGAGGAAAGGAAATTTAAAGAGCAAAATTCAAAAATGATCTGGGGTTGAGAATGTGGGAGAGATTGTTAAAATGGAGAGATTAGATAGCTAAGTAAATAAATATGGTGAAAATTATGGCGACCTGTGCGCTTTGTAAATCTGATAAACCTCTGGTAGAAAGTCACATTATCCCTAAATTTGTGTCCGACAGGATAAAGAATAACTCGCCAACGGGCTACCTTCGCTATCCGCGTTTAGGGATTAATTTAAGGGTACAAGATAGTAATAAAATTAAGATGTTGTGTGATGACTGCGAGCAGCGTTTTTCAGAAGCTGAGAAAAACTTTGCAGAAAAGGTTTTCGAACCATATCACGAATCGGGAACAACTTCTTTCGCATATGGTCCTTGGTTAAGCTATTTTATAAGTTCTGTTAATTGGCGCACGCTTCATTTTGATAATATTAGTTTTCATTCCGAAAAGAAATTAGCAGATAATGCGCTCAATGTTCTCGATAAGGCAGAAACGATGCTCGCAGATTTTCTGTTGGGGAAAAGAGTTGATATTGGCAATATGAAGAATCATATACTCCCGATGTTTGAAATAACTGACGCAAACTCACCACTCAAAGAACCTAATTTCTATATTCGAGTAAGTGCTCTCGACTACACCTTTGTTGACCCGGCTAACAATGGGTTTTATGTTTTTGCAAACCTAGCAGGCGTCCTAATCTTCACTGTAATACGAGAAGGTAGAAAAGATATTTGGAAAAACACTTTCGTGCATCAAAATGGTGGTTTTATTAAGCAGCCGCAAAGAATTAGTAGCCCGCTAATTTACGATATGGTGCAGTATTTAGCTGAATGTTCAGGGGTCAAGGTGTCACAAGTTCAAAAAGACAAAATAATCGAATCGCTAAAAGCGAATCCACGAGCTACCCAGACTAAGGCTATGCAATTTCGGAAATTGGACAAAAAACTGCGGGGCGGAAAGTAATTTGCACTGGGAACATATCGTGCCGAGGTCGCTTAGAGTTAAACAAGAGTGCGAGACGTGCGAAACCATACAGGGGATTCATAACCAGATATGGGCGTGCGGGAGGTGCAACTCGATGAAGTCGGCAAAAGGACTGTATCAATTCTTCAAAGGCAAATATCCTTTGGAACGGAAGTTCTATGACCTGATACCGCCATTGTTAGAGAAGAAATATCTTAAGACGATATACAACTGTCATTTGTGTGCGGGGACGCTGGACGGCGTGGATATAGACGGCGATGTGGAACTGACGGTATTAGATATCGACCATATAATAGCATAGAGGTTTCTTCTGGATTATGTTAATCAAGGTTATAACTCTCTCGCCATCGGTTAAGGGGTTGAGGGGGGTTATAAAAAAACAGCGAACAAACCGTTCGAAAGTCCCATATATTGAATAATATCGCAAAATCCGGCTGTGAGGCCGGGCGTTTTAATCGGCCAGAGGACAAGAGTGAAAGGGCAAAACAATGAAAAATACGATTTTTGCAATAATGATAACGCTGGCGACGGTCGGCGTTTTTGCTGGAAGTGCCGCGGCGGCGGAAGACGGCAACAAGGCGCCGGAGTTTACACTTGCCAATTATGACGGCAAAACGGTGAATCTGGCCGATTATAAAGGCAA
>MHYD01000029.1:5066-5155 GCA_001824645.1 Planctomycetes bacterium RBG_13_46_10
AGCACGAAGCATCAGACTACAGAGGCAAATAAGGAATTCGCAGAGAAATTCAAACTCAGCTATCCGATACTTGACGACAGGACGGGCAA
>MHYD01000029.1:5298-6422 GCA_001824645.1 Planctomycetes bacterium RBG_13_46_10
ACCGAAAAGAAAGATGAAGGTCAAAAATGCTGTTGCTGCTGCCAATGCTTTAAGGCGATTGTTATGGCGATTGTGCTTCTGGTGATAGGGGCAGCAATCGGGCACGTGGTGACTATGAAGTGCCGTCCAATGATGGGGCCGTGGAGCGGTGGTCCCGGGATGAAGGCGTGCTGGGACAAGGGCGACAGGGAATGTAAGGGTATGTGGGAAAGTAAGTGCCAGTTTGGACAAAAGGATGAGATGGGAAAGTGCAAGCCGGGCTGTACCTGTCCGAAGTGCGCTAAAAAGGCGGCCTGTATGCAGGAGCCAAATAAGCCCGGTTGTCCGATGATGGAGAAAAAAGCAGCCGAGGCCGAGAAAAAGTAAAAGCGGGACGGCTTTGGTTTAATCAATCCGAGCAGCCAGAGAGCAGGAAGCGGAAGTAATCCGGCGGCTCGGATTGCAAGGTCAGCTGTCTGCCGGTGACAGGGTGTTTAAAGGAAATTGATTTGGAATGTAGTGCCAGCCGTCTGAATTTGTCGGCTGGCTTTCCGTATTTTCTGTCACCGACGACGGGGTGCCCCTTGTCGGCGAAGTGGACACGGATTTGATTTTTCCTTCCAGTTAAAAGGGTAATTTCCAGGAGGCTGAATTTGGGGGTTTCTTTCAGCACTTTATAAGCGGTTTGCGCGAGTTTTCCTTTTTTCGGGTCGCTGGTGGAATAGACGACGAAGGCCTTGTTCTCAGCGAGGTAGGATGTGATGATTGCTTCTTTTTTTGGGAGGCGACCGTGGACGACCGCAAGGTATTTCTTTTCCGTTTCTTTCCAGTTGTCTTGGAGGCGCAGCTTAATTTCCTCGCTTTTTGCAAAGACGAGGACGCCGGATGTCCATTGGTCGAGGCGGTGGACGGTGAAAATGCGGTTACGCGATTTCGAATATCCTTTGCGGATGTAGTCGGTCAGGAAGCAGCAGGCGTTTTGTGTTTTATTAGTTTTCGTAGCCACGGTCAATAGTCCGGCGGGCTTATCCACGACGATGACGTCTTTATCTTCGTAGAGTATTTTCAGGCCTTTGGGCAGATGTTTATCAGCTGGACGTTTTTTCTTCGGCATACAGATTTGTATTTAACCACATAAGCTGGAA
>MHYD01000030.1:0-4374 GCA_001824645.1 Planctomycetes bacterium RBG_13_46_10
AGATAATAGTATTGGTTCTGCTACTTTCATGCAGAACATTATAAGGCATCCCATTTATAAGTCAAGCCATTTCTGACGCATTACACTAGGTATTTTTACCGACTGATGAATCCTTGATTAGTATAAGGTTATAGATACTTAATACTCAGTGTTCGAGTCTCGATACCTAAGATACTTAGGTATTGTTTGAAAATTAATCAGCGAATTTTAAAAGTATTCGGTTGGTATCGAGAAATTGTCTGGTAGCTTCGGTAAACCTATCCGGCTGCGGCACTCACAGCCGTGACGAGCGCCCCACCATTTTCTAAATACGGAGAATGGATGCACCACCATTTTTTGTTCATCTTAATCACTCGTCAAATAGGGTAAATCCATTTCGTCAAAAATCTGCCTTGTTAAATTTTCCGATATTATCCTGTCTCCGCACTGTTCAAGAAAAGCCTTTAATAATTTGTCTCTGATTTCTTTTAAGTATATTTCATATTCCTGTACGGCCTTTTTTATTACTGTTACGCTTTTTGGAACTTTGATTACAAACTGGTCTTTATTCTTCTCATAAACAATAAATTTCCCTCTTTCCTCGCTGCTTACCTCAATGAAGCTGTCGCCGTTTTCAAGGCATATCTGTTGTTTTCCGAAGAAATTTTCGCCGAGTTTCAGTTTATCTGCCGGCACATTCATCTCCTCGTATTCTACCTGCCGCCAACTCTTTTTTATAAATCCTTCCGGAAATTTCCGTATCCCGTCTGCCAGCACTTCTTCTGATATATCCTCTTTCAGTTTGTCTAAATCTGTTTCTACTCTTTGCTTCTTGCGCTTATGCCTCAATTTTGGCAATAAATGCCGCTCCTCAACAAGCCCAATAACACCTTTTAGAATCTCATCCGCCAAATTCTCCTCAAGACCTAACGACCTTAACACCGTTTTCTCAAATTCTTTCCTGTCGGTTCGTTTGGCTTCTGTGGCAATATCCTTTATACTCCTCCTGCACAACGTCCCGAATACATTTTCAGTATCTTTTCCGAGTTTAGCTAAACACTCCGCATCTGGAACCAACAATCTTTTCCAGTCTATCCCCTCTATTTTGAGAGCGCCATCCCCAAGATTGGCTCTTCCTATCAATTCTCTTTGCAAAAAGCAAACGCTGCTGTTTAAATATATTGCCAGACTTTCAATTAATTTTTTCTTATCGCACATTATTTCAAAAAGATTATGATCTACCTCCGCTTTACAGGTGTTCAAAATACACCGGAGATTATCACCTGTAACCATCGGCACTAAAAGAGGGCCGGGAATTCTCTCGACCAAACTATACCAGTTTTTTCTCCCCTTGACGCTTTCCACCTCCGGCCATGGTTTGCCTTCTTCGGTTTTCTGCTGTTCGCCATAATTGATATATTTCAGGGCTTTTGTGCCGCGCAATTGCCCCTTATCTTTATTGCATAGAAAAACATAAAACTTTAAATCCTTTTTCTTCAGTTCTATGCTGTCGCATTCTTTTGGCGACTTTATCACCGGCTTTAAAAATTCCTTTTCAATCCCCCAATGTTCAACCTGCTCATCCGTCAGATAGAAAAACTCATTTATGCCGGTCGTAAATCCTCTTCTTATATCTGCCACCTTTTCCAATGGCACAAATCTATCTGCACATTTTTCTATCAGTTCAAAATATATATCCGGCGCACGCAGATATTTACCCCACTTGACCGTCTGCTTTTCCTCATACACCGCATCTTTTAAATCCCCCTGTTTTATAATCCGCATCCTTATATCTTCATCCTCATAAGATATAATCTCCGGCTCTTTTACGTATTCCGTTTCTATTTCTTCAATTTTTTTGCACCTTTTATCTGTTGCCCGTCCGTTTGCACAAATCCCCTCGATTCCGTCAACAAACTGATCAAGTTTTATCCATCTCGCTTGTGCATCAATCAACGCATCTTGCGGAAATAATTCTTTTAGCGGTTTTTTAATCTTTACAAAAAGCGATAAGTTTTCCCTGTTTGCCTTTATATCGTCCGACCGCTCAAGAATCGTAAAAACCGTATTAACCGCCGATTGTTCAAACCACGGTTCGCACCGGCTCTCACATATTGCGATAAGTTTGAATTTGTTCAGGAAGAATTTCTGCAATTCATATCCATAAGCCACATCTAACCATGAATTGCTCGTTACAAATCCCATCCTGCCGCCGTTTTTCAAATGTGCGGCAGCGTGAAAAAACATATAAGCATAAATATCCGCCTGCCCGGATAACTGAAGTTCGTGTCCATTCGAATTGTTGTTAGACTTGAATAGTTCCTGATAACTTTTCAGCCAGCTATCCGACAAAACCGCTTCTAACTTTTTCTTATATCCTTTTTCTACCTTTTCTATTAACTCCTGCCTTATAAATGGAAAATTTCCGATGAGCGCATCGAATTTTGGGAGTTTGACTGAAATTCTGTCCTGAATCTTAGCGCCTTTTTTGGGCGGCGGAAATTCGTATTCGTCTCCGAACTCTACATCAAAAAAATCTTTTCTTAATACACGCGGGAAATTCAGATAATCCCCGAAATTCTGTCTGCAAAGGTTTATTGTCGCAAGTTCCCCCGGAAATCCTGCTATATCAATACCCCATATCTGATTTAAAAGTTCGTGATGAGCTTTTGGCCCGTATTGTTTGAGCCTGTTATAACTGCGGATAAGAAAAGTCCCTGTTCCGCAGGTCGGGTCCATTACGTAATCTTTTTCACTTCTTACACAAAATGCAACTATCAAATCAACGAGATTTTCAGGCGTAAAATACTGGCCTAAACTGTGTCTTGCCTCTTGTGGTATTACATCCTCGAATACTTTGCCTATAACGTCAAGAGGTGCAAGTTCAAATGACCAATGGGTAAGATTTTCTGTAAGTTCGATTATGATATCTATGGTTTGATGTGAAAGCTCTATCTGGTCGGTAATATCAGGCTCAAATATTGCCTGATAGTCAACCTCGAGCGCCTTTTGAAAATAATTTCTTAACTGCTGAATCGCCTGCTTGTAATTGTTTTTTGCCAGTTCAAATTTCGGCAGTTCAAGTCTGCTCCGCCTCAGACTGATATAAAACAAAATTTTGCCGATTATTCTGTAAGATATCTGCCGGCTCAAAGCCTGCCAGTATTCCTCGTCATACCTGCTAATGCCCTGTTTTGTTGCCCAGACTTTAAGTTTTCTTTCAAAATTTCTGTCGCTTCTTTGTCGGCGTAAATCCTTTAGTAACGAGTCGCTCATCTTATTGCTTGCTTCTGATACTATCCCGACAAAAATAGTGGTATCCGCAATATGAAGATTGACTTTTTCATCTTCATATAATCGGTGTAAATCAAGCAGCAGACGAACGCACATATCCTCAAGCAATAGCGCCTTGACCGGATCGCGTATATCATTTACGCTTGTTATTCGAGGGTCGGGTATCTCGCGTATCTTGTACTGTTCGGTAACCGTCACTCTGCTTTTTTCCGGTGTTCGCCATATAATGGCGCTTTGCATATTCCATGTTACAAAGTATTTTGCCTTTATTGTCTGAGCTTTTTCAACAGCATCTTTCAAAAGGTCTCTGTCTCTAACATCTGTTTTTGGAGTTTTTAATTCCCAGCCGCAGAAAGGCTGTTTGCATTCGAAATCGAGTGTCAACAGTACATCAGGAAATCTTGTTGTTGGAAGTTCGTATAAACTTGAGTCATTGATTGCATTTTTGAAAGGCAGTCCTCCCTGTTCGATTTGCTTTTTTATCCAGGATATTACCTGTCCCTGAAACTCTCTTTCATTTGCTTTTGTTTTTGCCATTTTCTCTCTGTAAATAGGTTTTCTCCGCCATTTTACTGTTTCCTATGCTATCTTTATATTATATCGGCCATCTAAAAAAACTTATATTAGCTCTAATAAAAAGAAAAACAAGCAGATTTTACCCACCAAAAAATGAAAAAATGCAGGGAGATATTGGTAAATGGTAATTGGTTAAATAGAACTTGGATTCCCGCCTACGCGGGAATGACAATCGTCGAAATGCACTTCACGAGTGATTAATCCTCCTTAATACCTGCTACGCCGCAGCGGGCACGGCGAGGAAATTGGTTCGACCCTTCGAATGCGCTCACTTCGGCAAGCTCAGTGCGGGCAGGACAGGCAGGCTCACCATTTATGACACGCACAACACTTCTCAATTTCCTGACAGATCTTTATTTACAATAATGGATTTGTTTGGTACAATTTTTGCGACGTTTTTTTCTTTTGAATAGAGGGGAGAAAAACCGAATGGCTAATATGCCTGCCAGAATTATAGAACTCGTTGAAACATTCGACCGCAACATCAAGGCATATCATTCACAGCAATACAACGAGACCCAGCTT
>MHYD01000030.1:4580-4711 GCA_001824645.1 Planctomycetes bacterium RBG_13_46_10
AAGCCTGAAGTAATCAGGTGTTTGCAGGAATTACTTGATGCCGGCAGAGACAGAAACCAGGTTGAATTCCTCGAAGAAACATATTATCACTCCATTGTCAGCTTATTTGCCGACCCAAATAGACGGGAATT
>MHYD01000030.1:4720-9077 GCA_001824645.1 Planctomycetes bacterium RBG_13_46_10
GGTTGCACTACATTGGACGAAAATGGAAGAGATTTTTGGGATAAGGCCCGGCTCTTTTAGAAATACCGAACTTATGTATAACAATGAGATTGCAGATGTCGTTGAAGATATGGGATTTAAGGCAATGCTGTGCGAGAAAAGAAATGATATGTACGGCTTAAAGAATGGAAAGCTCATATCCCCCAATGCAATATTTCGGGCAAAAGGGTGTAATTTAATTGTCATTCCCAGAAACAGGGAGCTGAGTGATGATATTGCATACAGATTTCCCCATACACCGATTTCCGCGGAGCATTATGCTTGGAGCATTGCGCAAATCGACGGTGAGGCAGTTCTATTAGGATATGACTATGAGCATATCGGAGAGCATATATGGAAGGATAAAGGTATATTTGAATTTTGGAAAACTTTGCCCGGCATGTTGGCAAAACACAATAACGTAAAGGTAGTAAACCCCAGCGAGGTTGCCGAATTGTTTAAAGACGCCAACTGCCCAATTGTAGATATTCACGGCTTATCCACTTCTTCCTGGGCAGATGCCACAAGAGACACTTGTGGCTGGTTAGGAAATAAAACACAGAAAGAGCTTTTTTCCCGCATTGAAAACTTAGAGGAAAAAGCCAAGAGGACCTGTGGAGAGCTGTTAATAAAATGGAGGCATTTGACAACCTCTGACCAGCTCTACTTTCTCCATGAGAGTACCAGCTCAGACCATGCGGTACATTCTTATTTCAGCCCTTATGGGTCAATAGGAGAAGCGGTCAGAATCATAACAGATAAGATATGGGGATTGGAAAAATCGGCAGAGAGCTTCCATATACTAAAGAAAACTGAAAGAATCCCTATTATAATAATAAGCCCCGAGACAGACAGATTACCAGCCGAAGGAATGGGAGATTTTGCAAAATATATCTCAGGCAAGAGCGGGGGAATGGGGGATGTAGTCGCTGCTTTATGCAAAGGTCTTTACGAGAAAGATATCCTGACTTACGTTATCACACTTAATCTAAAAAGAAAGTTTATGGAAAGATCTGGAATGAGCAGTGAGGAGTATATACAAAAATCATATCATCTGCCTCGTGATAATATAAAGACAATTGATTCTTCTTTATTCGAAAATTATATGAGCGCTTATGACGGGGACCCCCGTGTGACAGCCGCAGAGTTCCAAAGGAAAACAAGACATTCTCTGGTAAGAGAAATAATTTCAAAACACGAAGGAAGAGGGATTATTCATACACATGACTGGATGGCGGGTGGAATTATAACAGCATACGCCAAATTGAGAAAAATTCCTCTGCTGCACACGGTCCATAATACTCATACGGGTCACATACCCTTAGAGATGCTTTCCGGAGTGAATTTAAGCGAGCTTTGGAAAGACCTATACTTTTCGAATGACAACGGCAAGGAATGTGTGGATTGTCAGGCGACTGCCATAAAAAGCGCAACCCTGGTTAACTATGTAGGCAAGAGATTTCTGGAGGAGACAACGCAGGACTATTTTCTTGACAGGCAGTTCATTCCCCCGAGCGTAAGGCAAGAGACTAAAGCAAAGTTTCAGTATGGCTCCGTGTTGACAATACCTAATGGAATTTCCCCCGCTATGTACCCGGAAAACCAGGTTGAAAATCCTAGTATTAACAAACCAGGCCTTGCAAAAAAATATTCAGATAATGACAACGTTATAGAAGCCAAAAAAATTAATTTGGTCAAGTTTCAGAAGAAAACAGGTCTGCAAGTTAATCCTGAAGCGATACTTTTATATTGGCCGTCCAGATTGGACCGAATGCAAAAAGGGGTCGAGCTTCTTGAAGACGTCGCACTAAAATTTGTAATAGAGCATCCGGATGTGCAGATAGCAATTGTTGCCAATCCTGTAGGAGATAAAGCCAACGCAGAGGTACTCGGAAAAATTGCCGGCGCATCGGGAGGAAAAATCGTATACCGGCCCTTCGATGATGACCTTAGCATATTGGGCTACGCGGCAGCAAGTGACGCTTTCGGCGCTTCATTGTATGAGCCTTTTGGGCAGATAGATGTAGTAGGTAACCTTTTTGGAGCAACAGCAACGAACCGCGATACCGGGGGCTTTCACGATAAGATCGTGCCTCTCAGGCTTAAGAAGTTAGGGGCGCCTAAAGATATTGGCAACGGTGTGCTTTTCAGGGATTATAACTCCACCGGATTGTGGTGGGGATTGGATACAACGGTACAGAACCATAGGTATTTCAGAAAAAATCCTAAAGAATGGGAGAGACAGGCAAAAAGAATAATGAAAGAAACTAGGGATAAATGGGACCTGAGCAATATGATTGCAGGATATTTATCGGCCTATCAGAAAATCTTAGGATATCCCCTAATCTAATAATTGATGGAGAAAATTAATGGCGAAAATTATCAAGGTCAAATGTACCGGCGCCGGTCAGCATGTCAACGAGATTGATTTGGAAGATATTCTTGGGCCGGATGTTGTTATGTACGGCAATCCGATTAGCACCGGCCGGCCGATTCCCGAACGCATCGTGCGAAAATGCGAGGAATGTATCGAAGGCAAGGTCATCCTTACGCGGGATATGATTGAAGAAAATTTTTAGGAACCCTGAGCTTTTTTCTACTAAATATGTTTCAAAAAATGCGAGATACGCCTACGGATTACAAGGCTTTAACGCATGACCCAGCGTTTGCCTTTATATTCAAGGCCGACATCCGACCTTAGTCTCGTATCGCCCTTCAAATTATAGCTCAAAGCTAACGTTTTTCTCAGATAAACTTGTACGGGCATACTATTTTCATCCGTTTGTACCGGATGTTCGACAGCTACTGTTTCATTGCTCAAGCCGGTTATAAATATCTGGAATCCCGTAGCCCGCACATCAAAATACGGCCAAATAATAGCTATATCTTTAGCGTTATCTTCGCCCTGGAGAATCCTGTTGCCGGCGGTTTGCAAAGATTCAAGAAACGGATATCTGCTCTGATGGCGTTTTTTTATCATCTCAAAAACGGCAGGCGGAACATTTCCGCCGGCAGGGGTAATCTGGAAGGTATCCGTCATAAGGTCGCATTTGGGGAAGAAATCGACGTCCTGATTTGTATTATTTATTAGCGTTACAATAACATACCAGAATCTTTTTGGTGTGCCGAAAATACCCGACTTTAATACAATCTGCTGGGGATGCTCGAAGGTTACATTGACCGTCCAATCGCCCGGATTCTGAACAACAGCCGGGGCAGGTGCAGAAAAACTAACATAAGTTGCTATTGCACATATAGTTAAGGCGCCAAAGATAAGACTTTTCATCATATAATCCTCATAAAAAGCACCTTCGCATTATTTTTCACGCGCGTATCTTACCTAATTTTACACTAAAAGGCACAAAAAGCCAAGAAGATTCTGCCCTACAAACTCAAATTAGTACTACTACGCTTTGGTGAAGGCTTTCGATGTTTTTAGAAATTCGAGGCACAAAGTTATTAATGCCGGATGTTTTTCGCCGCATCGTCATCGACCAGCCACGTGACTTTATAAAGAACCGGCCAAAGAACATGGATGGGATAATGGACCTCGTCAGGCTCACTGGTCAGGACGTTCTTCAAAATATCAGCTTTCTCTTTGCCGGAGACCAGCACTGCCAAATGAGCAGCGGCACATAAAACAGGATGTGTCAAAGTTATCCTGTTAAGCTTCTCATCCATTGCATAAACAACGGAGACTAAATGTTCCATGTCGAAAGATGCATAAGAAGCAGGAAACAGTGAGCCGGTATGGCCCTCAGTCCCCATGCCCAGCACAATTAAATCAAACTGGGGGACTTCATTTTCTTTTAAGCCGAATACACTGCGAATCTCATCTTCATAAAGATGGGCGGCCATATTAACATCGCAATATTCCGTCGGTATCCGATGAATGTTATCCTGTGGAATAGTCACCTTAGCCAGGAAGGTATCGGCAGCCAGCTTATAATTGCTCCACTGCGAATCCGGCGGAACATATCGCTCGTCAACCCAGAACGCATGTATCTTGTCCCAGGGCAGAGAACGAGCAGACGGCTCATTTCCGAGCAGCTCAAAAAAACGCTTCGGTGTGTGCCCCCCTGAGATAGCAACGTAAAAGACGCCTTTTGCCTTTATGGCTTTTTGTGCATCAGCAATAAAAATATCAGTGCTACGGCGTGCAAGACTCTCGGAATCCGGCACAACTTCAACATTCGGTTTATATTGTGCTGCAGTTTCCATACGCATTTAAGCCCTATAGTTTTCGATTTTCAGTTTACATTATACAATCGTCAATTGTCAATCGGAAATCGTAAATTTTCTCAGGTAATTTCCTCGATTTCCCACATAAATGCCTTTA
>MHYD01000031.1:0-3959 GCA_001824645.1 Planctomycetes bacterium RBG_13_46_10
CACGGTGATAAATCTATCTTAAAAAATCCAGTTTTCTGTCTTGACAATGGGTAGGGGTATACAAGACGGGACAAAGCCAATTTTTGTAAGGTCAAAATTATCGTAAGCTCTTTTGTGACAAGTGAATAAGGGAAATTCTACAATTTTGTAGATTGGTAAAAACAAAGCCAATCAAAGCCAATCCTTCGACTTCGCTCAGGACAAGTTTCTCAGGCCAGGGATGCTGGGGGCTAAAAGTAGCTGCGTATGAAATCCAATAGCCCCAAGGGGATTCGAACCCCTGTTGCCGGGTTGAAAACCCGGTGTCCTAGGCCGACCTAGACGATGGGGCCTGTTTCGGATGACAAAAGACAGCCTGCCCTGAGCAAAGTCGAAGGGATAACGGAAAACCGTCTTCTGTTCTCCGTCCTCTGTCATCTGTATTTTATTCCATGCTTATTGCCTCTTCAGGACAAGCTTCCACGCAAACGCCGCAATCGATGCAGTTATTAGCATTAACATGTGCCTTATCTTTCACCATGCTAATAGCCTCGCTGGGGCATTCTTCAACGCAGGTTTCACAACCGGTGCACTTTGCAGGATTTACTTTCGCCGGCATTTAAACCACCCTTTCAAAAATAATTTAGAACCTTCCAATAAGTTAGAAGATGTTACAAAATTATGCTTAAAATACAACATAAATCTTGGGAAATATGAGCAGAAAAAAACCGTCACCAAAACGATGACGGTTAAAGATCGATGCCGTGTGAAGCAACGGCTTTTTACCATTTTGCTCTTTTTAGACGATGCCCTGCTGTATCATAGCATCTGCAACTTTAACGAAGCCAGCAATATTGGCGCCGCGGACATAATCAACAAAGGAATCGCCATTTCTGCCGAACTTCACACAGTTCTCATGTATGGAATGCATAATACATCGAAGCTGATTGTCCACATCATCACGTGAGCGACGCATACAGCCGGCGTTCTGGTTCATCTCCAGCCCGGATACCGCCACACCACCTGCGTTGGCCGCTTTGCCGGGACCGTAGAGAATTCGTGCATTCAAAAACACATCCACAGCCTCTGGCGTCGAGGGCATATTCGCACCCTCGGACACACAGTAGCAACCATTCTTGACCAACTGCTTTGCATCTTCTTCCTCTACCTCATTTTGGGTAGCGCTTGGAAAGGCCAGGTCACAGGGCACATCCCACGGACGTTTACCCGGCAGATAAGTGCTGCCTTTGAATTGATTGGCATATTCACTAATCCGGCCACGATGTATATTTTTTAGCTGCTTTACCCATGCAAGCTTCTCGTAGTTAATGCCGTCGTTATCTACTATCGTACCATTTGAATCAGAAAGTGTGATTGCTTTTGCCCCTAAGGCATTGAGTTTTTCCACCGTGTACTGTGCCACATTGCCCGAACCGGATACTGTTGCGATTTTACCCTCCAGGCTTTCGCCGCGGGTTGCGAGCATATCATTCGCGAAATAAACTGAGCCATATCCTGTTGCTTCCGGCCGCAATTGAGAACCTCCCCAGTTGGTGCTTTTGCCGGTTATCGAGCCATGGAAGCAACCGCTTAATTTACGGTACTGTCCGTACAAATAACCAATCTCGCGTTCGCCAACACCAATGTCCCCTGCCGGAACATCAATATCAGGACCAATGTAGTGAAAAAGCTCATTCATAAAGGCCTGGCAGAAGCGCATGATTTCTCCGTCACTACGCCCTTTCGTATTGAAGTCCGCACCTCCCTTCGCTCCGCCCATAGGCAGGGTTGTCAAGCTGTTCTTTAAAACCTGCTCAAAGGCCAGGAACTTCAGCACACCAAGATTTACCAATGGGTGGAATCGCAGCCCGCCCTTGTAGGGACCAATCAGGCCGCTCATTCTGACCCGATACCCATTATTAATCCGAACCTCATTGCTGTCATCAACCCAAACGACGCGAAACATAATAACACTATCAGGTATCACCAGCCGTTCCAGCACTTTCGCCTCACGGTAGATGGGATTTGCCTGAATAATCGGCATTACGGATTTGGCCACTTCGTGAACAGCCTGATGAAATTCAGTCTGTCCCGTAGATTGAGAAATGACACTTTCCATGAAAGCATTGACCAAGGAGTCAATATCTGATTTAGCTACAACGCTCTTCGATACGGTTACTAACATAATCTTTCCTTTTTATCTATGCTGTACACAGCAACTAAGCACCCGTTTGCGAACTTTTCCGCCAAAACGAGTGAGCCTATCGCAACGTAAGCGAGACTTAATGTTTCTTTTTACATATTCGCTGGATGGAATCCAGGTAGTGTTTCATTAACCAGAATTTTTCAAGAAACTCCGGCCAGCCACAGGCGGGAACAAAACCTTCTTTCGCCTCCGGTACGATTAAACCGCCTGAAGTAACAATACGCTTGAATTCAGCCCAAATTTCCGCCCAGACTTTGTTTGCGTCCAAAGCAACTGCATCGGTCACCTTCAATAGGTGCTCAAGCTCTGATACAGGCGTGAAAGGCAGAATAGTTGGTTCTTCATTACTGAATTCTGTAACAGCCAATTTTTTCTGTATCTGTTTCACTGTAATATTAAACCTCCAGTTTTTGTAACGCTAACAGAAGTCCGACAGACTGTTTAAGCTAACAACTTTAATTATACGAAATTGAACCCTATCACGTATACCCAACATTATTCTCATATAATACCCATAGAATATGTGTTATTCTATACATAGTATTTACATATATATTATACATATTCATGTGTTATTTTTATCTAATAGCTTAACTTTGATTTAGTATATATTTGCGTATTATTTTATCAATCAAGTACTTATGATTTTGTATATTATAGAAAAAAATTCTTGACTTAAAACTGTATAATCTGTATAATTCTCTCTGTAGATTCAAAACCATTTAATATATGTGTATTTATTGGGTAATTTAAATGGCTGGCCAGCAAACTCGTGCCGACCTTCTGCGAGAAGTTGAAAGCCTGCGGAAACACCTGGCCGAATTAGAGCAAATCAATACCTCAAGAAAGCTCCAATCGGACCTTGAATTGGCTTTGCGAGAGCGAATAAAGGAGCTGGACTGCCTTTATACAATTTCCACACTTCAGGAAATGCATTTTCATTCTTCAGACAAATTTCTACAAAGCGTTGTTGATTGTTTACCCAGAAGCTGGCAATTCCCGGAGAACGCCTGTGCTCGGATTAAGTATGGAGATAAACAGTATATAACCAAAGGATTCAGCGAAAGTAAATGGCGCATGGCAGCCGACATCTTCGCTGATGGCAAGCCCATAGGTGTAGTAGAGGTTTATTATCGTAAGGTATCACCATCAAATGATGAAGGGCCGTTTTTAAAGGAGGAATATGCTCTTATCCGTGCCGTTGCTGAAAGAGTGAGCAGTGTTTTAATGCACATGAAAGCCGAGGCGGACCTTCGCTCCGCCCACAAGGCGATACAAAGAGAACATCAGGCTTTACAGGAGGCCAACATAGCTCTACGAGCGGTTCTTTCCCGGCTCGAAGATGAAAAACAGGAGATAAGGGCCTCCATACTCTCTAATATTCAGAAAATCATCATGCCCATCGTATTTGAATTAGAGCTTGAGGTTACCGGCCGACAGCGGTCTTATGTAACACTGCTAAGACAGAGCTTACAGGAAATTGCTTCTCCATTCCTCACTCTGTTATCCAAAGAACACATGCAGTTGACGCCTGTCGAGATTGCAATCGGCACAATGATTCGAAACGGGCTATCGACAAAAGAAATCGCTCAATTGCGGTGCATCTCCGCAGCAACCGTAAGACGGCATCGAGAGAATATCCGCCGCAAGATGGGCTTGAGAAATCGCAAGGCTAATTTAGCCACATATCTCCAGGCTTCATTTTCAGGGGAATCCAACTCGATTAGGAAAACTTCCGGTGACACTGAGGGCGAATAAATTTATCTTATTTTCA
>MHYD01000031.1:3968-8272 GCA_001824645.1 Planctomycetes bacterium RBG_13_46_10
AGCATTTATTAGTTCAGAATCCAACGGCAAAGAAAGCATTTCAGCCATTGTATAAACCTTCACCTCCCATTCATCATCGGCGGTATCGATTAGCAAGCCCGATTTCTGTGACAAAGCTGATTTCAGCAATCCCGGCATCCAGTCGGCATACTTATATCTATAAAGTGCTCCTTGCTCAGCCATCGATTGCTGCTCCTTTAAAAGTCCGACAAATAGCTCTGCTATGCTGATTTTTTGACCGGTCCGAGCTGTTGAAATTGAATTATATCTGTTTCGCAGGTAACTACTGCTAAGCTCGACTGCCGGACGCTTCACTTCGATTGCAGCCGGCATTACACCCATAAGCTTGTCATCCATCCCGCCACGCTCGGTTTGACTACTTTGTACTGGTTCGAGATACAACTTGAATTTCATATTTAAAGATGCCTGGGGGAAACTTCGCAGCAATTGCTTGAGTTCGCCCCTGATGAGCCTTACAGGGACAACGATTCTCTTACCCGGCTCGATAGATAATACAGACCCAATATTAAACGATATTAGCTTCTGTATTTTTCTATTAAGGTCGCCGCTTACATCGACGTCAATTCTTAAACTGCCGCTGAACAAACTGTCATCTCTTATTACAAGCGGCTCGGAAAAATTATTTATTATGGCAATCTGCCCTAACAGGCTTGATTCGTTACCGAATGAAAACTCGCTGGTACTGCTGCTTAATTGAATCGAGATGATTTTGTCCGGACTCATAAATTCAGGAACGAGTGTCTGTCCAAAACTATTTCGCAATGCGGTCATAATATAATCTGGATCAACAGGAGGTCTGTACGGCTGTCCCTGCTGGTCCAGCAGCTCTTTGGCACGTTCCGCTGCCAGCGAACCCGGGTCTCTAAGTATCGCGGTTTTCAGCGTCTCAATCGCCGTTTCTTTTTGTCCATCCGCTAATTGAATCTGGGCCTGCACTAAATCTGCGATTTGATTATGTTCATAATTTTCGATAAGGGGCCTGGCCCAGTTTAACTGCTGATTCATCGCAAGTGCATAAGCCAGAAGAGAAGCAGCTACAGGAGAAGCCGAATCAGCTGAATACGCCTTATTAGCCCAGTCCAGAGCTCTTAATGCATCCTGCTTCGAGAAACAGTAAAACCAGGCAAGCTGTGATGCACTAATATCCGGCGGCGATTGGCCTGTCAACGGACCTTGCTTAAACAACTCTTGCGCCCTAAGCTCTGCAGCCTGAAAGATTCGATTTGCCCCTTCCGCGTCGCCGATTTTTACTGCTGCTCTACCAGCGATAGCCTCAGCAAAAATGTCGAATCGACCGCTTCTGCGCACAAGCTCGGCTATTTGCAAACATTTGCTTTGATTTTGCCTGGTATTGTAGCTGCTGATTATCCACGGAAGATAAATATCAGGCGGCAAAGGCGTATTCGGATACAGATAGCTGAATAAATCAACACAATATTGGTAAGCAGCGGCAGCTATTTCGTAAAGATGGCCACTATGGGCAGATTCAGCATATTGCGCAAAGGCAAGAGCAGCCTCGATATCCATAGGATTTTTGCGTAATATCAATCTCAAATGCTCAAAATATATCGCTGGATTGATTTTATCAGGAGCAAGCTCAACCAGCTTGTCAAACGCCAGATTATTATATCTGTCCTTCAAATAGGCCCTTACAAAGAGAGTTTGGGCAGCATTAAAATCGGCCTTTTCCACCATTAACAAACCAAGTAAAGTTGCCAATTCAGAATCGATGACAGGATTCTTACCGCCAAACTCATTTAACATCTGCTCCAAAATTCTTTCACGCTGTTCACGAGTATCACAGTGATCAAACAAATATGTAATTGCTTTTTTGACCACATCAAGGTCGATTATGCCATCTATATACTCGACGAGCCAGTGATATACCTGTTGCGAATAATCTCGTCTTGCATTCTCACAGGCGAGCTTTAGCAATAAAAATAGAATCCGTTCTGAATTAGGCCGGTTTGTTTCAGAATCTATAAGTTGACCGCGTCGAGATGGGTCATTATTGAGCTGTTTTGCAGCGGTCAGTAATACAATAGCCTGTTCAGCCTGCGACTCAGTAATAGAATCAGAGGATGCCAGCATGGAAGCTACTTCGTAAAGCCTTTCAGCAATGGTCGATGAAAAAAGTCCGTCCTGTGCAGTTCCTGCGTTTTCCTGTCGCAAGATTGTAGCAGAAGCACTACGGGCCCAGGCCGATTGGGGCGAAACCCAAGACTGGAAAATACCCACATTCGATGGGCAGCAAAGAAGTGCCGATAATATCGCCAAAAAAAACCTTTTTTTGAGCATCCGTCTCTCCATATTTAGACCTACAACGCTCTATTAACTTATTTCGGGTAAATCTTTTAGCTGCTTTAGATAGAACGTGTGATAAAATTGACCTTTAGCAATGAAGGCTGAAGTCTGGTAAATGAATTTAACATCACGGGGTAGATTATACGTCAGGGAAAAAATCGTGAAATGTCAATTGTGGACCTATGATAAATCCATCCTAAGCTGGGCTAATGAGTACGGGCTTAATAGAAATGCACTTAACCGGCGGTTTTAGCTGATTTTTATTCTGCCCTGATTTTTAACTATCATCATCTGTGTATCTATCATTAAAAATCTCAATGCTTTCCTTATAATCTGATGTTTCTTCATCAGCGAGCTTTTCCAACCTTCTTTGTGCCAAAAAGATTCTAAGGGCTGTAATCCCACATCCAAAACCTGATATAAAAAACAATATTGCGGCAAGATATGCAAAAATCTCCGGCAGTGCGACGATAATCATCCCAAAGCCGATTAATACCAAACCCACGACAAATATTGTCGCTGCCACGGTTCGTGAAGCCTGTGAAATCATATTTGTATAAAAACGAAAATTCATATTTCCATCTCGTAAAGTGTCTAAAGTGCCTAAAATTTGAAGTGCCTAAAGTTGGATGATCCATATTAATCAAACTTTACTTTAGGCACTTTATGCCATTTTAGAAACTTTTCACTCTATCTGTTTAGTACATTCCACCGCCGCCTGGCGGCATTGGAGGAGCCTCTTTCTTTTCCGGTATCTCACTGACAACGGCATCTGTCGTAAGAAGCAGCGATGCAATTGATGCGCCGTTTTGCAGCGCCACCCTTTCCACCTTTGCCGGCACGATAACTCCGAATTCAATCATATTGCCATATTCCTTCCTTAGAGCATCGTAACCGAAGTTCTTTTCTTTGCTTTCTATAACCTTTTGGGCCACGATTGAGCCATCCAGTCCTGCATTTTCAGCAATTTGCTTAATTGGTGCTACAACAGCCCTTCGGACAATATCCACGCCTATCTGCTCGTCGCCTTTCACTTTGATTTTATCCAAAGCCGGTAGTGCTCTTAACATCGACACGCCACCGCCGGGCAGAATACCTTCTTCGACAGCAGCTCTGCAGGCGTGCATAGCGTCCTCTACACGGGCTTTTTTCTCCTTCATTTCAGCTTCTGTAGCGGCCCCAACTTTGATAATCGCCACGCCGCCGGAGAGTTTTGCCAGCCGTTCCTGCAGCTTCTCGATGTCGTAGTCACTCGTTGATGACTCAATTTCCTTCTTTATCTGTTCGATTCTTCCCTTAATAGCATCGGTGCTGCCGGCTCCCTCGATAATGGTTGTTGTGTCCTTGTCGATTTTCACCTGCTTAGCGGTGCCGAGCTGACGCAGATCGATATTCTCCAGCTCCAAACCCAGGTCTTCAAAAATAGCCTCACCACCGGTCAGGACGGCAATGTCACTGAGCATTGCTTTTCGCCTGTCGCCAAAGCCGGGGGCTTTGACCGCGGCGCATTGCAGGACGCCACGCAGCTTGTTAACTACCAGCGTTGCCAGAGCCTCTCCCTCAATATCCTCAGCTATAATCAGCAGCGGCTTACCTTGCTTTGCAACTTTTTCCAGCAGCGGAACCATTGATTTTACCGAACTAATTTTCTTTTCATGCACCAGAATATAAGGCTTATCCAGAACAACGGACATATTCTCCAGCTTGTTGATAAAATGCGGGCTTAGATAGCCCTTGTCGAACTGCATACCTTCAACCAGCTCAACAACTGTTTCCAGTGATTGTCCCTCTTCAACGGTTATGACACCATCTTTACCGACCTTGTCCATCGCTTCAGCCAGTTTTTTGCCGATTTCTACATCCTGGTTCGCCGAGCAGGTTGCAACCTGCTCAATCTGCTTACTCGAATCAACGGATATGCTCATTTTTTGAAGCTCTTGGATGATTACTTCTACCGCCCGATTTATGCCGTTTTTAAC
>MHYD01000032.1:0-4518 GCA_001824645.1 Planctomycetes bacterium RBG_13_46_10
CTGGATATGTAAAAAGTCGGCTTGAGCAGGTCTATAGGCCCGCTGTATTTTCGACGAATGGCGGCCTCATTTCCCGCCTGTAGCTCCTCAGTAACTATTTTTTCCATAGCTGTTCCGGGATAGACCCTAATGCCCAGTGCAGCGCCGGCACAATCGGGATTGATATCCTTTATAAAGTCAATTGTCTCTCGAAGAGTTTCCGGTGTTTCACCGGGGCCGCCTAACAGAAGGTCTGTCATAACGGCGATGTTATTTGACCGGCAAAGCTTGACTGCTGCGGCAAGGTCTTCTTTTTTGTGCTGCTGGCGATAGGTTCGCAGCATCGACTGGCAACCTGAATCTCCGGTAAAGTTTATTCCGACACAGCCGGCCTTGGCCATTATTTTGGCTAAGTCTGCGTCGAAAGGTGCTGGTGATAAATATACATACCAGCGGATTTTGTCCCCGAGTGAACGCCTATTAAATTCCTCGCAAACCGCATAAGCATGACTTCTCGGCACATTGAACTCGGAATCACAGAGATGCAGCATGTTAATTCCCTTAGCTAATAGGGACTGGGCCTCATCAGCAACTTCAGAAGGGTTACGCAGTCTGGGTTTATTGCCTTTGGTTAAAGGGTCGGCACAATATATGCAGTTACGATTGCAGCCGCGTTTGGTTTCCAGGCCGCATTGTCCACCAAGTTTGAAATAAGTCAGGTTATCAATAAAGTTACGGCCGGTACTTAAAAAGATGGAATCGGGCCAGGACGGTGGATTGCTATGAACTTTGTTATTTTCTTTCCATATAAGGCCGGGGACATTGTTGAATTTTCGAGCATTCCTTAGCTGGGCAATAAGCTCGGTTATCGCGGGTTCTCCGTCGCCGTAAACTGCGAAGTCTGCGTCAACATATTCAAAAATGGACCTTGCGAATATTGAAAATCCTACACCGCCGACGGCGATTGGGGCATCAGTCATACCTCGGATTTTCTGTATGTTTTTTTTAAGTTCGGGAACAAACCAATCCGCACTGGGCCAAAAACAATCTTCGGTGTTTCGGAAAGAAATTCCTACTAACTCAGGATTTCGCGTAGAAAAGTGTTCCTTCATCATCTTTTCCGGCTCATCAGACAAAGCGAGGTCAAGAATCTCCACCTCTATGTTGGCTTGTTGAGCTGAAGAAGCAATATAATCCAGGCCTATCGGTCCGATTAAGGGAGTCATTCTGTTGGGATTGATTAATGTCAGCATTTTTTATTTAACTGTTCAGTTATATCCGGCAATTTATACAAAAAGGAAACGGCTGGTTTCTGGGGCCAGCCGTTCCTAAGATTTGGCACGATAGGTACTGTGTCTTTTTAGAATTTGTACTTTAAGCCCAAACTAACCCATGTTTCGTCCTTATCGTCATTTACTGACTTATCCATTGTTATCTGGTGGAAAATACCGGGGGTGAAAACAATATTTTCAGTTATCTCGAAGTTCGTTGAGACACCAAAGACCGCGTTCGACCAGTCATGGTCCACATTTGCGCCATTGGGGCCAACGCCATCGTTATAGACAGCTTCTGTGTGCAGGTTCAGGTTTCTTTCTATGTTGGTGAAAGGACAGATTATCGGCAGGGCATAATCGAGCATGATAATATGAGCAAAGCCTGAAGCTGTGCCTCCGCTTGGCGAACGTGCTCCGACCATCGTACCGCTGTTGGTCGGCCAGAGCTTTACTAAGACGTATGCCGGGACAAGACCTTTCACAGGCAAAAGCTTCGGCCAGGCGAGAACTGCCTGAAGCTCCTGGAGGTCTATGCTTGTTGTCTTATGGGCGCTCATATCCGGGTAGTTATAATAAACATAAGCGAGTCTGTAATTGGTTGCGTATGGTTCTTCATTAAACAGGCTTCCGTAGTAATACAGCATGTAGTCCCAGCGTTCACCGTTTTCAAATTCACCTGAATTTGCCCTGTGTGCAGTGACATTTACCCCAAAACCGGTGCCAAACAGGTCCAAATCAATGGATGGATGAATCGCACTTTTATCGTCATAGATATCGAATCCGCGCCAAACATATTTACTTGTGAATGTAAGGTCAACTGAGCCGTGCAGCTCGCCTTTCGGAGGTTCCTGCTGCGCATAGCTTAAGCTTACCAGTGCCAGAAAAATAACAGTACCTAACAGAATTCCTTTCTTCATATTGAACTCCTTTCAAAACCAAAATCTTGTTTTATAACATTTTTTTTATTCGTTCCGGATTTAATGGCAGAAAACAGGATTCTACCATTTGCAGGTTTTTCTCATTTCTGCTTTTGGCAGGTTTTCAAGGTCTTTAAGATATTTTTTCATTTCTTCATCCGGAAGCTCATAATCGGTAAGCTTTCCGGATAAATATGCATCATAGCCTGAAAGGTCCATCAGGCCATGTCCGCTGTAGTTGAACAGTATCACCTTTTCTTTGCCTTCTTCTTTGGCCTTTGTGGCCTCGTCAATTACCGCTGCGATTGCGTGGCTGGTCTCAGGGGCACATATAGGCCCTTCGGTCCTGGCCCAGGTGAGTGCGGCCTCATAGCATTTTTTCTGGTGATAGGCCTTTGGTTCAAGAAGTCTTTCGACGATGGCCTGGCAGACCAATGGCGCCATGCCGTGGTAGCGCAGGCCGCCGGCGTGGATGGGTGGCGGAATGAAGGCGTGCCCAAGACTGTGCATTGCCAGAAGCGGAGTAGTGCAGGCGGTATCGCCGAAGTCGTAAACGAAGGGCGCACGTGTCATAGTAGGGCAGGCCGTCGGCTCGACGGGCATAATTTTGATTTTAGCGCCGTTGATTTTGTCGGCGACGAAGGGGAAGGACAGGCCTGCGAAGTTACTGCCGCCGCCGGCGCAGCCGATGACGACATCCGGCAGCTTCTCGCCGATACTTTTTAGCTGCTTCTTTGCTTCGAGACCTATTATCGTCTGGTGCAAAAGGACATGGTTCAGCACACTTCCGAGGGAGTAACGGGTTTTGCCTGTCTTATCGGTTACTGCCTCCTCGATGGCCTCACTGATGGCAATACCGAGGCTGCCCGGCGTATTGGGTATTTCCTTCAAAACGCTTCTGCCGGCATTCGTTTCGGTACTCGGACTTGGAACGCAGTTTGCGCCCCAGACCTGCATCATAAGCTTCCTGCCGGGCTTCTGGTCAAAACTTATTCTAACCATAAATACCTTGCATTCAAGCCCGATAAGTTTGCATGCAAAGGCAAGTGCGCTGCCCCATTGGCCGGCCCCGGTTTCGGTAGTTAATTTTTTGATGCCGAACTGTTTGTTATACCAGGCCTGGGCTACGGCTGTATTTGGTTTGTGACTTCCAGGCGGGCTGACACTTTCATCCTTGTAGTATATGTGAGCCGGTGTACCAAGGTGCTTCTCCAAATATATTGCCCTTCGTAGCGGTGTCGGCCGCCAGCGGTAAAGTATGTTGAGTATTTCCTCTGGTATATCTATCCATTTTTTGCTGCTTACTTCCTGCTCAATCAGGTTCATCGGAAATACCGGCGCGAGCATGTCCGGAGAGACAGGTTTTCCATCCGGTCCAAGCGGTGGGAGCAGCGGGGTCGGTAAATCCGCTGCTAAGTTATACCACTGTCGTGGGATATCGCTTTCATTTAACGACACTTTAACTTGTTCCATTTAAATTCTCCTGATTATAAGTGAAGTAATCTGCTTTTTTATTTTCGACAAATTCTACTTATTTTCAGTATTAAAAGTGCTATTGTATAGGTATATAGAAGTCAAGCATAGTATTTTCAGGTTTTTATAAGATTTTTTAAAAAAAATTTGTTGTTTTTTTGCCAAGCTAAAACGTGCATTAAAACATGATAGAATATGAATTAAGCAGCATTTACAGCAATAACCTGCTGCGAAAAGTTTTTACCAGGTCTTTGTGACATATCCTCGGACGATAAAAATTCACAATTTTCCTGAGAAAATTTCCTTTTTGGTTATGTTTTTATGATAAGGCAAATAAAATGCGCAGAGTAAATGCTTTTTGAGTTGGGTGAAAAAGTTGCTGATGATTTATTCTGATTAAGGTTAAGCTGTGGGTTACTCTTCCTTATCTGCATCCTTGGCTTTTTTGTTTTTCTTGGCTTTTTTTTCTTTTTTCGGTTTTTTCTCTTTTGCAGCGCCGGCTTTACCAAGACCGCCGGTGAGCATAAAGCTGACACCAAGGGTCAAAAGTGCAGCAACCAAAAATCCAGCCATTATGTACAAACCTATGTAGGGCATTTTTATCTTGCCCAGAATTGCAGGCATAATACCCCTGAGTCCCGCAATGGTTACTATCCCTGTGTAAATAAGAGCTAATAGGGGCAGGAACAGCATAATCCCCAGTGATGTGCTCATGGCATCCGGCGCGACCTCGGTATATGCCTGGGCTATCATTGAAGCTTCCGGGGTTATACTTACAGAAGGTGCAACCAGCTCATCTTCGGGGATTTCGCCCGCGGAAGACTCGGCCTCGGCAACCATTTCCACTGTTGACGGCTCGGCCGGCTCCTGACTTT
>MHYD01000032.1:4591-10171 GCA_001824645.1 Planctomycetes bacterium RBG_13_46_10
GTCTAACAGGCCTGAGCCGCTGCCGAAAGAGTCCAAAGTGACATCTTCTTCAATCTCTTCGAGCTTGGCCTCACCTGTTGTGCCGCTTGCCCCTGCGGTACCACCCGTACCAGGTGATATCGTTGTCTCCGCCATAGTATCATCTGTAAGCTGATAATCATGGTCTGTTTCACCGAGGACGTTAATTCCTTCGCCGGTCAGGGCGGTGTCGCCGCCTGACAAGTCACCCTCTGCAGCCGGTGCTCCGCTTTCCGGAGCCAATAGAATTTCTTCTCCTTCCTCTGCCTTTTCCTCTTCTTGCTCTATGCCTTCTTCTCCTACCGCTGTCGCTGCTTCTTCTATACCTTCTTCTTCTCCTGCTCCTGCGGTGATTTCCTCTTCCGGCTCCATCTCTTGCTCTTGTATTTCTGCTTCGCCGAACTGCGGTTCTTCTACTTCTTCCGGCTCAAAGGTCATTTCGGATTCCGCTGCCTCTGCAAACTCCTCGGTTTCTTCTACCGGTGGTGATTCTTCCTTAGAGGCCGTATCACTCATATCAGCCATTAGAGCTTCTACTTCGTCGATTTTGAACAGCAAATTTGGGCCGTCACGAAACTCACGTAGTTTGCCCTGCCTGGCTAAATCTTTAACTTCCTGCTCGGTTATATTGAGTTTCGCAGCTGCTTCCTTTAGTGAATAGAACATACCAGCCATAATCACTTATCTCCTACACGATAACCTGTCAGTCAATTCGGCGTGAAATCGCCGGATTCACGACGAACCTTCTCAAGCTGCTAAATCCCGTCTTTTGGATTGTAACACAATTACTATAAGTAGATTATACCTAAGCTGTTTTATAAATGCAACCCTTTTTTGCCATAAGAAAGACACAATTGGCGTAATTTGAAATACTGAAATCAAGGTTAAAAACAGCTTTGGATGGGTTAAAAACAGGCTATATGTACCATTCTGGCTTGACAACGATTGCAAAAATAGATAGTCTTGAAGATGCGGGCATTCGGATTTTATTGGCAAATGGCGAGTGTAGCTTCTCCGCAGAGGTCAGGATGGAGATAGAGCTATATGAAACAAGAGACATACCATAGGTTAAGTCTGCTGATTTTCATATATTTTCATCGAACTGCACCTTATTGCTGATTTATGGACTTATATTTTAGAAAGGTATGTAATATGAAAAAAATGATTAGAGATAGAAGTGTGTATTTTTTAGTATTTTGCCTGTTAGCTTGTTGGATTGTATCCAACAATTGCTGGGCAGCGGATATTTCATACAGCCCAAGCAAGAAAAGCTGGGTGTTTTCAAAGGGAAATGTTAGTCATTATAAGGACGTGCTTCGCACAAAAGGATATGATGTCAATAGCGTCGAAGAGATTAAACGCGCAACTAAGGATGATGAGTCAACGGTCAGGATTAAAGCAATGTATTTACTGGCATACCAAATTGGCTCTGAGTCTATTCCTACGATTAAAGATGCACTCAATGATTCCTGGCCGTCAGTTCGTTGTAATGCTGCGAGGTTATTGGGTATGTTGGGCGATCGAAGCGGCCTGGAGGTAATGCGCAGGGATATGGCGGAATTCACAAGAGAGGATTGGAAAGAGGAAGAGGCACAAGATGAATTTGGGAAGTTACGGAGGGACATACCATTCGATTTACAAACGAAGGATGGGCGACTGCTTCTTGCCCTGCGGGCAGCGGAGGTTTTGGCAGAATGTGGTGATGTCGGTGGCTATGAGTTGGCAGCAAAGTCTGTCCTGGATGGTATACCTCTCCATAGGACTGTCGCTATTTATGTTCTTTCAGATATTAGCAGGCTTGATGAAGCTAAATTGAAAGACAAAGGCTGCAATCCGGAGGCTATTCTTCTTTTAGTAGCAGAGAAAGAGACTGATTATAATGTTCTGAATATCCTAATCGCGTGCGTTCATAATATGAAGTCGGAATCAACTATTAGAATTCTGGAGAAGGTCCAAAATTCACCACATCTCAAAGATGAGCAAAAGAAGAAGGTGCAAACTGGATTGGAAACTGCCAGGAAGAATCTTGAGAAGGAAAAACAAGGTAGTACAAAGAATAAAACGGAGAACAAAACGGAAAATAAATAGGTCGGCAATATTGTATCTAAAAGGTTATTGGAGACTGTGAATAGTTTTATTTGTGAACCGACTGTTTATATTGTGATTATAATCATCAGACGGATACAAACTGGGTTTGGTTTATATTATTGGCATTGCCGGTGTATTCAGGAACAAGCTCTTTGATTTTCGCAATGAGTTCGCTGTTGTTTTGACCCCTGGCGATGTCCAATAATTCATCTATACCGGTTCGGAGGTTCTGGCGTTCCATAAGGATGTTTTTCCATATACTGATTTTCGGGTGTCTCGTACGCTGCATATCCTCGCCTTCTATCCGCAGCTCTTCAAAGAGTTTTTCGCCGGGCCGCAGGCCGGTAAAAACTATTTCGATATCCTCGCCCGGCCTAAAGCCGCTAAGGGTAATAAGCTCTTTGGCTAAATCTACCACTTTTACCGGCTCGCCCATATCGAGCACGAAGATTTCACCGCCTCTTCCCATAGTGGCCGCCTGAAGGACGAGCTGGCTGGCCTCCGGGATGGTCATAAAATATCGTTTCATATCCGGATGTGTGACAGTCACCGGGCCGCCTTCGGCTATCTGCTTCTTGAAGATGGGCACAACCGAGCCTTGCGAATCGAGCACATTGCCGAACCGCACCGTGACGAAGTAGGTATTGCTGGTCCTGCCCAGGTCTTGTATGTACATCTCTGCGATTCGCTTGGATGAGCCCATTATGCTGGTTGGGTTGACGGCTTTATCGGTGCTTATCATAACAAAGTTTGTGACGCCATATTTGCTGGCGACATCGGCAACGGTTTTTGTGCCTCCGACATTATTTTTAACGGCTTCGCTGGGATTCAGCTCCATCATAGGGACATGTTTATGGGCGGCGGCGTGGATAACGACCTGCGGCCTATACTGTTTGAAGATTGCTTCCACGCGCGGTTTGTCGGTGATGTCGCAGATTATTGGTTCAAGACTGACTTCGGGAAATCCCTTATGCAGCTCCTTCTCTATAAAAAATAGCGGATTTTCCGCTTGTTCAACAAGCAAAAGCAGTTCCGGCTTGAACTTGCAGAGCTGCCTGCACATTTCCGAGCCGATGGAGCCGCCGGCACCGGTGACGAGGATGATTTTATCTCGTGCGAAGGCCTCTATTAAATCCAGGTCAAGCTGAACGGCTTCTCTGCCGAGCAAATCTTTGATATCGACGTCACGAATCTGGGACACGCGGAACTTGCCGGAGGCAATATCGGTTATTGACGGAACCGTCCGGAAGCGTATTTTGGTGCCTTCGCATACTTGGATGACCCGCCTTAATTGTTTATGGGTTGCTGAGGGTATTGCAATGGCTATTTCTTCGATGTTGCGGTCGGCACAGATTTTGGGCAGCTCATTAACTGTTCCGAGAACGGATATTCCGTGAATACTAATACCTTGTTTGGCAGGGTCATCGTCAATGAAACCAATAACATCGTATTCGGCGACGGGCATTCGATGGATTTCCCGCAGAAGTGCTTCGCCGGCATTGCCTGCTCCGACTATGAGTAACCGCTTCAATCGGCCGCTTTCCATCGTGCGAAACTCCTCGTAGTATAGTCGAATTACCATTCGCAGCCCGCCGAGTATCATTACCGACGTGAACATATCGGCTATACATACGCCTTCTGCGATTGTATCCATACCATCCGGCAGGTACCTGCGAATAAAATCAATGTAGCTTATCGCAAACCATGCAACTACTATGACAAGAGTGCTGAATAGAGATGCGCGCAGCATACCCAGCAGGTCGGAGATGCCCACGTAACGCCACCAGCCGCGATATTGCCTGAACAGCCAGAATACGGGAAGCTTGACGATAAGAAACAATATCAACAGGGTCGGGTACAGTCCTACAAGCCAGGTTTGTTTGAACTTCATCTCGTTTACTACTAAAAAAGAGAGTAATAGGGAGACGGCAAAGGCAATTGTGTGAGCGAGGATTATCAAGGGCTTGCGTAACGTAAGCAAAACTGCAGGAGGAGAAGCCGGCATTTCTAATTGATTTTTATTTAGCTGCTTATTTATCAATTTGTCAGGCATATTTTCCATGCAATATTGTAATCCAGCCTCAGGTTTTCAAAGACTAAATATAAAAAGGTTAATATAACTGTCAAGGTATTATCACATACCACATATATCGGCATAAATAATTACAAATATTATCCAAAACATGACATATAACTGAGATGGTATAGCGTGAATGCTAAGTTTTACCGGCCCTTAGAATTTGGCTTTTGACCGGCCTTACCCCGATGCTATTTTGCGCTGCCTGTTATGGTGAACTTGAATTAGAGAAAGGTTTAATCAACTTTAATTCACCGGGGATGTTGCTTGATAAGCTCGATCTGGGTTGCATAATTGGATTCATATACCAAAAAAAGTCTGTATTATATTCATCACCCATTTTTTGAATAATATTTTTAAATAGGTTATTGTCGGATTTCGGAAAATATTCTGTCGATATAAAGTAAAGATTTTTGTTATCCACAATTAATTTCTCAATACCTTCGTTTATATACTTCAATGCGCAACTTTTACAATTTTTAATCAGGTTTGCTTCCAAGACCGTGTCATTATATCCAATAAAAATAATGTAATTTTCATTTAATTCTGAAAAATAATTAAACTCTTTGTCTGTATATTCAAGCACTTTTTTATCTGCTATATGATTCAATATCGGGCAGCCCACCGGAATTTGTCCGGAAGTTCTTCCTGATATTTGTGAAAGGTTTGGATAGGTAAAAGTGTAGTGTTTTGTGGTTGGTTTATAAAGTAATTCCGGCAGCAGTGCATTACCGGTAATAGTTATTATCAAAACAATTATAGCTGTATTTCGTTTAAAAACAGAAAAACAAAAAGATGATATTAAAGCCAATCCAATGACCACCAGCAGAAAATGCCTGGAAGGAGTAGAGTTCGGAAGCCAAAATAATAATGAAGGAATAATGAGCGCAGATACTACTATTAAACATTTATAAAATTTATTTTTAATTACGTAATACAGGCCTAAAGGAATCCACAAAATTGATACTATTCCAAAGGCGAAACTGGCTGATGCGGCTCCCTTTATTAATAATCTGGTATTTGTGTATCGGTTAAAGACCCAGTGCCTAAGGTAGTTAAATAGCAAAGTAAATGAAGAAAAAACCGATTTATTTTGAGGATGGCTGATTAAGATATTATCGCTAACAATTATATAGTTTTGAACTATGAAAAATAAAGCTATAGCTAATAAAATTGAACCTATCGATAAAATCAATTTACCTTTATTTTTTAATTCAACACAGAGTAAAAATAATGCCGGCGTGATGAGCATAACTTCCGCCCTGAAAGAGAAAGAGATAAAAAACAATAAAGAGGAGAGAATAAAATATACTAATGATTTTATCCAGGAAATATTGTAAAAAGCGTTTCTCAGACAAACGGCTGCCCCTAACGATAATGCAGTTGCAGGAATTATA
>MHYD01000032.1:10182-13462 GCA_001824645.1 Planctomycetes bacterium RBG_13_46_10
GGTGGTGCACTCCCACCAAACGGGCGACAATATCCATAAGGCCAAAAAAATATTTAGATTTACTTTCGATGGTTTGAATCTACTAAGGAGACTGATAATAAAAAATATAATTAAAAACGAAGACACAAATGTTATTGTTATAAAAAGCAGTTCGAGGTCTTTAAAAAAGAATGGAAATATTGAGATGATTTTAAAAACGAGGAAGTAATACCCGAAAGAAAATGACTGACCATAAATAAAATTACCGAATATTCCATCACCGGTCAATACATTATAATAAATCCCCCTGGTCATTCGATATATGTCTGATTCACCATGATATGGGTAATAAAGAAAAAATATTCTTGTTAGAAGAAAAATAACACTCCATAAAAAAAATATTCGAATATTATCTGTTGTTTGCTGCGATTTCATTTAATACACCATAGTTCGGCATTATCCATGTTTGCTGCGCCCAAATTAATATTACAACGCAAAGTTATCTATAAAGATTAAAAATTCCTGCATAGAAATCAATTATAGTTTATAGATATTTTTGGCAAAATAATCAAAACTCAAATTTATCTTTTAAGCGTGGCGAATGCTATAGCTTACCTGAAAGGTGAAAAACCCAATATCGCTGGCCAGATGATATAGGTTTTAAATATTGACTGTCTAAAAACCGAATTTTTTTGCATAGATAATCGCAATGCAGGATATAATCCAAAGAGCCAATCCGATTTGAAAGGGCAGATCATGAATTATCAGCTCAACAAATCCGGAGAACCTTCCCTGTTGTATTAGTGCGCTGAAACGAAAAATGCAGTACAGGACCAGCGGCGTTGTATAGACAAGATTATTGGTGCCGAATATATGGAGGGTTCTGTCATCCATCGCATAAAGCAGGAAGCATATTACTGCAAGGCCGCTTGTCACATCAAGCATGTGTGACAGCAGCTCAGGAGTATAACCGGCTAAAGTTTTGCGAAATGACTCGCTGTCATCGCCCAGCAGTGCTATTTCACTACGCCGTTTGCCGAACGCCAGGAAAAGGCATAAGGCGAAGGTGCAGATAATCAACCAGGGTGAGATAGGCACATTTATGATAACCGCACCGGCAATTGCCCGCAGGCAAAAGCCGATGGAAATAACTACGCAATCCAGAATCATTATCTTTTTTAGAAGAATCGAGTAAAAAATCATTAGTACAATATAGGAGAGGATGATGAGAGTGAAGCTGTTGTCAAGCATAAGACTGCCGGTAATAGCTGCCGTTGCGCATATAGCAGATAATACAAGGGCTGAACCAATGCTTACGCTGCCTGCTGCTATAGGTCTTTTGCATTTTGTGGGATGCGACCTGTCTGCATTTTGGTCAATTACGTCATTAAAAATATAAACGGCAGAAGCAGCCAGGGAAAAACAGATAAAACCTCCTATAGCATAACCGATGGCCGAGAGCACTTCATCAGAAGGTCCAATGAGTTTTTTGCCGAATATTACTGCTGCGAATATAAATACATTCTTGACCCAGTGCAGAGGCCTCATTATCTGCAGAAATCGCATTATCTTTCCTTTCCATTCTAATTTAGCAATCTCTGTCGGCTATTTTTACATCGACAATCCGACTATGATATGTAAAATTATATTCCTATAAGCGTATGCCTTACTCTACGAAAAACTTACGACCTAAATACGTAAAACATGATAAAAACGGTTGTTTTTGATTTAGACGACACACTTTACGACGAAATTGACTATTGCAGGAGCGGTTTTGCATCAGTTGCCGAGTTTCTGGCCAATTTACTTAAGCTCCCGGCTCATAAAACCTTTAACACCCTTTGGAGGCAATTCCAGGCCGGTAATCGCAGAAAAACGTTTAATGCAGCCCTTGATGAGCTTAGCATTCGCTATGATGACAATCTTATACAAGAGCTAATAAGCGTCTATTGTAACCATATACCTAAAATAAACTTGCCTGACGATAGTAGGGATGTTCTTGTGGAACTGAGCGGTAAATATACCCTGGCTTTACTGACGGATGGTTATCTGCCGGCCCAGCAGTTAAAAGTGCAGGCTCTGGGAATCGAAAAGTATTTTAAGTGCATAGTTTATACCGAGCAGTTAGGAAGGAATTGTTGGAAGCCCTCTCCGGTTGGTTTTGAAAAGCTGTTAAAAACCTTGAATATTAGTGCTGAAACAGCCGCATATGTAGCAGATGACGAAAAAAAGGATTTTATAGGACCAAACAAATTGGGTATTGTAACTATTCAGATAATAAGACCGGCTCGTTTGCACACGGAATCTGCGATTAAAACCGATGCTTTGGCCCGGTATAAAATATACAAAATCAGCGAATTATCTGATTTGCTGATAAATATAAAAAGTGCCTAAATCGAGCTGAAATGCCAAAAGTGAGAAATTATTATTTCAAGCGCTTTAGTCACTCTGCACTTTAGGTACTTAAAGCAGTGTTTTTGCTTGACTTAATTGTGTATAGGCGATAATATATAGGAAAATCACCTTAATGTTAGTCTTTTATTGTTTGTGAGGAGTGTTATCATGCCAGCAGGCAAAAGACAGCAGAGTAGTGCTATGCTTTACTCCCTTGTAATCTTTGTCGGGCTTTTTATCGTCGCGACAGTTCTTGCGGTTATCTTCTATGTAAAATTTGAAGACGAGCAAAAGAAGGCACAGCAAGCAGAACGTAATCTCGCAGAGGTGGCTACCAATAGAGATTTACAGGACAAAGGAAGGATTGTCGGTACAATAAGACCCGGAGAGACCTATCTTGGTAAGATGGTTGATTATCTCGACAAAACCGTATCTATAATCCTGGGGCCGCTTGGTTCACTTGGAGACAGCTCTGCTGAGGTAAAAGTCGATAAAGTTAATAAAGATGTAAATGATGTATTAAAGCTCGCTCAGGAGCGTTTTGAACAAACAATCGACCCTAATGTTACCGGTTTAGTAACCATAGTTCAGAATCTGAAAGGGAACCTTGACCGCACCATAAATGAAAAAAACAGCTTGGCAGTCAATCTAACAAAGCTGCAGCAAAGCTATGATGATGCAATAACGGCAACGCAGGATAAGGAAAAACGGCTGGAGGAGGAAAAAGAAGGATACCATCAGCAGGTTGTCGATATCACACAAAAATACGATGAGCTTAAACAGTTGATGGAAAAGACATCAGATGAGCGAGCTAAGACATTATATGCCCAGTTGGAAGAGTCGGAAAACAATCTGAAAAGGACTAACGATGAGTTATTAAGAAAACAGGCGGAGCTGAATATGACTC
>MHYD01000032.1:13609-18278 GCA_001824645.1 Planctomycetes bacterium RBG_13_46_10
AAATCATGCTTTCGCTTGATAAGCCGTTTGATGAACGAAATCGAGACTTTGAGGATATTGCCAAAGGGTCGGTGAATAGGATGAGAATTCTTAACAACCTTGCTGTGGCGCATGAGCAACGCAGGAACAGAAGTCCGATTGCGATAAATGATGTTGCTGCAAATTTGGTTTGGGACAGTGACAAAACGAATATATTCGTAGTTTCAGGTGAATTCGACCTTAATAGTGACGGAGCCATAGACCGCAACTCAGCCGATAAGGTAAAAGCGCTCATTGAAAAATGGGGCGGCAGGTTGGCTGATATAGTTACTTTCGATACCGATTTTCTTGTTCTTGGTTATCCGCCGCAGGTTCCGCCCAAGCCGACTTCTGAGGATTTAGATGCTGACCCGATGGCTAACGAAAGATACGATGCTGCAATGCGGAGATTTAATCTTTATAAAGAGGCCGAGAACATGGCACGTGGTTTATGGGTCCCCGTTTTTACATACGAAAGATTCCTTTATTTTATAGGTTATAAAGAACAGGCTACCAAAGCGGGAGCATTTTAATACGACCTTAAGATATCCGGTTCAACACCAATCGAGGCAACAAAAATCTGCCCTGTGTATTTGGTTGAGTCATTTGAGCCTGTAAAGCCTTTTTTCATCGCAACGAATGTCACTGTCCACGTAGCTCTAATAGCGGCGCCGAGCGGCTCACCTGTGTCACAATCGAGGCCTGATGGAATATCAACTGCTAAAATGGGACGGCCCTGGGCATTTATACATTCAATCAGCCGCTTATATTCATCGCTCAACTGCCCGCTTAAGCCGGTGCCAAAAAGCCCGTCAACAAGCATATCGGCACCATCGGTAAAGGTTCTGACACGTTCGGATATGTCACCATCTGCTATGTCAAATTGTTCGATGGACTGACCCATACGCTCTAAAATATCCAAATTTGTCTTTGCATCGCCTTTGATTTTATTACGGTCGCCACAGATAACAACCGTCACAGTAAAGCCTGCGTTTAACAGGTGCCGTGCGATTACATACCCATCGCCGCCGTTATTTCCTGTGCCGCAGAATATACAGGCCTTCGGCTTGGCAATTTTGGATAGCTTTTCTTTAATCAGCTCGGCGCAGCTTCGCCCGGCGTTTTCCATTAAGACCACGCCGGGTATTCCGAGTGTATTTATCGCCCAGGAGTCGAACGCCCGAACCTGCTCCCTTGTCATTACGACAAAATTCTTATCTGGCGAATATTTTTCCATAATCATCTATTTTACATTCTAAACTTACCACTTCAACTGTACTCACTCGTGATGCCCTATTTTTGCTGTCTTCTGTTTCAAAATTGGCTTTGATTGGCTTTGTTTTTACCAATCTACAAAATTGTAGAATTACTTTTATTCACTTGTCATTAAAGAGCTTACGTTAATTTTTGCCATACATAAATTGGCTTTGTTTTGCAAAAAAAGTCCAATTTGTCGAACATTCTCTACAATTGTAGAGCGCTTTAAGTGCTGATTCTGACGTTCTTTATCATCTTTTTGGCTGATTTTAAGCAGGGCTAACATTTCTCATAAGTCCTTCTTGTTGTAATGTCTTAGGTTAAGTGGTGGTTTTGGTGTTTTTGATTTGCATCTGCCCCCGTCGCTACCCCCCAACCTTTGCCTCCTGTCTTCCGTCTTCTGTATTCTGTATTCTGTATTCTGTATTCTATTTTTTAGCAGGTATTATACCAAAAACGGCTTAATTTTCAAGCAAAATCTTCTCTCGTGTTCTTTGAAAAGGTACTTCATTTATTGCCCCTCAGGAATTTTCTATTTTCTGATTGCTGCAGATAGTTTTGTTTAGAGACAACTCGTTTGCCGGTTTTGGATTCGAGGTCTTTTCTGGCCTTTCCGGCGACTTCGCCGCCTTGTTTTGCGGCATCTTTTGACTCGATGAAGCCTTGAGCATCCTTGGTGCGTGTGATTTCGGTAGTGGCGGCCTCGCCAAGCATTGAGAAGATCAATTCCAGGTCGTTCATGTGGTCTCGCAAATTTTCTCGTTTCAATCTTTTAAGCCGTTTATATTGCGAAAGCGTCAAGCCAAAGGTTGCCTTTGATATTTCGAAGGTGAGAATGGCGTATTCAGCTTCTTCTTTTACATCACGTTTTTTCCACTCATCGGTAAGTTCTTCACGGATGGCGATACCCCGCATACGTTTCTCAATCCAGTTATCCGAGTAGCCCTTGGCCTTATAAATCGCACGAGTTCTTTTAGTGGCAAGTTCCGGGTCTTCGATTTCCTGAACGCGTTCGTAGCCGACCCTTGCCAGCCAGCGTTTGAATGGTTCTGCCTTGGGCGATGGAATTGACTGGATAATGCGGAATACACCCTCGGTATTGGCACAGTTCACTTTCTGAGGCCCCCCGTCGGTCTCGACCAAAAGGGGGGTGACAATTTGTCCCCACCCTTTGGCAAGCTCTGGGTCTCTTTTCCGCATTTTCTTGATGTAATCGGCACTATTGGGCGTATCTGTCAGCACCTCCACCACGTCGCCAATCGAGAAACACCATTCGCCTTTGTAAAGGGTCTTCCTTATTTGCTTGCCTCTGAAAACAGCTATTTTCGTTGTGGGTATTAATTCATTTGCCATTCTTATTTTCTCTGCCTCCGGTATTTGCCGTAAAAAATCCTTTTCTGTAATAAATTCTGACTTCTGTTTTTAATATCAGCTAAACCGGCTTAATTTTCAAGTAAAATTTCATAAACAGTGGGTTTCTATCTTTATCAATGGGTGGCAGCCATTAAGCGAACGCAGTGAGCGAAGTGGATGGAAAAAAAGTTTCAGGCAAACTAAGCGTTTCGCTATAATCTGTTCATGCAAGAAGATAGGTTTATAAAAAAGAAGTGCAAGAGATATAACATCCCAGGACATGCACATGAGCTAACGTTTAGTTGCTACAGGAACCAGAAATTTCTTTTATCTGACAGAACATGCCAATGGCTGATTGGGTCTATTGAAAAGGCAAGGGAAAAACATAATTTTTCTTTATGGGCTTTTGTTTTTATGCCTGACCATGTTCATCTTCTGATAAAACCGATGGATGAAGATTATAATATTTCAAATATACTTAGGGATATAAAGGCTGATGCTGCACGAAAAGCTGTAAAATATCTAAAGGAAAATAATCCTTCCGGACTTTCCAAATTAAGCACTTCTCAAAACTACAGAAAGAACAGGTTCTGGCAGAAGGGCGGTGGCTATGACAGGAATATAACAAAAGAAAATACTTTGGCTGATTCTGTCAGATATATTCATAATAATCCTGTAAGAAAAGAGCTTGTAGATGAGCCGGGCAAGTGGTACTACTCAAGCTACAATTGCTGGTATAATGGTATTAATAAACCACTCAGAATTGATAAAGAGACCTGGCCATTGTTTTAAGTAAAATGCCATCCACTTCGCCCCGTTTCTGTCTTCGACAGAATGCACGAGGGCTCAGTGGCTGCCACCCATCGTTTTGGGCTATCAGGTAGCAGGCATAACGTGTCAGGGAAATTTCATCAATTTCACGTTCTGCGCCTGAGCCGAGAGGTACCTTTTTCGTGATATCAAGAAAATGGTCGGCTGGGTCAAATCCTGCAGTTTTACAGGCAGTTTGAGCCTTCTCGATAACCTTAGCAAAATTTTCCCATCGGGCATACCCCAGCAGGTTCTGCAAATCGCGGGCAAGCCAGAATTCCAGGCCTGTTTCCTCGTCCTTATAAACACTCTGTTCAAAATTCTTATGAAGTTTAACAATTATATCCTTTTCCATTTTATTCCTTTTCCGCCATAAAATCTTTCGGGGCAAATTGAATCATCATAATTCTTTTGCCGCAGATAACGGAGCTGGACTGTGATTAAACTTTTTATATTGTTCTTTTATTTAGCTCTTTATTTTATAAACTCGAAATGCTTTTTTAATATAACTTGGGAATAGTTTTGTTTTAATCCCTATTTCATTACCAATTTCAGCTTTTGTTACTTCTTGATTATTCAACATTAAAGATGCAATCTCATATTCAAATATTTCTATTGGTGTTTCAATTCCTATCTTATCGTTGTTTCCCAAGGTTGATCCTTCAACATTAACACTAAAGGCTTTTGGCTGCTCCCAAATTTGTTTGACCAAACCTACGTATTCATAATTAGTAGGTATTATCGAAATACGCTGTGATTTATAAAATAAAGGTTTGATATTTTCAGGTTTCCAATTGTTTCTTAAAAAGCTACGAAGTAACCTATACAAATCCCAAGTTGTCATCAAGCCTAAATCCATTTGTGATGCACCATCAATGAGTTCTTGCCTATAGGGCATATTATTTTCTCTATCTAAGGGCGGAATATTTCTTTGATGATTAATAATAGTTAGACAATTAATATCTGTCCTTTCCCACTCCTTCATTCTCATCGTAGCATGTCTATGCGCCTGTGTTGCTTCTGGATCTGAAGGCAATCCTGTAATGCCTTTTACATCAACTATCAATATTGGCGATTCATCTTTTATTTGTATATCTTCCCTTAAAGAGCCGCCCGAACTACTTGTTCTTGATTCCTTGTCAACATCTACCACCTTCTCAAAACCTAATATACATAAAGTCTTTATGACAGCTTGTGACCTTACCCCCAAAAACTGTGCCAGTTGCAATTA
>MHYD01000033.1:0-233 GCA_001824645.1 Planctomycetes bacterium RBG_13_46_10
TTCTCCTTGACATGTAACACCAATAGTGCTTTACATACAACATATTCATTGGGATACATGGATGAGCAAAAGGGTCTTATGTTCGAAAATTGAGACTCTTTGAGAGGGGAGGTTCGTCGGCAGCATAGCGTCCTTTGGCCGCTCAGGCGAAGAGATTTCTTAGGAGAAGGGGCTTTCTGATAGAACTCGCGTTAAATCTATGAAATTTCGCATGATTTGCTTGCACATGGCAG
>MHYD01000033.1:252-3991 GCA_001824645.1 Planctomycetes bacterium RBG_13_46_10
AAACACTTTGAAAGGGTGAAAAAATGGAAAAAACAATATTAACAGCAGTTTTACTTTGTGCTCTGATTGTTTGTAGCTCCGCCTCGGCAGAACTGACCGGCATGGACATCGGCACAACTTGGCCGCCGAATCCTGCCGGTTCGCTGACCATTGATACTCCGGGCAGTGATTATACAGTTCAGGCCGCCGGCATGGATATTTGGGACAATGCAGATTCGTTCTATTATGCTTACCAGCCGGTTCTCGTCACTGGCGATTTCGAGGCAATCGTTCGTATTGACAGCCTGCTCTGGTTGCACGATCCACTTAATGCGCCTGATTGGGGCAAGGCGTGCATAATGGCCCGTGCTAATCTCACAGAAGATTCTGCACATGCTATGGTCTGCCGTTCCGGTCATAATGGGGTCCACCTACAGGCACGTCAGGTCAGTGGAAGACACTCAATCTCTAAGGACCTTGGCAGTGGTGATGTCTTTGGCTCGCCAATATGGATCAAGCTCGCCCGCAAGGGCAATGTCTTTGCCGCCTGGTGGGCACAGGACATCGGCGGCGCGTATGGCCCCTGGCAGAATCCGTCCATAACCTGGATTGATATGCCATCTTCAGTATTCCTGGGATTGGCCACGACCTCCCATTTGAACACTCCCCCCAATAATGTCGTTACGGCCGTATACAGAAATTTTTCTATAAGCCCATTATCTGATTTTCCGCCGATACCTAACTTCGGACCCTTCCCAGGCCCAGAAGGAGGAGGCGGATACATGGGTATTCGTGAAGTCATTGATAATGGAGTAATCAGCAACCAGGCCGATTGCAACAATTCGCTGAATTTAGGTACGGGGACCATCGTGGATTATACTGTTCCCGTATTGAACATCCAGGATAGTGGTATCACCGGACATTTTAGTCCCGATGGCGTCTTCGGCGTCGTTACCGCAGGACACCGCTCATACGGCAGCGTCGACCACATCTCAATGGTGGTAAAAGGTATTATTGAAATCCCGACCGGCGGTGAATATACATTCTGCCTTAACTCCGACGACGGCTTTACCCTCCAGTTTCCAGCACACGATTTTACAGGCATCTCGGGCGGCGGAGAAATCGTTCCATTTGATAAGGGAAGCGCACTGCAATTCTGGGGCGTCCGTGGCTCTGCCGATACCCTCGGTGTCATTAACCTCCCCGCCGGCGACCACCCATTCGTGTTGACATACCACGAGGGTACTTCCGGAGCAGAGGTTGAATTCTCTGCTGCGCCGGGCGCAAGGACGCTCTTTAGCGACGATTTCCTCTTAGTCGGCAGCGGAGAAACAATCCCCGCAAAACCGCCTGTGCCTAATCCCCCTTTAATCAACAACGGCGCAGGCTTCCGCGTCACTATGGTATATGAGCCCTACACTGCCGGGCCCAACTATAGCGATGAATTAGACTCTGCCATTGCGAATATTGAGGCCGCCTGGGCGGAGACCCTCCCAATCCCAAACGTGGTCGTCACGGCAATTGCCAATTGGCTGAACTTTAAGGACCCGGATTATTACGCCGGTGGCAAAGGCTTCCCACAGCAGCCATTCCCCGGCTCTGAAGATGGCCTGGACAACAACCACTTCGCAATGGGAATTGGTGAAAAAAGTATCTTCCCATTACCAGATGTCGCCGTATGCGGGGCCGATAACGGGCCAGGCTTGACAGATGTGCAATCGAAATTACTCGGCACCGGTCTGTTCAACAGCGTCAGCACCATTAACGTTGCGGCTGTCACACCTACCCTGGCCGAGCTGCAGGCCTTCGACGCAGTGCTCGTATATTCCTATTCCACATACAACAACTCTGTGGCCCTCGGTGACGTGATGGCCGATTACGTTGACAGCGGCGGCGGTGTAGTGACCGCGGTGTTCGAGGGTCTTTCGGGATATAACATGCAGGGGAGGTGGCTGTCCGGAGGATATCGTGTGCTCCTATTCACCGGTTGGAAAAATGGCTTGGCCACTCTCGGCACGGTTCATTACCCCTCGCACCTGACAATGAGAAGTGTTAGCTCGTTCAGTGGCGGCTCCGGCAGCTATCGGCCTTCGACAACAACGCTCAGTTCTGGAGCAACACTCATTGCCGAGTGGTCTGATGGTATGCCTTTGGTCGCCGTCAAGGACATCGGTGGTACTAATCGTGTGGATTTGGGCTTCTTCCCAACCTCATCTGACGTCTCATCAGATTGCTGGGATTCAACTACTGATGGCGACCTTTTAATGGCAAACGCACTATTGTATGTTAGCACCCCTGTCACCGACAAATTGACCTTGTCCGCCGGGAAATCCGTTTCTGCTGCTTCGGAGACTATTAGCGTTGAATTCGCCGACCCAGATGGCACAAGCTCTAAAGGCCCCGGCGTATTTACAAAACAGACCTTGCCCGACAGCATCAATCTGAATAGTACAAATACCACTATAGTAGTCGAAACACAGAGTCCTACATCAGGTTCTGTCCTGTCCATTCTTGATTCCATTCCTATTGGTTACGATTTTGTTCAGACTTATGACCTCTCGACCATTGACTTTTCACCTTACAATACAATCATTCTTGGTATGGATGGCGGGTATGTTGAAGAAGCGGATATGGCACACTTGGCGACCTATGTTAATGCAGGTGCCAGGCTGATTCTCCTCGGTGGGACAGGCTATAATCCCTTTGCCCAGGGTCTCAACGACAACTTTATCCAGATAAATGTAGCAAGCTACTATTGGGAGATTGTTTCAGGAGTTCCTGACATGACAGTAGTAAACTCTGCTCATTTCCTTGCTACTGGTCTTCCCGCCAACTATGATTTTGTAAATTCTGGCGCTAGCTATTACATGGCACGCATCACAGATAGTATGGCCACGGTGGTAGCTAAGAATGGCGATGGATACCCATCTCTGGTTCACAAACTCATCGGCTCAGGTGAATTAATCTACTTCATTAATTCACCAACGGAGTTTTATTGGACAGATGCTGGTGATTACGAGATTCTTCAACAAGTTCTGCTGAATGCTCTACTGAGAACAACAGGAATGAACATCCATGAAGAGGGCGACTACACCTTCTTGATATTGGCCGACGACAGCTCACAGTTTCGCATCCTCGATTTGGCTGGTGGCGACCCAGATGCTTGGACCATCAACGACTACGAGATACCGTCCGGCTACGAACTTATCAGACTCCCCGACGGCACCGGATTTAGAATAAATGGCTGTTGTGTCGATGTAAAGGGAACTATACACCTGACACCCGGTGATTACAGAATTCAGATAATGTTCAACGAGAGGACAGGCCATTCCTACTTCGGCCTGTGGTCCAGCAAAGACGGCAGTCAGATATTCCTGCTCGGCGACACAACTCCCGTGCCGGCTTATCCCCAGATAAACGCCCTCGAGCTGGCCTGTCCATATTATCTTCTCGGAGATGTAAATCACGATTGTAAGGTTAACTTCCTCGATATTTCCTTGATAGCCCTGAACTGGCTCACCGATTGCACAATGAACCCGGCAGACCCAGCCTGCATTCCCAAATAGATGAATGCGATGTTATGCATAGAAAATGCCGCGAGTTCCGGCTCTCCGGGACTCGCGGTTTTTTTCACATCTTCTCATTGCTGTCGAAAGCGTATCTTTTGGACTGTAGCTTTGGCTAACAGTATGATTTGTTTGCCGATGCTTTTACATACATGCGGCAACGAAAACCGCAAGGGAGAAGGCTCAGACATCTC
>MHYD01000033.1:4158-4732 GCA_001824645.1 Planctomycetes bacterium RBG_13_46_10
TTAAACTTCGGCAGATTTATAATGACGTCCGCATCGAGTGCGACCGAGCTGATACCGACTTTGGTATTGTCTCTTCCAACTCGGCACCATTTCGGCTTATCAAGCTGTTTGACCGGTACTGATAATTTCCGGAGCGGCTCTTCTAATTTTAATGCCTTGACACAGGCAAATACATTACTCCACGCCGGCGAGTCGCCGACAAAGGGCCTTGCTCCGAAGTCTTTCAACAGCCGGGCAACCTCAATTATTACCGCAGGATGTGTTTGTGTGGCATGCCGGATAGATCTCGGTGCGATAAGGTTCGGCTTTATCAGCACAGCGTCACCTGGTTTAACAATCTTTTCCAGCCCGCCCAAAAGCTCGAAATGTCGTGCAATTGCTCCTGCGATTTTCACTTCGCTGTAGTCCGTACATCGAATTAGAGTCACTTTTGCTTTGGGCATTTACGGACCTGTTAGTTGATTGAAGTGCATACTATCAAAAATAATCTCACCGCTTCTCTAAGTTCAGGTGGTTTGCGTTCGAGCTCGTTAAAAAACATACTGCCTTCCGGCTTGCTGAAGAGCAAACCGCT
>MHYD01000034.1:0-817 GCA_001824645.1 Planctomycetes bacterium RBG_13_46_10
TATGGGAATGCTTTCGAAAAACGAACGCAAGAGATTCACATATAGTGAGGGATTGAAAAGAATCTGCCGGATGGTTCTTACAATGCTCGACAAGGCCGGTATCTACTCTACCGAAAGAGCCGACAGAGAGGTGGATATCCTCTTTCCAAGTCCTCTGCCGGAGAACATGACGGAAAAACTCAACGACGCCAAAATCAAAAAAGAGCTGGGCGTACCGACCGAGCAGATTCTTAGAGAATTAGGATATGAAAATTAAAGGATCTCAAATTTGAGATCTCAAATTCTTTAATCAAGGAGTTTTTTATGAACGCGACAGAATCGCAAGAGACTATGTCAGAGACAATAGAGCAGAATGGTGACAATACAAAACTTGTTCCAGTAGCAGAATCAATTCGTTATCGCAAAAGGGCACAGAGTGCCGAGAAGCAGCTCGAAGATTTGAATGAGCAGCTGGCACAAGCCAGGAGCGAGACTGCAAAGATGTCCGAGCAGCTCAATGAGATTCGGCTTGAGCAGGACCTGATGCGCAAATTGGCTGCCGCAGGCGCCGTGGATTTGGAGACCGCGGTATTGATTGCAAAAACCAGGCTGGATGGTGACAAAGCGAATCCTGACAACATGATTGAGCAGTTGAAAAAAGAAAAGCAGTATCTATTCACCGGCGGCAAAGAAACTTTGGCTGCTAAAAAGACCTCAGGGGCAAAAGACAGGGTGCAGAACAGCCAAACAGTCCTTGAGAAAGCAGCAAAGAAAGCTGCTACGACCGGAAGCAGAACAGATTTGCAGCAGTATTTGAAACTAAGAAGAAACTATGTTT
>MHYD01000034.1:865-990 GCA_001824645.1 Planctomycetes bacterium RBG_13_46_10
ACTGGGGGGCTCACCAAAGAAAAGGAGATATATCATGTCATTTACAGGAAAAGCAACATATTCAGCAGGTACGACTCTGCCTGAATTGGCTGAGGATGTATCGGACTTAATTGGAATTATTTCAC
>MHYD01000034.1:1147-9891 GCA_001824645.1 Planctomycetes bacterium RBG_13_46_10
CAAGCCCGGCGTTCGGTTCACAAACCGTATTCGCTGCGGCAATTATACGCAGATTTTCACCGCGGCGGTCGAGGTAAGCGGCACCGATATGGCTGCAAGCCAATTGGGTCTTGCCGACGAGATGGATTACCAAAAGCAGGAACGCCTGCGCGAGCTGCTTCGCGACCTGGAAAACACCACGATAAACGGCGGCCAGCCGAGCGCAAACCCGCAGGGAAACTCCTCAATCAGGCGCTCGATGAAGGGCATTATCCAGCATCTCTCAACAAATGTCTTCCATACAGGCGACAGCGGCTTTCCAACCGGCACGGACCTCGACGAGACGATGATTAACTACGTGCTGCGCTCCGTTTGGGAAAACAGCAACGGAAACGTTGACCTGATAATTGTGGGAGGATTTCAAAAACGAAGGATTAATGCCTTCTGTGCAGACAGCCGAAGCTATGCTGCCAACGACACAACCTTCACTAACTTGGTGAGCATATATGAGAGTGACTTCGGCGTTTGCAGAATTGTCACTACACGCTGGATGCCGAAGGATTCCGTGCTGCTTCTGGACTCCAGCCGAGTTAAGGTGCTGCCTTTAGCCGGTCGCAGCTTTCATTTTAAGCCTTTGTCAAGCAGCGGTGACTACGAGTGCGGCGAGCTTATCGGCGAATATACACTGGAACTGAAAAACGAGGCTGCACATGGCCTGATTCGAGGCCTTAGCACCAGTTAAATATTGGGGTTCGTTTAGCCCCCAGGTTTATCCTGGGGGTTATAACCCCAAAATAAATTTGTGGACTTAACAATAAAAGAGGGCAAACATGGTCACTTTCTCAAACGACGCGGACATTCTCAGGTATGAACCTATATTGTTCGGCGAGCTTCATCTGCCGGGACAGGTCCTGACGGCGGGGACAGGCGGCTCTCTTACAGGCACGACATTTACCGCGGAGAACGCTGATTTTATAAGCGCACAGGTCGCGGCAGGCGGCGTTATCCACTTGCAATCAGCGGATGGTACGCTGGATGGCGCTTACGAGATTGTGTCGGTGGATTCAGCCACGCAGCTTACCATTTCCATTGTAAGAACGGATAACGACAGTGAACCAATAGCACCGCCGGCTGCAGAGAATATAGCTTATCGTATCAGCACATTCAGGCCGCAGGCCAACGAAGCTGCTTTCCAATTGACAGAATATTTCGGCATCAGGCCGGGCAATCCTGCCAGCAGCATTGATACGCAGGGAATCCTGGATATCGAAGTATTAAGAAGAGCCTCGGTCTTTGCCGTTATCTCGAATGTCTATGCGATGCTGGCCAGTAAAGCCAATGAAGAAAACTTCTGGAAAAAAAACCTGCACTATCAAAAACTTTTCGAAAAGGCAAGACAACGAGTTCATCTGAGCATCGACAGCTCTGCTGACGGCATATCCGATGTCACCAGAAGCGGTGCATCGGTAAGACTGGTTCGGGATTAATCCGCAGGGAGAACCAAATGAATATCACTTTAGACGGACAAATGTTGTTCGATGAGCAGGATTTGGAGATTCAGCCGAGCGGCTTTAACAGAACCTCTATGGAAAAGAGTGTCCCGGGACTTAATGGTGTTCTAAGTATTGACCTCGGGCAGCGAAGCAGAGAGATAAAACAAAAAGGTACTCTGCAGGCGAAAAGCAGCCGCTTGCTGGATAAGCGAATCGCTGCAATCTCGGCCTTTATTGATGGTGACACCCATAAGCTGGTAACTAATGCCGGCAGACAGTTTGATAATCTGCGAATGGATGTCTTCAAATTATACAATGAGCGCATAAGCGGGGCAGGCGTCGCTGTCGATTATGAAATCGTTTATACACAATTGGATTAATGGCCGCCGGCTACCAAAAATAAAGGAAATGTAATGTCACTTATAAGTGATGGAATACAATCGGTCAGGGCGTATGAACTGCCATGCGGTATCTGGGTTGATGGCAGATACATCGGATCACCGAGGCCGGTGCTTGTAAAATGGCACTCAAATCACAGCAATAGACTTCATCAGATTTACGTCAATGGCCGATTCGCGGGAGTGACTATCGACAGTCAGCAAAGACAGGAGATTGTTCAAATTCCTGCTTCTTTCGAGGCACCTGTCCGTATCGAGGTTTTTGCCGTTGAAGCTCGGAACGCACACATTTATTTCAGCAGTGAACTCAATGTCCCATCAATTGGCAGTGGAAAGGTAAAAATAACTTTGCTTCGCGGGCAGAACCTTCCGCTCGGAGCGGTGGCTGATATCTTCTTCGATAACGGCACCGGCCAGATGGATTACGAAAATGCACTTAACCACGAACGGCTACAAATCTGGCCTGCCTGGCAGGATAAAACCGGCCTCGGGATGGCAACATTCGGATTAGGTGATTTTGGTTACGATGGTGCTGCAGCGGTTGGCTTTGCAAAGGGAAGTTTCGGCAACGGCCGGTTCGGCTTCGATGCTGATACGATTGAATGGATAAGTCCGCCGCTGCCGGCTGGTGTCTATAAATTCGCTATAAAAATTACCGACCGGACAGGCAGAGAAAGCATCAGCGAAACCGGACAGGTTACGGTGACACCAGCGGCAAAACCTGCTGAACATTTAAACATCGCATCATTCAATAAACAAACAAATCAAATGATACTGAATATAACATAAAATTTATACGCCTCAGGCGTATTAAAAAATGGAGGGCAACATGGCAGAGGTTTATCCATCAGATAACGAATTGTTGAATATTCAGACAGACAACGAAACCGGGATTGAATATATACCTACAGGGACATCGCCTTATTATCTGCACTTCAGGAAACTGCTGTATAGACTGCTTTTGGCCACTCACCGGGCAAATGATTTGAGGGTCTTCGACGAAGGTGGCCTCGATATAGGTGTAAAAGCTGGCAAATTCTGGCTTGGCACACAACTGATTAGCTATGAAAGCTCCTCAGGTAATACTTTAGCCGACGACAAGGAAAATATTTACGTTTATCTGGATTCAGCCGGCAATCTCATCATCGATGAATATAACGGCTTCCCTGATATGTCGGCTACGCCTCATGTTCGCCTTGCTGTGGTGACTACATCCAGCGGGGACATAGTATTGATAACCGACAGCCGAGCAGGTCACAACTTTGTCGTTCCTGGTTCTTCCAGTGGAGCTGTCAGCGTAATTGTAGCGGCAGCCGACTCAACCGATAGACATAAGCTCCAGGCCGATTATGTCTGCGACGGCACAGCAGACGACATCGAGATAAACGCATCATTATCACAGGTCAAGGCCGCCGGCGGAGGGTCGGTCTTCCTGTCATCCGGCAGCTACACACTTGCTGATACAATCAAAATCCCATCAGATGTCACACTTGCAGGCGAAGGCACAGCAACCAGGCTCACATTTGATACATCTGTGGGCGATAAGACTATGATTACCAATGACTGCAACTACACATTTGCCCAGCGCCATCCAACAGGCAATAAAAATATTGTCGTCAGGGATATATACATTAATGGCGACAAAAACAACAGAAGCACAGGAGCAGATTCCATCTGGACCGTCGGCTTTAATACAGTTGAGAATCTGACCATAGAAAACCTGACGATTTTCAACGGCTGGACAGTTGCCATTAGGACCGAGTTCTGTACATACGTTACGATTGCTAACAATCGTATTCACAATTCCGGCGATGACGGCATTGGCATCAATGAGGAAACATATAACTGCAGCTGCTACGGCAATCGCATTACCGACGCCGGCAAAGGCGGCAAAAGCTACGGAGCACCAAACGGCATCGAAGTCCAGGATGGCTCCAGAGATGTCTCAGTTAGAGGAAACGTTATTGAAAACTGCGATACCGACGGCGTCCAAGTCTCCACCCACACGGGCAAAGACGGATGTACCAATGTCACTATTGATTCAAACACAGTGCGAAACTGCGAAAGCGGCGTATTTGTCAAGGGCCTTTCCGGCATGCCGCAAATCAATGTCACTGTGTCTAATAACGTTATAATTGGAACGAATGACTCGGCCCTCTATGGGTTACAGGCGGCTTACACTGAAGATGTGGTCTTTGTGGGCAACACAACGAACAACCGCATCAACGCCGGCCGGCTGGCAAATTCCAACATAAGAACGATAATCAGCGATAATATTTTCCACTGCACACAGGATGCCGGCAATGACGAGAAAGGATTCTTGTTTTCCGGAACTCTTACAAATGTTCGTTTTGCCGGTAATATCGTGAATAACTACGGCTGGAAAGGACTGGAAATCTCCGGCACCGTCAACAACATGCACGTGGTCAATAATCACATCATCGGCTGTACGAATGCAAGCGGCGCCGCTGTTCGTTGGGATTCGCCCACGTCGAACTTATGCGTACTGAACGGCAACCATCTGCAGGGGACACACTGGTCTTATGACGCTGCTACTTCTACGTATGATATGATCGCCGATGATTGGACCGAAACCTGGAATACGAAGGACACATAACAATAAAGGAAAACATAATGTCAAACGAAATACACATAAATTATTCCTCAGGCAGCACGGTTTATACCGTCATTCGCAATAGCTGTGGACAAGTGTGGTATCTCTCCGGCCAAGTATTTGAAGACTGGGGAACGTATGGGCACGATGCCATGGATTACAGCCTGCCTCTTACCGATAAGGCAGGCAGCAGATACGTCGGTGACTTCGATGCTGATATTCCAGCCGGTCGCTACACAATTCAGGCTTTTTTACAAGCAGGGGCCAACCCTGCAGATGGTGACACTCTTATTGAAGCAAGAGAGATAATCTGGCGAGAAAGCGGTGAATTGACCGCTGATAAAGTACTTGTCAATAAAGCTGTCCAGAATAAATCAACCGGCGCCATAGATTACTATGACGATGACGGCCAGACAATTCTTCTGACCATCACACCGAGCGAAGACGAATCGAGCATCACAAGATTACCAAGTTAATGGGGTAAGGTTTGCAATAACACTTTACCTGATAAGGAGTAAAACAATGGGTAGCTTCAGCAATCACTGGGAGAACAAAATCCTGAATTACATTTTCGGCAAAGATAGTTACTCTCCGCCTACAATCTATGTGGGATTATCTACCGCAGATCCGCTTGATGATGCTTCGGGTCTGGCTGAGCCGATCGGCAACGGCTACGCACGAACTGTGACGAGCACATCAGACTGGAACACAGCCTCTGAGGGCATGATTAACAATTTGAATGAGCTGATTTTCTCCGAGGCAACCGGCAGCTGGGGAACAATCACACACTTTGCTTTATTCGATGCGGCAACCGGCGGCAATATGCTATGTCACGGCTCATTGAACCAATCCAGAGCCATCGTCAGCAGTGATAGGGCAAGATTCACAGCAGGGGACTTAAGTGCTTCACTTGATTAAAATTCTCAATTTTCAATTACTCTTGGAGACAAAACATGGCCACGATTAAGAAAAATTGGCTAAGTGAACAAACTATTATCAATGCAGCCGATGTAACTACCGGCACGTGGTCGGAAGATATCGACCTCGAAACCGACGGCTGTGAAGGCGCCCACGTCACGGTTGATGCAGATTTCCCTGCCAGTCCCACACATAATCTGGTTGTCGAGGTCAGAGCTTCTCTTGATGGGTCTAATTACGATGATACGCCGCTGTACAAGTTTGAGATAGATAAAGGCATCGATCCCAATCAGGTCAGCTTTATCATCAAATATGTAGCTCACTTTAAGCTTTACTGCTACCGGGCCGGCGGCACTCAGACTATAACCGTCACTGCCAAGTGCCAGAGATGGAACTACATCACGACATAAACACGATGGATGAGAGAAGATAGAAGAGGGACGAAATTATGCCGATTCTTAAACCGCCAAGAGCAATACAGCTAAATACAAGCCATCCACTTGCTCGCGACTTAGCCAGCTGTTGGCTATTCAATTCAGGTGCGGGCGAGAAGGCCTTCGATTCCAGCGGCAATAACAATTCGGGCATAATTAACGGCGATATATCCTGGGCTGCCGGCAAATTCGGTTCTGCTCTAAGCCTCGGAGGAAGCAGCGGTTATGTAAATTGCGGAAGTAATACCAATATAATGCCTAATGCTTTTACAGTGGTAGGAATGATTAGAACCAACATCGGTGATTACAACAGTTTGTTTAGCTGGCGAACCGACTCTTTGACTCCAGGTCTCTATGTTCGTTATTCCTACGATGATCGAGCGATAATTCACATGGGCGCAAGCAACTATAGATATTTCTACCATAGTCCGGTTAATATCGCCGATGGTAATTGGCACCATGTCGCTTTCGTAGTACCAGGTAATGCAATCAATGATATACAAAACAGTAAAATGTATGCCGATGGTAAAGAACAAACTGTGTGGGCAACATATAATGCGGGAGAGCAAAATTCTAAACAAATTTGTTCAATTGGAAGGGCGGGAAATCATTACTTCAATGGCAATATTGACCATGTAATGGTTTTCAACCGTGTCCTCACAGCTTCCGAAATAGCACAACTATATCGCGAGCCGTTTTGCATGTTTGAGCGGATGATTAGTCCGGCGTTTCTTATTGTACCGACTATCGATCTGGTCGGGACATCTATCTCCCATTCGACCGCCTTGGCCACTTTAAAACGTCTAAGACGAATGAAATGTTATTTATCTGCCACCACCGACATCACGGCTATACTTAAAATCATAGGAGAAGTATTGCTTGCCGGCTCAACAATCGCATTGTCAGCCGCATCAGGCCAATTGACGCTGAGTTATCGCGGCCCCTGGCTAAAAAGCCCACTAAAAACAGAAAGACACTGGCTGACGGATGCACTATTTACCGGGATGACATCCAATGCCTTTAAGCTGGGCACCGTTTTGACCGACGGGTGGTTCTGGATGCGCCCGAGCGGCTGCACAGCTTTTTATCGCGGACTCAGCATGGAGCAAATAGATTTTTCTAACATTTTAGCTGTGGTCGAGAAAAATTCCGATTCAATGTCACTTTCCGAAAACATACCGCACAATGGTAACTCAACCTATTTCTACGTTGTTCGCAAGTTCAATAATTGCGGTTGTCAGGAATACACATTACAGGCGGCGGTTAGACTTGCCTTAGATGCCGACGGCAATTTAGACAAACCACAGTCAAACAGTATCTTTGCCTGGCGAGCCAGCCAGGTGGACAACAATAAAATTCAGCTTCTTTGGTTTTATAGTCCCCTCGAACAAAAATCGCAGCCGGTGCGATTCAAGGTTTACTATAATAATGGAACTGGACAAATCGACTATGGAAATCCCATCGATGAAATCGCCTATAAAGGACAAAAGTTTTACAGTTGGAACAGTGATGAACTTACAACAGGTAGATATTTATTTGCTATAAGGGCCGAAGATGCAACCGGTTTGCAGGACAACTCTTTAGCGCAAATCACCATTGAAATTGCAGGCGATACCCCAGATGCGATTGAGATTTTAAAGGTCGAAACGCTCTGATTCACGAGGACTAAAAATTCAGGATTAGTAACATGTCTAACAGAATTGATTTTTTTCAATCCGCACAAACACGACTTGCGCTTCCCGCAGCAACTGTTTCGGTTTTCGTTGATGGTTCTTTATGTCCCGACCTTGCAGTGTTGGAAATTGTACGCAGCGGCTGGCCCGAATTCAGCTGGGCGAGGCTGACTTATAATCCAGCCGCCATGTCCCAACCGAAATATTTATCTTTTGAGCAGGTTGAGGCCAAATTTGGGATGGGAAAGTCTGTCAGCATTCGACAGATTTATAACGGCATTCCGCCCGGCGCAGCTGCTTTTAGTCTGCCTGTATTTGAAGGTCAAATAGAAGCTGCTGAGACAAAGATTGATTCCAAAGGTGAAAATATAGGAATTATTGCCAAGGACTTTGGCGCAACTCTTTCACGAATAACGGTTTACGGCCAGCGGGTTATCTGTTCAGATGATACAACTTTGTTCTTAGCTGGTATGGATACGATATTTAATGCCGAAGGCAAAGCCAACGCCAGTCTCAACCCGGTGGAAGTCAACGGCAAAAGCTACACAATCTTTTCCGCCAAGCCTTCAAAAAGCAGGTTCTTCGACGCAGCTTTGGCTATTGATTATTTTTTATGTGAATATCTGCCGGCAGGTCTGCTTCAAACACCGAGCATTGAGCAGCTACAGGCTCTTACGGAAAACAGCAGTCTTCGTGACCTTGACGTAACGGGACTTAATCTATTGGAGGCTTTGCACCGCTGCTGCGACAGAGCGGGCTTGAAGTTCAAATTTGTTCCCAGACTCTCCGAGACAGGTCCCGGACAGGCGATTGTTTTTTACAAAGGAGACAGCGGCAGAACCATTGAACTGAATTGTCAGCAAAAGGGCGAAAAAATTAGTATATCAAGGACAAACATTTCTGCTTTTTCCAGCAGGAAAAATTTCTGGCCAGTGACACACAAGTATATCGGCCAGGGTGATTTTAAGGTTTATGAGGCTACATTCGAGCTTGTCAAGGCATGGAATCCTGCTGACGAGGATACGGATTACGAAAAATTCTCGCCATCGACCAATCCTGATTTCTATAGAGTCAAGGACATATATCGCAAATGGAGCCTAAACGAGGCCGGTGATTATAGCGATGCTCCGTACAATCAAGGTGAGACTTTTAATTTCTCCAGGATTTTTGAGGGCGATAATTTCGTTCACCGGCGCCGACGCTTTTGGCCGGCACTATCGGCTGATAAGAGTGGA
>MHYD01000034.1:9910-21212 GCA_001824645.1 Planctomycetes bacterium RBG_13_46_10
TGCAGGTCTCGTACGACGGCATTAATTGGTGGCAGTATCTGTATGCCTTCAACAATCTTCTCGATGAATGTGGGATATGGCTAAGCAGCGATCAGCTCGATGTTGACACCTGGATAGCAGCATTGAAAGGAGTGCTGCGGTTCAGAATAACGGCGTCGGTGGTCAGCGATGAGAGATTGAGTTGCGAAGTCGCCGATGGGCCGATAGGCTCCACTGCTGCTGTTGTCGAGCATGTTACTACTCTGCCTCGTCAATTCAAGTACCAAAAAGTCTCAGGTAAAAGTATCTTCACAAATGACGAAACCCTTGGCGTGCCTGATGAGGTTGACGATTCCGCAGCACTGCACGAATACATCAGACAAAAAACAGCAACACAATCGGAGATTATAGAAACAGCCGAAATCCAAACGCTGCACCTTGTTTCAAATTGTATGGTCGGTGACAAGGCGTTAACAAGTCCTGAAAGCAGAGATTTATTGAACTGTAGTAGTGACAATAGAAGTACGTTTACCATTGAAAGAGTACTGATGGATTTTCAAAAACAGTTCACGAATCTGAAAATCGTGCGAAAAAGGAACTTTTAGCCCCTCAATTTATTGAGGGGTTCACAAAACCAAATATCAAGGTTCAATAGATATGTTTAACACAGAAAGTCTGCAGGAAGTTTCGGTTGTCACATCACCTGGCGCAAGAGCGGCAGCCTGGGCGGTAAAAATAAAAAGCCTCGTCTCACACAATGTCTATAATGTCTGTGCGGTCCAGATGGGCGACGCTGGTTCACTACCGGTCGAAATAGGCCAGCAGATGCAGGCGGTCAACTTAGCGGAATCCTTTCTCGGCCAGGGGACATTACCGGAAGGAACTTATGCCGTTATGTCCAGAGTCAGCGACAAAAATGTCTTTCATGCAAAACCATAATGGAAAAACCCCCGAATAAATTCGGGGGCTAAATATTTAGCCCCGCAGTTTACTGCGGGGTTCACAATAATTATGTCTGAGAATAATTCAGGAAAATGGCAGTTTAATCGACAGATAAATGTATCTACGCTGTTGCAGCTTGTATTGCTGGCCGGTCTTATTCTTGGCAGCTGGGTAAATCTGCAAAGACAGCTCGATATATTACAGCATGATGTCACAGCATTATTACAGTGCCAGAAAGAATATCAGCAAAAGCTGGATTTGCTCTCAGAGAAATGCATCTCCCACGAATACCGCCTGCGGGCTATAGAATAGCTTGTTCTTTAGAATATATGTATTACCAAAAATGTATTATGTAAAAAACAACAATAATGATGTCTTTCATAGAACTATTGATTGAAACCGCATTTCCAGTATTAATAACAACATTACCGCTTTTTGTCAGCAGCACCAAAAAGCCGCGGGGAAAATTAGCAAAAAAAGGAACCAGCATTGTCGAAAGGTTTGTTACGTGGTCGAGTGCAAGGCTATCAAGCATCTCACCCATGTTGAAGCTGACTATTCTATCGGAGGTAGTTACAGTCCTGCGTATCTGTTTGAACATTGCATCGTAATTAATGTTGATTTTGATAAATGGAGCATACTTGCGATATATAAAAGCCAGATAACAATATGTGCAATAATATGGACAGCCATTCGAGACAGGAACCAATTTATAGTAAGACTTGCATCGGACATTCGGCCCGAGCCGGCCGTTGAAATACCCTACAAAACGGGAAGTTTGACCTATCATTATTGTTCTTTTACCGGCTACCAATGCTTTTCCTGCTGAACCGTTGAATTCAGGTGTCACGCGCTGCCGCTCGACTATGCGAACCTCAGCCTTTGGAAACAGTCCCAAAATTCGCTGGGCTTCAGGATGGTCTGCCGCTTTACGCCATAAAAGAATTGTCTGTGGATTGAATGCTTTGGCTGTATCCATAGTTTTGATATCGACTAAATATTTGTGTCATGGTTGGAATAATTATATCAAAAGAAAGAATCATAAAGGAGGAAAAAATGAAGAAGATGTCAGGGATATTATTGGGGATTATTCTTTTTGTTAGTGGCTGTGAAACTTTGCGTTTTGCACCGAGCGAGGCACAAAAACAGAACGCCTGGCTGCACAACCGCACAACACAGGTTGTAGCCGAGACAGCAAAGGAAGAAGATACCTCGGCACAATTGCAAACGTTAGCCAAATTGAGTGAATTGCAGTCCAGAGCCTTTGTTTCATATTGCGGCATGCCTAAGGAGTTCCCACAGGCAGAGATGGCCGATGACATCCTGCGTGACAGCAATATTGCTCTTGCAAAAAGTGCCATTAGTGAATCAGCAGAGAGGCCGGACGCCTGGCAGGTAGCTGATTCGGCATTGGAACTGGCTATCGGCATCAGTGCTCTATTGGGCGGCGTTTATGGAACGAGAGCCATAAGATTCTTGCGGGATGCGCGGACAAAATCAAAGGCTCTTAAAGAAATTATCACCGGCAATGAGATATTCAAGAAGCAGAACGATCCCTCTATCGCAGCCTTCAAGCAGGCCCATGGCAATCAATCCCCCCAAACACGCCAAATCGTGACGCAAATGAAAACGTAAAATGGTTCGACTCTTTCGACTATGCTCAAGACAGGTTTGCTCACCATCTGGTTCGACAGGCTCACCACCCTGAGCGGAGTCGAAGGGCTGAGTCTGTCGAAGGATTTAAGTTGCATCCACAAAGACAATACCCTATAGTATAATTATGTGATACGGCTACAATACTCACATAAAAACATATAACTATGGGAGATGGATGTGACCGAAAACAATGATAATGCTGATAATGTCACGCAGAAGCCTACGCCTACGGTTTTGTCCATCAACATTTGTGACAATATTATTAGAGATGAAATTACAAAAAAAGTGTCCCTGATTGGTCTTTTTAGCGCCATCAGGGCAAATAACTTTCCTTGTACGCATCCCTTGCTGCATGTTCATGTTGCACTGACCAATGGTCACGGCAAATATCAGACAGATATTCGCTTTCTAAACCTGGCGGATGACAAACCAATCGCCGGTATGAGGGGGCCTTTGCTGTTCCAGAATCCTCTGCAGGTGGTGGAATTGAACGTCTGCTGGCAACAATTAAGGTTTGAAAAACCAGGGGAATATGTTGTGCAGGTTATCTGCGACGGCGTTCCTATAGGAGAACGAAAATTTATTGTCATAGGACCGCAGCAGGATATGCCTCCAACTTCCGGAACGGATGCAAAGTAACTTGCTGCGATGCATCGCAGCGGGTGCATCTAACGAAACTTTAATTATTCTCGGATTTGTTTTCTTCGAGAATAACAGGTTCACCGCCGGGTGTTGAGATGCCACGACGAGAAAGCAGAGAGCCTTCCAGCCGATATAAGGAAACCAGCGACTTTAAGAAATTAGCAAACGATTCAATTTCCGCAATTTGACTGGCCACAAGGTCTCGCTGAGCCTGAGCAACAAGCAGCGATGTGGATTTGCCCACCCTGAATTTCTCAGTCTCGGCCCGCAGTTTCTCCTCCTGGAAAGTGCGAGTAGCTGCGGTTGCGGTAATCTGTTCGCGAGTACGCATCACCTCGATGTAGGCAGAACGCACATCAACCTGTACGAGCTGAACGAGATTGGCCAGCGCCTCCTGAAGCTGCTGTTTGCTGATAACAGCTCGGCTGTGCCGGGCACGAGCGCCCTGGTTAGCAGGGGGAAACTCGAATATCAAACCAACAGATACATCATAACTGTCGCCAAACACATTACGTGATGACTGGTAGAAAGTTTCGGCGTAACCCGTCTTGCCGAAGTCGATAAAAGCATCCAGCCTGGGAAGCAGGCCGTTCTTGGTTCTAACCAATTCCAAATCGCCGCGTTGTATCTGCAATCGAGCCTGATTCAGGTCCGGCCGCATCTTCATTGCAAGCTGAACGTGCTGCTGGACATCGTCGAGCTTAACATCCGGTAATAAAGTATTATATTCGAGAATAATGTCCCTGTTCCAGTCGATAAATGGCTGAGGATTAAGCAGCCGAAGCAGCTCCAGACGCTGCGTGGCAAGATTGCTCCTCGCATTTATCAGGTTTTCCTTGCCCAGCGCAACTTCGGCCTGTGCGGCGGCAAGCTCGGTCTCAGCAAGCATACCTATCTTGATTCTCTCCTCGGCCTCGTTTAACTGCTTCTGGGCAAGATTAAGCGAGTCGGTGTATATCTCAATCTGCTTCTGAGCCAAGGCATAATCCCAGAATTTTGATTCTACCTCTTCCAGAAGAACCTCTGTAAACCCGCGCAGCTCATACGCCGATATGAGTGTATCGAGCCTAGCCTGATTCACGCGGGCCATATTCGCACGGATATCCAGGCCCTGCAGAAGCGCCTGAGTGACGGTGACACCGAGACGATTGCCGGTAAAAGTATCGCTGTAAAGAGATGAATCCGTATAACTTGTGCTTGCTTCAAGCCCGACATTTGTACCGGTTGGAAAGAGCTTGCTCAGCGAAACTGTGCCAGTGACAGCATCGATAGTCTGACTTTCGGTCTCGGAGCCGGCACGCGACAGCCTTTCGGATATCCCTCTTCTCTGGGTAGCGTCGGCACCAATTACAGGTTCAAAAACTGAAAGCTCCTCCTGTTCAAACGTACGGTTTATCTCAGGATTCATTCTTTCAACTATAAGCAAGCGATTGTTTTCCATGGCCAGCAGGATAGCTTTTCGAATATCTATTTTTAGGGGGTTTCGGGTTGCCACCTCATTTACGTCAACAGCCGGTAGCCCACCGATCCACCACAGCGGGCTTGCAATAAAGTAATGGTGGGACAAGCCCCACCCTACAAATACGCTCAAAAACACAGATGCAAAATTCATTGCATTCATAAGTTATATACCGCTTACACCGGAAGATGCTGAACCTGAACGACGCTCAAAAATCGAATAAACAACCGGAACAAACACCAATGTGATAAAAGTCGAGCTCAGCAGCCCTCCAATGACGACCCTTGCCATAGGGGCCTGAGCTTCACCTCCTTCGCCAAGGCCCAGAGCCAAAGGCAAAAGACCGAAGATGGTCGTTAAAGCCGTCATAAGAATCGGCCTTAGCCTCTTTCTTCCGGCTTCCTCTATAGCCTCGCGAAGCGGCATCGAGTCCCTGCGACGCAGAAGATTGGTATGGTCAACCAAAAGAATCGCGTTGTTGACCACGATTCCGCCGAGCATAATACTCCCTATGAACGATTGGATGTTAAAGGTCGTTCCCGTGAAAAAGAGCATCAGGATTACTCCTATTGCTGCCAACGGGACGGAGAACATAACCACGAACGGATCGCGCAAAGATTCATACTGGCAGGCCATCACCATATAGACCAGCACCAGCGCCAGAACACAGCTAAGTGAAAGCTCACGAAAGGACTTCTGCTGCTCTTCGTAATCGCCGCCGAAACCGATGGTAAAATCCCGCGGCACAGGCACTGATTGCAGCTTCACATGGATATCCGACAAAACCGAGCCCATGTCTCTTCCGCTGATATCTGCGGAAACTGTCACGATACGTTCCTGGTCTTTTCGCTCGACCAGGACGGGGCCGCTTCGCGGACCAGTGCTTACGACGTTTTTGAGAACTACGGGCTGACCTTCGGAGTTGGTCAGGGTCAGATCGAGAATTTCATTTAAATTCATCTTCTCTGCTTCCCTGAGCTTTACCAAAATTGCATATTCATCACCAGCCTGGCGGTAATAACCGGATGTTGTTCCTGACAGGATGGTCTGAAGAGCATTGGCGATTTTTGAAACTGACAGATTCATATCGGCGGCCTTCTGACGGTCTATGAAAATCAGCTCTTCCGGATTTCCGGCTTCCCTGCTTATTCGTGCATCGGTAACCCCATCCACGGATTCGACGAGGTTTTTTACCTGCTGGGCCAGCATATCCGCCATCTCCAGGTCGTGACCGCGGATTTCAACCTCTACTCTGTCACCCTGAGACGTTCCCATGCGAAGAATAAACAATCCCTGGCCGGCACGAGTTCGAATAATCATTCCAGGTATGTTACTCAGCTTGCGGCGCAGGTCAGCGGCAATCTGTTCGCTTGATCTTGAGCGCTGAGACTGGGGCTTCAGCGAAAGGCGAATGCTGCCGGTATGACCACCACCTCCGCGCCATCCTATGCCGCCAACACTTGATACAACATTTTGGATTTCAGGTACAGATTCATTAACTATCTTTTCAATGACTTTAAATTTTTCATCCACCAAATCCAAACGTGTTCCTACCTGCATCTCGCCCTCTACCCTTACCTCGCCCTCATCCGTGGCCGGCATCAGCTCTGCGCCAACATACGGAATCAGCATCGCACTTAAGCCCATTAAAAGAACGGCAAGAATAACAACAATAATACGATGATTCAAGGCGATATGGAGCAGCTTTTTATAATTGTCCTCCAGATGACTTAAAAATTGCCCGCTGATTTCAAAAACCCGCGCTCCAAATCCCTTTCCCTGTGACGAATCTTTTAAGGTTGAAGGCAGGATACGCGCTGAAAGCATCGGCACAACTGTAATGGCCACCACCAAAGAACACAAGAGCGAAAAAGCGACAACAATTGAAAGCTGCTTGAACATCACGCCGGACATGCCACGCATAAAAACCAGCGGCAGAAAAACAACCACTGTTGTCAGAGTGCTGGCAATGATGGCATTCGTTACCTCCTCGGTGCCGTCAACAGCAGCCAGCTCGCGTGTCTGCTGTGTCTCCCTGATGCGGAAAATATTCTCCAGAACTACGATTGCATTATCAACGAGCATCCCGATTCCCAGCGCCAGCCCACCGAGAGTCATAATATTGAGTGTGAAGCCGCTAAAATAAAGCAATGCAAAGGTGGCGATGATAGAAACCGGAATCGCAGTGGCGATTATTATTGTGCTTCTTACATTACGCAGAAACACCAGCAATATTATTACAGCTAAAATGCCTCCGTAAACTGCGGAAGAGCCTACGTTACTGATGGAGCGCTGTATATAATCGGATGTATCAACTATGGTTATTATTTTTATCTGCGGTATGTCACGATTAATCCGTTCAAGCTCCTTAATCGCTCCACGGGCAACATCGACTGTGTTCTTGCCGGATTGCTTACTGACCGACAACCTTATGCCGGGCTGGCCGTTGACCCGGACAATCCTTGTGATTTTTTGCCAGGAATCTGCTACGTTTGCGATTTCCCTCAACTGTATAGGCACACCCTCACGAATCGCGATGACCGTGTCTTCCAGTTGCTTAAGGTCGATATATTCACCCGGCGTCCTGATGGTGACTTCAAAATTTCCTCTTTCAATGGTACCAGCCGGAATGTTTACGTTCCCCTCGCGTATGCCAGTAATGATTCTGTCCAGCGGGATGGCCAAAGCGTTAATTTTAGCCGGGTCAAGGCTGACGTGTATCTCCCGCTCGAGTCCGCCCCAAATGTCAACGGCTGCAACACCGGGCACACGCTCGAGACGATATTTAACCTGGTCTTCGATAATTTGCCGGGTTTGGACAGGGTCTAATTTGCTGGATGCACCGAGAATCAATATCGGAAAACTCGCCAGATCAAACTTGCGAAGCGTAGGTCTATCGGCCTCTTCCGGCAAACGGTCAACAATACGGTCCAGGCGGTCACGAATATCATTTGCAGCAGCATCAAGGTTGGTACCCCAGGAGAATGTCACGCGAACCGTGCCTCTGTCCTCGACAGAAACGGAGCTTACCTCTTCAACGCCTGGCACGGCGCTCATAGCCTCTTCGATCGGCCGCGTTATTAACTCTTCAATTTCCTCAGGGCCGGCATTCTCGTAAGTGCAGGAAATACTTATGGTCGGATAAGAAATATCGGGCATAAGGTCAATCGGCAGACGCAGCAGAGAGATAACGCCCAACAGTATCACTATTAGCACAACCATAATTGTAAATATGGGGCGGTGGACAGAAAATCGTGATATCTTCATTTGGCCCCTCCTGACCCGGTGCCGGTAGCACTTATCTCCGATTTGGTTTCTTTTTGAAGTGTTTCTGCGGTAAGGGATGCTTTAGTCCACGACAAAGTAATATCGGAGCCGTCCTCAAGAAGATGATTACCCATTGTGATGACGTATCCTGACGCGTCAATATCGGATGGCTCTATTATTTCCGCTGACTCTCCGCTGACTATCCCCACCGTCACAGGGACAAATCTGGCTTTAAGATTATCTCTATCGGCGATAAAAACACCCTGCTGACCGTTTCTTCTAACCAAAGCGGCAAGCGGGACAATTGTAGCGTTATCGTGACTTGCAAACTCAATACGGGCCCTTATAAACATACCGGGCCGCAGCAGCTCTTCGGAATTTAGTATCTCAAGCTCCACTCTTGCCTGCCGGGAGCTCTCCACCAGAAGTGGCGCTATGCGTACTATATCGCCGGTAAAAGTCTTGTCCGGATAGGCGTCGGTAGTAATGGCGGCACGTTGACCGACACTAACCTTAGGATAGTCTTTTTCGACAACATAAACGACAGCCGTCAAGGATTTATTCTCAAGTACAGAGACAATTGGCTGATTAGCCTGCAAAAGCGCGCCTTCATCCACAAATCTTTCACCTACCACTCTGGTCTGATCGCCATCCTCCCAGAATGCCTGAACACGCGTATAGGATAGTCTAAGGTCAGCAGCCTTGAGTGCTGCTTCCTTCTGGGTGACCTGAGCAAGTGAGACCTTCAGTTGTGTCTGAGAGGAATTATAGGCAGCCTCGGCTGCTTCCAGCTCCGAGGCTGAGGCGATTTGCTTTTCACGAAGCGCCTTCGCCCTTTCATATTCCCGCCGAGCAAGGTCAAGATCACTGGCACAATTCTCAGCATTCGCCCTGGCGACCTGTAATTCCGCTCTGGCCTGTTCCACCTGCTGTTGGTACTCCTGGTCTTCAAGAATTGCTATTACCTGATTTCGCTGGACCGTATCGCCGATGTTGACAAGGAGTTTTTGAAGCCAGCCGGCGGCTTTCGGCGACACTACGAACTGTGACTTCGGAATGAGAGATCCGGTAAATACCCCGATGTCCTTGATGGTGTTTTTATGGATAAGTTGAACTTCAACAGCTACCGCAACGGCAGGCCGGCCTGGGCCGGCGCCGCCTGAGGCTGTGATTCGTTTAAACAGAAGGACGCCGAGGACTGTGACAATTGCAAGAACAAGCAACGTGTAAATGAGCTTCTTCATTCGTTATTCCTAATAGCCATTAACTTTGGTATAGTGTGCACTGCACATCATCTTTTAAATAGTATGCCCCACACACTATACATAGATTGTTAAAATGGTGATTTTACCAAATCCTATCACATAATAAAAGAAATATTGCTTCTGGAAAAGAGAACAGAAGTTTGTCTTCCATCATCTGTCATTTGTTTTCTGTCTGCTCATAAATCATAGCAATTTCACAAAGCAGCTTTTCAAGCTTAGAGAAATATTCATCTTCGGGAAATTGGTCTTTTGAATCGCGCAGAGCGAGGACCTGGCGCTCAAGCTGGTCCCTTCTGGCCCGTAGTTCCGACGGCATTTTACCTTCAGATTCACTATATAAAAGATGTAACTGATGCGCACGGTAGCCGTCCAGTGTCGTGCCACCTTCGGCTTTTCGCACAGGTCGGATGCCGGCAAACCAATCGGCAGGTGTTCCAAGGGCATCACCGTTGTCATCAAGCAGAGCGTGCTCGGTGGCCAAGCGACCGTTTGCTTTATAAAATTCATCAACGTTATGCGAGGCGGTAAGGAACGCCTCAAGCAGCGAAGTCTGGCCGTCCTTGTCAAGGTCTGCCTGCGGGTCGGCAATCACAGCGGCCATATATTGGCCTAACCGGGCATAGTTTTGTTCAAAACCGCTTCTGGTTGCGGTTATTATAATGCGCCCCTGCCCTGATAAGGTGCTTAAAAAAGGAGAACTTGATGACGTATTATCAATGATTACAATAGGCCGCGATAGGGGTGCAAGGAACGCGGTCAAATCGTCTGCTGAAACATCGGGACCACGAAGATTGAATTTGGCTGTCCTTCCGTCATAAGTTCCGTGCCCAATCATAACCAGCCACAAGGCAGCATCGGTTTTCCCAGATTCCTCCGCAAGTTTCATTTGCAGCTTCGTACGGTCATCTACTGAGCCATCCGCTTCATCCAAACCAATTGTGGTAAATTCCGCTCCACTTTTTGAGGCGGCCTGCTGCCAGAGGCCTGCCCACCTAGCAAATTGTGCTCCATATTCCGGCGTTCCCTCCGCACCGATGACAACTATAACCGTGGGTCGGGTGTTTTCTGCCTTAGGCAAAAATGGCGAATTTATTAAAAATAAGCTTAAAAGCACAAAAGCAAAATTCATGGTAATCCCTTCCAGCGGCGCAAAGCCCATTCGCCGACAAAGCTCATCAGAACAAGAAGAAAGGCCATCGGTAAAATCCCATGTAAATCCCACAAAGGTCTAATCCACATCTCTGTAATCGGAGCATTTCTATCGGGCAAGCTGCGAACAAAATTATCCAGCTCACCAAGCTCGATAACCCGGCCGCCGGTCTGCCGAGCGATTTTCTCAAGCAACGGCCGGTTTGTATTTATAGAGCGAAACTCCTGAGCCTGTAGATTGACAGCCAATCCGGCCTGGGCTCGACCCGTGAGATAGCCAATTGCGATTTCGTCCTGATTCTCACTCGTTTTTATCTCATGGGTCAGGCCGACCTCGGCACTATTAGAATCGGTAACAACAGCACGGGCGAGATAACAGCCGCTGTTTCGTGGAATATACGCAGCCTCAAATAATCCGGCTTCGCTCAGAGCCGGCTCCGCAGTCAGGAGCAGACTCTGATTGTGTGGGTCACGCACATCGATTTTAACTGAGACATTATCCATCGGCTGAAAAGCCTTATCGCGAACGCGGACCTGAAACACAACCGAATTGTTTTCATCATCCGGCCTATCAACAAACTGTAATGAGATTCGGTTCGGCACATCTGTAACGAGCCAGCGCAGCATCTGTCTCCAGAACTTATCCATATCCTGATGCATTTGGGGCTCTGTTAGACCCCAGCGCCATATATCACCAACTGTAAGTGCCGCAGTGCGTCCATTGCCGTACCTTTGCACAACCAAAGCCGGAAACTTGTATTGCGGGTCATCACCAGCGGTGGCAATCACAGCAGCACCAGGCTTGACAGCGGAAATGCGATTGAGAACACGAAACACGGGCATTTCCCATATTCGTTGTTCTTCATCCGGCTCATTGTCACGCAGTCTGGCCCAGCTGGCCAGCCAGCCCTGGCGCGTAAGGTCCATATAGATTTTACTGCCT
>MHYD01000034.1:21294-21527 GCA_001824645.1 Planctomycetes bacterium RBG_13_46_10
ATTCTTTACCACCGAGCATTAAAAATCCGCCGCCGCGCTCGGTTACGAATCGACCAATCAAATCCATCTGGTCATACGTAAAGAATCCTGCCTCGATATCGTCAAGAATTAAAGCGTGATAAGCAAATAATTCCTCCTCGGTTTTCGGGAATCCCTCACGAAGCTCTGTCTGGTCACGCGTGTTAAGCCGCACAAGGACAGGCTCATCGTATTGCTCAATCTGTTCTTCTTTC
>MHYD01000034.1:21581-21885 GCA_001824645.1 Planctomycetes bacterium RBG_13_46_10
CAATCTTATTTCGGCTCTCTTCTTGCGACGCGAAGAAGCCCAACCATCTGCAGCTGCTCATCCTGTGAAATCGCCCGCTGCAGGAATTTATATTCCCAGTTCGGCCTGCCGGCGACATACAGAATCCGATAAGGCCCCTTGCCGCGATCCACAACAATTGTACGGTTATTGTTTACAAGCGTGGCTTCAGATGAGTGACTATTCGGGTCGGAAAAACTATTATCCGATATTTCCCTGACGGCAACATTATAAAACAGGACACCGGCCTTATCCGGTCGCAGACGAAAACGAACCGTCTGCTTTT
>MHYD01000034.1:21900-26110 GCA_001824645.1 Planctomycetes bacterium RBG_13_46_10
CTTTATATTTTTGGCCTTCCACAACGTTACCTTCGGAATCTATCACCTCTGCCATGACGGTTCTGCCTGAGAAACCTCTAGCCTGAACATCGGCCTGAATCGTTACAGGAGCATCTTCAAAAGACGTTTGGCTAATCGAGACATTTCCTATTGAGATGTCTTTTCGTGGATTCGACTCGCCGATGACGACCGGATAAACGGGGGGTAAACCCGATTCGACCAGGGTCGGCTCAGTAATATCAGTTGCGATGCCGTCGGTCATCAGGAAGACCCCGGCCACGGGCTTTCCATTATACTGCTGCACAATTTTTTGCAGAACACCGCCAATTGCAGACGCTCTGCCGTCAAAAACAAGCTCAGAGAAGTCCACTGTTCGGCGAAGCCTTGTATCAAATATATATTGATGAACTTTGAAATTATCCGCCAAAGCTGAAAGCCAATCTGAATTCGCACCTTTAAGAGCAGCTTCAAGGATTTGGCCGCGGGTCAATTGTTTGTCCCTGTCATGAATATTCATGCCGCTGCTGTTGTCGGCAACAACTAAAAAAAGATTCTCACCGGTTTTTGCTCTTCTGCCAATCCACAGTGGTTCGATCAGGCAAAGAATCAAAACTGAGATGCCGACAAGCCTCAAACAAAAAGCAATTATATGAAATGTGCTAATTCCAGCCGCTCGACGATATGACCATGCCAATAGTATAAGCGACATGACCAGCAGCGCTGCACCTATCCACACCCAGGAGCTTATTGGGAAAATAACCGAGCCAAGCAGCATCAATCGCCTCCGAGATTTTCATAGTATCTTCGCACCAAATCGGAAAATCGGTCCGGCACAGGATCGCGATCTATCGGCACCATTACCTTATCCGATTTAAGCCGGGCCAGCTCCTCATTTACACGATTACGCAACTCACTCAATGGATTGACAATAAGCTGCTGTACCAAGTCCCACTGCGGCTCTTTGCCGTGACGCGCCAAATCAGCTCTCATAGAGCGGACACGGTCACGGACTCTTGCTGCCTCGTCACGCAACTGCTGCTCTGTGAGCAAATCCTGCACATCGCGCAGCCGGTCCGACCATTGCCTGAAATTTCTGCCGGTAAGAGGCCCGTTCGGATCAATCGCATCCCACAGAGCAGCTTGACTTCCGCCTCCGCCATTCGGGTCGGCAGCCCCACCAGCTTCGACCAATCCATCCCCACCCTGTCTCCTATCAGCCATGCCTGTCCCCCGCGAAGTCGAAGTGTTGGGGTCGCCAGCTCTGAATTGTCCCGCACCGGCGGCACGAGCAACTTCATCATTAACCTGTTTTAGCAATTCATCAAGCTGTTGCTGGGCTATGCGCAGGGCCTCGGCCTCATCACCAAGCACACTTCCGGCAGCATCTTCTACACCCTTTCTAAGCTGCGCGATTGCCTCTGAGGCCTGTTGCTCGATATCCTGCGCCTGAGGAAGAAAATTTCGCCTGAGCAGCTCACCAACCGCTTCGAGAGCTTTGTCAACATTTTCAGTGCTTGCTCGACGAAGCGTATCGTAGAGCCTTCTCGAAAGCAAAGGCTCCGTTGTTTCCGCCTGCTCACTTACATCCTTCATCTGTTCCAGCAGCTCCTCCATACTCTTTCGTTGCTGTTCGATTCTTTCCGCCAGCTTGAGGTTCTCGCCGGAATCCGTGAGAGTTTTCTGTCTCGATTCTGCCTGCCGGCGTATCAGGTTTGAGACTTCTCTTTGACGGCTGTCAAGCTGCTGCGCCTGCTGACGCATATTACGCATCTGCTCGGTAAATTGACCGGAGGTGCCGCGACGAAACTCATCCTGCATCTGTTCGAGCTGTCGTTGTGCACGAGTAGCGGAAGTGATAGCATTAGAGACCTGCCCCTGCTGGAGCTGTTCCGCGGACTGTTGTATCCCTGAGCGGGCGTCACCAAGCTGCTGTGATGCATCGACCATATCTCGCCGACTCTCAGGGCTGTCCATTCGCTGCTGCAACTCGTCAACGTCACGAAGTGCTTCGAGCTGCTCATCCCTCAGACGTGCCAGCTCCGCTCCGGCCTGCTGCCTTTGCTCATCTGTCTGCCCCTGACGAAGCGCCGCCTGGACATCGCGGAGCCTGTCCGTCATTTCATTCTGACGTCGTGCCAGGTCGGAAAGCCTGTTGAAAATCGCAACGTTTTCGCGCTGATTTTCCTGCTGCTCAGACTGGGCCAGGCGCTGTGTCTCGTATCGATTCTGATTTTGTCTAAGCTCTAATTGCTGTAACTGCCGCTCGAACTCGGCTGAACGCTCGGACCTGTTGGCTTGCGTATCACGGGCAAGAGCTACATTATACTCGCGCTGTCTTAATTTGAGAAGCTCCTGATAGGCTGCCTGCTCCGCGGCAAGGGCCGATGTCAGCTCCTCTATTTGTGCAGATTCAGCCGCTTGCGACAGATGTTTCAGCGACGTCCCCATGTGCTTTATTGCCTCATTAAGCGCTCCTGCTGCGGATAAATCATCAGCTTCCTTCAATGCCGAGGCGGCCTGCTGACGAGCATCATCCTGCGACTGATGGACTACTTTAATATCTTCTTTTTGATCTTCAATACCGCCAGTGCGCTCCGTCTGCTGTTTGATATTCCAGGTGGCGGTAATTATCTGCTTTTGCAGTCGGACAAGCTGCTCACCCCGCTGACCTTCCTGTCCGCCATCCTGATTTTCTCTTTCTCTCTGCTGTCGGCTGCCTCGATCCACATAAGACTCGCTTTCATGGAAAATCTGCTCAAAGGGACGAACCTCTGCAAAGTAAATATCGCCCGCTGTTCTTCGGACGTTACCATCCGGGCCTATATCATCAGCCCAGAAATAGTACGTCAGGAGCTGATTCGGCTGGACGCCAAAATCTTCCAGCGCCAGTGTACAGCGCATCTGCTGTTTCTGTTCTGATGCTGCGTCGGTTTGACTTAATATGATATCTTTGCTCTGCTGCCCGGCAAAGGTATAGCTTAAACCATAACTGGTCACGCCGAAGTCATCAGTTACTTCTGCTTCCAGGCTCAATTCCTCCAGCGGTGACACCTGTATATCACGATTAGGAAATAAAGGTTTCAACTGGGCCGGTAGATTCTTGTGGACATCTATCACGAAGCGATGCGGTACCTTGTTAGCGCGTCCCGCAGCGTCGGTCAAGTGCAGCTCATATCGCTGGTTCTGCTCCGCTGTAATCGAAGTTGTATAAATGTTGGGTTGCCGGCCATCAACGGTAAGCTTTAATATGGGTCCTTCTTTAGGGATAAGCTCCGCTGTAGTGACAGCCTTGTTAAGGATGAAGGTCATATCTATCCGTGAACCCTCAATAGCACTTATCTGGCGCGTGTTGAGAACAACTCTCTCGGGCAGTTTCGTATATGAAGGATAAACAATCTTTGCATCGGCCCTGGTAAGTGCCGGATAATCATAAACTGTTATTTTGTAGTCGCGGGTGCGCCGGCCTGCATACTCGATATGGTAAAGCAGGTCACGGTTGACATTTTGAATGATGCCGCCAAACACCGGGTCGTTAAGGTTCCTTGCAAGAGCAATTTCCTGCGTAGGTTGGCCTTCCAAGTCGAACAGAAGTTTCGCCTCCTGCGGCACACGTCTGCCAAACCGCGCTATTATAACCACTGGTGTCCCTGACTCGATACTCGTATCTCCCGGGCTGACGCTGATTTGGTAATCGTATCCTATCGTTGAACTGCCTCTTTTGATTTTAAATAGATACGGAGTCGATGGTAATAATTGCGCCATAATCACGGTTAAAATCGACAGAGCCGCAATGCCGCTGATATATGAAACAATCAGCTTTTTCGTCGGCACGCTTTGCAGCCAGTCGGCCCCTGCTGCATGTCTTAGAGCCTCACCGATGACCCGCTGCTGAAGATAGCCAAATTGACCATCCGGACCCTGCGGTTCTTGCTCTATCGCAGCCAGCAATAGTGCCTTAGCGTCACTGTGGTGCTGCTCAATATTCCGTGCAATCGCTTTGTAGTCAGGCCGGTTTTTTCGGTAACTGTAAATGGCCATAAATGTAGTCACCACAATCCCGATGCACAATGCCCAGTTTGCTGCTGGCGACTTGAATCCCCAAAGCCGATAAGCCCCGATAAAAGCGAGACCCACAAGTATCGAAATGGACCAATATACCGACAACCGCAATGCCAAGCTCAGCCGTCTTCGGCGATTGGCTATCGGCTGC
>MHYD01000034.1:26208-26438 GCA_001824645.1 Planctomycetes bacterium RBG_13_46_10
ACAGCTAATAATGCAATAAACAACCAGCGCCAAACCTTCTGCTTACCCTCAAGCTCACCTGTCGAAATTTCGAATTTTCCTTTCGGTAGGTCAAGCCCCGCCCTGCCATATTGTTGCTCTTGCTTATCACCTTTAAAGGAAACACCATACATTTCAAGCTCTTCGAGCGGCATAACGGCTGTCTGGGATTCCTTTTGGGACAAGTTCACCGCGAACCCACCTAAGTTTGA
>MHYD01000034.1:26481-26610 GCA_001824645.1 Planctomycetes bacterium RBG_13_46_10
TGCGTAAAAGATTCTTGACTGATATCCGAACGCCACACAGAGCTATCCGGCTTGCGAATCTGAAAGAAAGATTTCGACTCGGAATTAACGAGAGACGAGGTTCGAGAAGCGAGGGACGAGACCGGCACA
>MHYD01000034.1:26644-33658 GCA_001824645.1 Planctomycetes bacterium RBG_13_46_10
GCGCTCCGCCGTATTCAAGGATTGAGTACAGCAGCGGTACAAACTTGGTTGAAAGCGCAAGGTTGCTGTCTGATGGCTGCCAGCCGGAGGCAAACACCACAAGCGTCCCTTTGCCGATATGTATCCCCAGCCATGCAGGGTCGTTGTTGTCGAACCAGGCCAGTACCGAAGCCGGGGGTAAATTAGCTATATCAATCCGCCTATATTTCCAGAAAGCAATTTTGGTGAAGTCCCCGAAACGTGGGTCTGTAAAAGGAGCCAGCAATTCCCCACAGGCGGATTCGTATTCTATTCGACCAAGCATCATATATTTACCAACATCGGCTTCTTCGCATTCGATTAAATTTATTCCTGCAAGAGTCGCCATCATCTTTGCATCCCCTGGTGAATTCAAAACCAGAAGGGTTATTCCGCCCTCTTCGGTGTATCGATGCAGGGAAACTAAATCTTCCTGTTCCATCTTTTCAGCTATAACGATTAAATCCGCCGTCGCAATATCTGAATCTATCAGGTTATCCGGCGAGCGAGAAATAATTCGTGCATTGAGAGCATGAGCCGCACCAAAGCAGCGCTGAAGGTAATACAACATACCATTAGGGTCATTGACGCCTTCAGCACCTATATAAAGAATAAAGGGGTGCCTCTCTAATTCTGGCGCAACATACAAAATATTATCAAAATCATAATCATCACCTGTAAGGATTAGATTGCCACCGGCTGCCATATAAGCCGGAGCTGCCAACTGTACTATAGTGCTATGCCCAGCAGGGACATACAAATCAGTCTGCCTTTGCGGTTCTGATTGTCTGCCGGACCTGTCCTGTCCGGCTGCGGCTCGGCGCTCCGCCGAGACGAGAGCCTGTCGAATGGATAAATCGACCCAATTCAGTTTGAAACGTTCTTTGGTTGCATCTGGTGAGTTTGAGATGCGAACTCGCAGAGACGATTTGTCCCCGATGGTGTAAGGTGAAGAGTCTCCTGTCACTAACTGCATAGACGCATTTGTAGTGCCCTTGCCTGCAACCGGGCGGACTATTAACTCTACGTCTTTAGGCCACTGGTAAGTCTGCAGCTCGCCAAGGAGGCACCCCTGCTGCAAATCACTGACAAGCACTATCTCGGAAAATATCAGGTCTTCATCTTGATCTGCATGGATAGCCTCAGCCGCAGCGACAAGAGCCGAGCCAAGGTTAGTTGCCGACCAGTTCGGCGATAACCTCGATATATGCTCGATTGCAGTTGAAGCCCGCATAGCCGGATTCAGCGAGTCCCACTGCTGGAATCCTATTAGTGTTTGCGGCTCATTGTCAAAACGCATAACGCACAGCCGGTCAACTCGACTAACAGACTCTAAAGCCGACCTTGCCTCGCTAATTGCGCGGGACCACAAATCGGCCCGTCGCATAGATGCGCTGGTATCTATTAATAAAACTATCCGCTTACCAGGTACAGCACTTGCGTGTTTCTCCTCGGCTGGTCTCACAAAGAACGGACGTGCAAAGCCGAACGCCAGCAGGCACAATATTATGCACCGTAAAATCAAAAGGGCTATGTTTTCCAGCCGACCGCGATTCTTAAGACGCGGCATTGTTGTGCGCACAAACATCAGCGAGCTAAATGTCACGCGCTTTCGTGTGTGACGGCGAATCATGTGCAGTATGATCGGTAATCCTACCGCAGCAACACCAGCTAAAAATAACGGGTAAAGAAAATTCATGCTGTGCTCCCCTTGCTACGTCTCGGCGCCCCGCCGAGATACCTGATGCGTTTTCTGTGACGAATCCGGTGCTGCAGAAAGTCAAGCAGCGCCAAATCAAATGGCCTATCCGTTGCAAAAAGATGATAGTCGATACCAAGACCTATACTCGTGGACTTTGCTTTAGCCAGGTGCTCATCCAGCATATTTTTGTAGCTTTTCGCAGCAGCGGGTGGGTCGACGTACATATTTTCACCCGTTTCTACATCCTGAAAAAGTGCAGGCGAGTCGAAATCGAATTTCAACTCAGCCGGGTCCAACACATGAAACAGGACAACATCATGCCCGCCGGCACATAGATAACCAAGGTCTGTTTCGAGCCGGTCAATCGAGGCAAGCAAGTCCGAAATCAGCACAATCATGCCGCGCTTGGTCAATATTTCGGAAATACGGCGCAGAGGCCGAGCCAGGTCGGTGGCGCGGCCAGACGGCGCAGCTTCCAAAGTCAGCATTAAGCGACGTAAATAGCCGGGCCGATTGCGGGGCGGCAGGAACTGTCTTATCTGGTCATCAAATGTTGCCAGGCCGACAGCGTCACCCTGAGTGAATAAAAAATAAGCCAGCGTCGCCGCCAATGTGCCGGCGTATTGCGACTTCGTGTAGCCTGTCGAGCCGTAGCCCATGGAAAGGCTCTTGTCGATGAGCAGGTGACAGCGAAGGTTTGTCTCGTCCTCGAACTTCTTTATGTAAAATCTGTCGCTGCGGGCGAAAAGGTGCCAGTCTATATAACGGGGGTCATCACCCGGACTATACTGACGGTATTCTGTAAACTCAACTGAAAAACCATGATAGGGACTTCGATGGATACCCTTCCAAAAACCCTCAACAACCACCTTGGCACGAAGCTCCATCGACTTTAGTTTCATCAGCGAAACCGGATCAATCATACCGTAGCTCTTGTCGCTGGTCACAGGCTGTGCTGCTCTGGCTGTCATTTGGTAACATTCTCCCTGATTGATTTCAGCAGGCGGTCGATAAGATTTCCGACATTTACGCCATCGGCCTCGGCCCTGTAGTTAATCAGTATGCGATGTCGAAGAACCGGATGAGCAAGTGCTCGAACATCATCGAAATTAGCGTGGCTCCTGCCGTAAAGAAGAGCCCTGGCTTTGGCTCCGAGCACCATATACTGTGACGCTCGCAGGCCCGCTCCCCACGTAACCCAATCATTCACAAAATCCAGATTATTTTCCGGTCCCGGTCTTGACGCTGCTGCAAGCCTCACCGCGTAACGCACGACATCCTCGGCAACCGGAACCTTACGTACTACATCGTGGAATCGCAGCAGATCCTGCCCGGAAAAAATCTGCTCAAGAGGCTGGGTATCTGTTGCTGTAGTTCGGCTGACGACAGCAATCTCGTCATCCTCTGACAGATAATCAATCCAGACATTGAACATAAACCGGTCGAGCTGGGCTTCAGGCAGAGGATAAGTGCCTTCCATCTCAATTGGGTTCTGTGTTGCAAAGACATAGAACGGCTCCGAAAGCGGATAACACACGCCGACTGCAGTGACATGGTGCTCCTGCATAGCCTCCAGAAGAGCGGCCTGTGTCTTAGGAGGTGTGCGGTTAATCTCGTCAGCAAGAATCATATTCGCAAAAACAGGCCCTTTGACAAAAACCATTTGTCGCTGCCCGTCAGTCTCCTGAAGGATTTCGGTCCCGGTGATGTCTGCTGGCATAAGGTCCGGCGTAAACTGAATACGCTGGAATTTCAGATGAAATAATTGCGCCAATGATTTAACAAGCAGCGTTTTTGCCAGGCCCGGCGCACCAGTAATAAGACAATGCCCGCCGGAAAGCACTGCTATAACCAGATGCTCGATAACATCTTCCTGGCCTACGATTACCTTTGAAAGCTCAGCTTTAATGCGCTGCCGCGCTTCTCTGATTTGCTCGACCGCCCACCGTTCAAATTCATACGTCTTAGTAGCCAAAACTGCCTCCTTTTATTAGTAAATGGTCAGTGTGTCATTGCATAAAAAACGATATTAATCCCTAAGGGATATGCACTTTTTTCCGAAAACTCATGGAAGTACCACTCGTTTTCCCCTTCCCTTTCCCAGCCGTCACCAAGGTCGGTATTATGGCAGATAATAACCATCATACGGCCTTTGTCATCATAGATAGCCTTATAATGAGGTACGCGGGCATCCTCACGTTCCCAGGTGATACCATAAGCTCGGCCGGCCAGAGCAACATTGATACTCGGAATCTGGGGCTTTTCTTTGATATCAAAAACAGCGTGGAAAATCGGGTGGCTTAACGGCAGCTCTACCGGCTCGCGGTCCGGAAAAACACGTTTGATTTCAAAATAGAAGTTCTCCCACTCGGCCTGGCCCCAGAAGTCATCTACCATAAGAAAACCGCCGTTAAGCAGATAGCTACGCAGAGCCTTGACCTCTTCTTCGCTGAAAACCAGCCGGCCGGGCTCAACAATATAAATAAAGGGATAATTGACTAATCTCGAATCCGTCAATCCGAGAACAACAGGGTCGGGATTAACCTCCATTGAAGTCAACTGATGCAGGCGGTAGGAGAAATTCAAGTCGCTGTCAGGGTAGTCCGTCGCCCAGCTGCCGCCGCTGAAGCCCCGGCCAAAGCTCCGACCACCCCTGCCTCCACCCCGCTGGGAGGGCCCTCCGTAGCCGGATGAATACCGAATCCGCGCAAATGTAAATACGTCATAAAAAAATTCCCTGTCCGGCTCCCATGTAGGAACGGGTCGGCCTCGTCGCTCGTATGAAAATCGCTGTGCAAACGTTAGTGTCACGGCCGCAGATGCAATAATAAACAAGATTATAAACCATCGTAATTTTGTCATGGCATATCCACCTCAATATCATCCGATGTGCTCGCAGTCGGTTCAACCATTTGTAATAAGAGATGATGCGCTTCACGGAAACGCGGCGCCTCGGCAAGAGCCGTAAGGACATACCTCTTCGCGCCAGCCGGGTCTTTGTGCTGAAGCAATCGTCCCAGGCGGTAATTTACATCCGCGGGGTCGGAAGGACCAAGGGCAAGCAGACGCTTATATGACTGAACCGCTCGCTCGTCTCGGCCAAGCTCCTCATTGGCTCGACCCAGTTGCCAATGTAGCGTCGAAAACAAAGGATAGACCGCAATATACTTATCACCAAGCTCGCAAACAAGCTGCCAATTTTTTGTCTCCATGGCAATTTCCATAAGCCGGCCATAAGCATAAGTCGCATCGCAGGATTTATCAGCGAGTTTACTGAGCACCTCACGTTCCAGCTCAATCTCATTGAGGTTTCGATGCACTTCGGCCAGAAGCTGATAGGCATTATCCTCACCTGTATATTGTGGATATAATGCAACCAATTTATTAAGCGGCTCTTTTGCCTGCTCCCACTTGCGGACAGCGATGAGATTTTTCGCATATTGAGTCAGGGCCCAAAAATTATCGGGATGCTTTTCAAGCCAACCTGCTATGGCCTGATTATCGGTAAGGTCCATTTGCCCCTGTGGTTGATGCCAGTCTACACCTGGGGCTAAATCCTCGGCACGTTTTCTGGCAAAGGCTTCAAATTCCTTGTCAATCTTTTTCGGCGGTTCTGCATGTTTGGCGATAGCTGCATTTATGTCCTGGCCCTTTGCCAGGTCTGCCAGGATTGCCTTTATGGTATTATTGCCATAACGCACAACAAGAAATTCCACTACGAGTGAGGACTGGTAATACGCAAACTGCAGGTGCACCGGCGTGGGTGGATTTAAAAACGCCGCGCTTAGATTGCTGATAGGCGTGAGCTGCCCCTCAAGAATCATAGAGCGATACTGAGGGTTCATATATTGACCCCACGTGGGATTGTGCTGCTGCTCTTCATATACGGAAATCCCTTCGCTAAGCCAGCGAGGCATCCTGTTTTGCGTTAGATTCAACGTAACGACGTGGCAGAATTCATGCCACAGCATTGACTGCCAATTGGACGGTTTTTGGGCTTTGGGACTATTTGCAGTAATCACATCGCCGAAACACACACCCAGAAAGCCGTCAACACCTGGTATACCGAACGTACGCACGGCAAAATCCTGCTGATTTGGAAACAGTTCCACAATAACCGGGTTCTCCAATTGCAACTCGTACTTTTCACAAAGCTGCCGTCTTGCCTGCTGCAGGAGCTTTAAAACTTCGTCACCATAAACAGCTGCCTCAAGCTCATCCATCCGAATGATTAATTTGTCATTCTGTAGTGTCTTAAATTTGGACAGATTATCACGCAGGTTAATAAGATTGTACGCCTCAACGTTATACGCGTCTTGCTTGTGGACCTCTTCGGCAAGTTTCCAGCCCTGCTGCTCGTCGCCGAGCCGAAGCAGATCCTGGGCAAGCTGAATCTTCGCCGGCAGATACTCCGGGTCGAATCTCAATGCCTGGCGCTGATACGTCGCTCCTTCGGCAAAAAGATACTTCCCAGACAGCTTTCTGCCGATCAAAAAATCTACTTCCGGATTGCTCGACCAGGACCTAAGGGCATAGGATCGATTTTGTGCAATGTCTTTTATATCGTTATTGACATGAGCCAGGACACAACGGTAAGCCCATGCCTGCGGATTGTTGGGATTGACATCGATAGCTCTGTCAAGCGATTTGGCGGCGGCAGTGTAATCCTCGCAATCAATTTGGTGCTCTGCCAGCAGCAGTAATGCCGGCACATGATTGGGATTGATATGAAGGGCCGCATCCAATGATTTGATCATGGCAATCCGGTCGCTATAGTAAAAAGCCCTGGCTAATCCGTAGTGCATATCCGGGTCATCGCCAAATCGCTCAATAGCTTTACGATATTGACCGGCAGCCAGCTCGTAATCCTGCTTGTCCAATGCCAGCTTACCCGCTGCCAGATATGCTTCTGAGCAGTCTAGGTCATTATACATAGCCCGGTTAAAAAACTGCTCCAAAACAATCCGAGGCTCACCACCAAACATCAGCAGTGCTTCTCCGAGGGCAACCAGGTCTGGAGGCTCCCAAAGCTCAAATTCGACTAACCTGCCCAACCGATATATATTAGAAAGCATCTCGTAAGAATATTTATTCTGGTCACAGTACTGATTAGCTGTATGACCGAGCTTTAACAGCTTTATACTTACCGGATATCTTGCAAGAGCGGAATCAACTTCCCTTGCAGCCTGCTCATATCGCCCCAGCACCAACAGAGCCTCGATTGTCAGAATCCGACACTGCTTGTCATCCGCTCCATCGAGGACAGCCTTTCGGAGCGACTCAAGACACTGTGT
>MHYD01000034.1:33672-34509 GCA_001824645.1 Planctomycetes bacterium RBG_13_46_10
TGAACAACTTGCGGGATGTCTCGATATTTTCAGCAAATAGAGCCTGGCTCGACCCGAACATTTGTATGATACAGGCTACGAACAATAACGAACTTTTATAATGCAAAGTATGCCTATATAAAAAGGTCATATTGATTGTATCCCGTTACTCGAATCGCTGTTCATATAAATTTTAGTCCATACCTCAAGTGTATTCGACCCCGATACATAAGAACTGTGATTTTAACATATTTAACGTAATAAGTATAGACGGTCGAACCAAACGCAATTATTTCAAAGATTAAGGGGAACCATAGGAAAAGACGTCGTTTTTGATTACGACATAGAAATTGGTGACTTGAATTACCTGCTGTTACCCGGCAAACTTAAATCCCAATATAAGTAGTAACCCGTATAAAGGAAAAAAATATTATTAAGATTAAGGAGGTACCAAAATGCAAAAGAAAACCGTATTTTTACTAACTGTTACTTTGATCATAACATCGGTAGTTCATGCAGGAATTAATCAAAATGAGGGATTCGGAGTTGAAGGGGGTCAAAACATATTTTTGAACGGGCCGGGAATAGTTACCAGCGCTAACCCGTTTACGGCTGTCAATCAACAGGTAGCGACTGGCCCATGCGGTACTTTCGCCTGCGAGGGCCAATTAGCCACGTTCAAACAAGATGGGTTTATCATCGGCAGTTCCGGATTTTTTGGTATTTACCAAGAAGGAACCGCCGGCGGAGGGCAACAGCAGGGTATTGTCGGCCCTTTCGGCCCGGCATTTCAGGGCCAAGCGCTTAGCACAGGTTTGAACCAACTTGGCGCTAAGAGCCCCGATGCACAAGGCATGG
>MHYD01000034.1:34631-35982 GCA_001824645.1 Planctomycetes bacterium RBG_13_46_10
TCCAGCGCAGGGGTTGTCAGCGGTATTTCAGGCTATACAAGCCAGGCACAGATGGTGAATTAAAATAAAGAAACTGCAGAAATGCCCCGTAGAAATCTTTGTTATCAAGGGGTCTTAAAAATAGAACTCCTTTTTTTAAGGCCCCTTTTTTGTTCATGCGATTATACATTTATCATTATATCGGTGAAAAAACGCTCCTTACAAAGCTTAAAAGACTGTCATCTACAGATAGTGCTTTGTTATAGTTATAAATTGCCAAAGCAATTAATAATCCATGTATTTGCATAAAAAATAAGCTGTAAGATTCAGATTAATCCCAGTGATACTAATATTAATGACTTATTCAGAATTCTGTTATCCGTAAATTATATCCTCCTTTAGCTTAACCTTGTTTAATAAAGCAACTTACAATTCACATCTCTAACTTTTCACAAAAGCAAAAACAATCAGCTTTTATAACTCACAATCAATTTGTGAATTCTTTATTGTAATTTTTTTCCATCACTTTAATTTTCCCACTCTTTTTCAAACCGTAATGGCCTTTTTTGACAAAACAGCAGCAGTTTTATATCAATATAATGTATTAAACAGGAAAATGCGTAGTCGCCACAATTTTTCTCCATAGGGCAAAAATCCAATAATTGCAGCGAAAGTTAATGTAAAGATGTGTGTATTAATTTTTGAATTATTGTTCCTAATGGATCTCGTTATAACTGTCTTTTGAAACTTGTTTGAAATAGATGATTGGTGTCGGAAACCAGCCGCAGGATTCTCTAAAACCAACTGGTGCTCCGAAACGGCATTAATAAGGAAATATGTGGCTTTACCAATCTGTCTCAGCAAGACATCGGGTTTAGTTAAGGCTGTGCTGCGAGATGGTAAAGCCGAGATGGTAGTTTTGATGCTAAATGAAAGATTATGGTGAAGACTTACACGCAAAATTTAACAACTTATACGCCAACTGAGGTTATACAAAGAAACGTATCGTGTTCTTTCTCAAATACCGGAATATTCTCCAAGAGTGAATGGGAAGAAATTATTGAAAAACTGTCTCTATCTCCAAGGCAGGCAGAAGTAATCCAACGTATCTTGTCCGGCCGCTCTGACAAACAGATAGCCAGAGACCTGCACATAAGCGTGCCAACAGTTCGCACACATCTCAACCGGGCTTTTTTAAGATTCGGCGTACAGGACCGTATAGAACTTGTTATTCACGTTTTCAGCAAATTCCGTGAGATGTGTCGAGCCAGCGGACAATCTCATTCACTGTGATATATTAACCATCTATTTTAATCGCATAAAGTTTCCTGTTTTTGTATTGAAATCAGGACCGATAAGAATCGAGACATTA
>MHYD01000034.1:36027-37855 GCA_001824645.1 Planctomycetes bacterium RBG_13_46_10
TCCCCAGACGCAACGTCCTATAATAATGATATAAATTTATCTGCTTTCTGCGGATTAAAAACTTTCTATAAGAACAATATACGTCCGATAAATAAAAATCTCCGTTACTCACGCCTTCCATATTCCCCATTCTATGAAATATTATCCTATCAACTTTCCCGCGCTAACGCATCCTAACAAAACAGATGTCACTTGCCTATGTATCACAGCTTCTCTATCCAAAAAAGTCCGAAAAAAATTTAAATCTTCATTGACAATCATTAAGCTTATCACTAACTTTGGGTGTTCATAGATAATCTTTGGTGGGTGTTTTGTTTTTAAATAAGTGACATATAGTATGAGTGATATATAATAAGACATTTACAGATAGGTTTGACAAATTCGCTACTTATTGGCACAATACAAATCAATGAAAGGGTACAAATATGAGAAATGAAAAAAATCGGGACAACAGAACATTCACGCTAATAATGCTGCTAAGCTTTATATTTGTCACCATGTTTGGCACGCTTAGCATGGCGTCACAAGGCAAAAACATCCAGCATTACAAACTTCTCTCAATACTGGAATATAGCGGAGAAAACCAGTTTAAAAGTGAATTTGAAATCAATTGTACGATAAAGAGATTCGCTCTATCGGATGATAAAATACAATATGTTATATCAACAAATAATCAAACTGAAGCTGCAAGCAGCCAAAAAGCCGGTGAACAATGCTCTTTGAACGACCTGTCATTCATTGTTGACAATAAAACCCGGATTTTATCAACAACAGATACAGGACTGGCTTTTCTGGAAAAGGTCGCTAACGAGTGCAGTAAAACCCTCACGGCAGTTACCAGGGACAACATCGCAAAAACATGGCAACAACGCTTCAACTTCTCATCCATAGATAATTCTCTGCCCAGACAGTTGAGATTTACCCTGACCGCAATACCGGTGCAGACAGAAACTCTTGGCGAGTTGATAGCAGTCAGAGCTTTATCAGAGCCTTTTGCAGTTGTTAATGGTGCCGGCCCGGTTCCATGCAGAGCAAACTGTGTTTATGTTTTTGACAGGGAACTTAAGGAAATTTATCTCGGCATATCTGTTTTTAAAGCTGCAACGAATATACGCGGTTTCAAAGAAGTCCTGCAACATTCAGTCGCAACACGCAAAGCCGATGAAGAAGGTAACCCGATAGATTTAAGTACCCTTGGCACAAATAAAAACTTTGAAAACCTTGTCAGCAAAGTAGGCGTGACCAGCACCCTCAACGTTGTGCAAAATGGACCGCTGCCTCAATGGGCTGCAGAAGATGCAGTAAAAGCCGCTCAAGTGGCAAACATCAGCGCTGCAACATCCTGTGAAGGCACATTAGACCCGACTATTACCTGCCTGCCAATCAGCCGTATAGTTGAACTGCAGAGCTCCAATAATCTGAAAACAACCGGCGCGCCGCTGGCATCGGGAGGTCAGAAAGGCATGTTTGACTGGTTCGGCTGGAACTGGACAACTGCCGGTGTTGTCACCGGTGCAACTCTTGGGACAATTGCAATAGGCGGTGGTTTCAGCAGCGATAGCAGTCATCATAGAAGCCCAACTACGCCGGATTAAGCAAAAAAAACAACTTCAAATGGATTTGAGTAACAGGCAGTTATGCTGTCGGGCATAACTGCCTGTTTTTTTATCTTTACAATATCGGATTTCACACCTGTCTTCCGCATTAGCTGTTTGCACCTATTCGCAAGGTTCGACTCAAAGCCTATATTCCAGCATTAATCAAGAAGGCCTTTAATATAACCCAGAGCATGGGCCATGCCTGCATGCCATGGTGCACTACATGTCAT
>MHYD01000034.1:37878-38067 GCA_001824645.1 Planctomycetes bacterium RBG_13_46_10
TGACGCCTTGAAAATTGTTTTTCCGTAGAATACGGATGACTCTTACCATGTCAATGTCACCATCGTCAATAAATGTTTCACGATAATTAGGCACTTTGCCCGTGACATTACGCAGATGGATATATGCAACACGATTTTCCCTCGTGTATTTATCCAGTGCAGCGTAGAGACCGCCCTCGGTCATTTCCG
>MHYD01000034.1:38096-38191 GCA_001824645.1 Planctomycetes bacterium RBG_13_46_10
AATGTCCCCTCCAAGTCATTTGGATTATAGACCATATTCCAAACCATACCTTTGGGAATGGGTAAATCACAGGTTCCTTCCATACCCACTGAAAG
>MHYD01000035.1:0-472 GCA_001824645.1 Planctomycetes bacterium RBG_13_46_10
TTTGAATAAATATGTCAAATATCACACCAAACAGAATCAGCAAAACTGAAACTTATTTAATGGAAACGGCACTAGCACCACAAATGCAGGGTCAGCATCAATATTTCCCCCTTCACCTGTCAAGCCACCTTGCATATCCGAGAACAGAAACGTGTTATTGTTGCCCTTAATCTCGACATTATCGTCAGAAATTCCATTGAAGTAGAATATCGAGTTTGTGACTGTGACCTTATCGCCCTCCAACGCGTATTGCTTGTTCTGAACTATCGTACAGTTGGTCATGTCCACCGTGCTGAATACAGGTCCACCTCTACTCATTGCCTTTGGAAGAGAGCGAATCCCAGCACCTGCATTGCCTGCAATAATACAGTGTTCCATTTCTAAAGTGCTGTCATCGCTGACTTTAATACCGCAGTCTTGATTCCCTGTTACCACACAGTGACTTAACTGTAACTGGGCAGCAGAGCAAATA
>MHYD01000035.1:537-3929 GCA_001824645.1 Planctomycetes bacterium RBG_13_46_10
GAGAGATTGAAAACCGGCCCGTTGGTATCCGGCAGGAAGGCCTCCACGCGGACCCAGTAGATATCCGCGTCGGTCGAGGTCTCGCGGGCAAAGAACAGGTATTTATGATCCGGTGACAGATACGGGGACACCTCGCCGGTCGGCGAATTGATGGGCGGTCCCAGGTTTCTTGGGGCCAACCAGCCGCCTTGACCGTCTGGGAAGCTGACGTAGAGATCCGTACGTCCGTGACCGCCGGGTCGATCGGAGCTAAACACAACGTAGTCCTCATTAGGTCCGGGCACGGGATAACAGTCAAAACCCGGTGTATTCAGGTTGCGGAGATTCACGGCCTCTGTAAACTGACCGCCTACGGACCTGATCCGCCACAGATCGCACCGGTCCAGACCGCCTGGACGCCATGAACAGGTCCACAGGTTCCCAAGACTAGAGATATGACAGCTCCACCCGGGCTCAGGCACATTCACCGGGGCAGGCAGGACCTCCGGTTGATACTGCCACTGGGTCCCAGACCCAGCTTGTAATCGGCGGACCCTCCAGACCTTGGCTCCCACACCAATGAAATAGAGAGATTGATCGTTGTCCGCGAGGCTCGGGCACATATTGCCGAAAAAAAACGGAACAGGCTGTGTCCATTTCCCATTCACAAGGCGTGTGATCATGATTTGGGAGCTCGACCAATTTGCGGCCCGAACCGTGAAGTAACATTCTCGCCCGTCTCTGCTGAGGCAGATACTATGTTCATAGCGGTTGGGAAGGCTGATTAGTCTGGGGCCAAAAACCTTGGGAACAAAACCCGGTGGTTCCTGACCCATGTAAAGTTCGGGGGCTGTGTTCTCTGCCGCTCCTGCTCTTTCTTGTTCTTTTAAAGACAAAAGTAGTGATATAACCGTAAATAGTATCAACAAACCGATCCATCTCCGACAACGGTTTACACCGTGACAAGTCACCTTTGCATTTCGAGTGTTCGTCTGTTTTCTCTCATCATAATAAATATTTGAAGAATTCGATAATACCTCATGATATATATTAACGAGCATAAATTTATATCCAAGCTATTATATACAAACTGCTGGTTTGTGGCAATCCGGCAGGGAACGTTCTGCTCACCTGTTCCTCATGTAAATTCCGCATCTAAGGTAAATGGGGCCACAAATATAACAACAGTTATGCACACGCACAACGTTTTATTTTAGGCACTTTTCATCCGCGTAGTATAATTTGAGAACGAGTTTTTTAAGTTTTGCCTTTGTCCGGCTCATCGGGCGGAGTTGTTGCAGTAGATTTGCTCGCCTCGATTGTGCCGCCGTAGACTCCCATATTAATTCTACCGCCATTTGGAAGTGGCTCAAGGTCAAAGGGGCTTGTTATATCTCCCTTGTCTATACAGGGACTTGTCACTTCATCAAGTACCCAAACGCCACCCTTCGGGTCCCATCGGCCTGCCTCTGATTGCAGATGATAGTCACCATCAATCCAGACAGCGCTTGTATCATTCGGCTCCGCGACAACGCTGGGGTCATTCCAGGTGCCCCAGTATCCGGAGCTTGCGAAATTAGGGTCGGCATCGATATTGCCATCACCCCAAACGACCATGCCCAGCGGGTCGTTCACCGCAGCCTGGCTGCCTTGTATGTCCGTATAGGAAATAGTAATTAATGAGCCTTCCTCATTCCATATCTGGAAACTGTCATCCCACAGGATAGAATTGGTTATAAACGCCGACGATAGTTCAGTCTTTTCCTTCTGCCAAGTTTGCCAGCATGCAAGAGAGGTTCCATACGATGCCCTGTTTGCAGCGAATGTGCAGTTGATAAGGTTTATCGTGCTCCTGACATTATTTATTGCGCCACCTGTGCCGTTTAGTGCAGAGTTAGCAATAAGAAGGGAACTAACCAGCACCAAATTACTTTGGTCACTGAAAATCGCACCGCCGCCTGTCACGAGCTCATTGCTGCTTCCTTCGATTGAATTATCGGTAAACGTACATCTTATTATAGTGGGATTACTTTGGTAGTTTGCCATACCGCCGCCCACGCCGGAAGAAAGAGCTACATTTTGGGAGAAGGTGCAGTCTATCAGAACAGGATTACTATTTTGGTTATACATTCCGCCGCCGCTACCCGGCGTATCGTTGGAATTGACATAATTCTCGCTAAAGGTGCACATAAGCAGCGTCGGATTGCTGCCGTTAGCGTTGCACATCCCGCCGCCGTTATGAGCATCGTTTTGGTTGAAGGTGCAGTTTTTAATTGTCGGGCTTCCTGCGTCGTTATACATTCCGCCGCCCTGTGGACCTTGTCCGCCCGTAATAGTGAAACCATCCAGCACAGCGTTCGGGTCTGTTCCGCTGCTCGTCGTAACGTGATAGCTGTTGTCAAGCTCAAACAGCCAGAGATTCATGCTGTCATCACCATTCAGGTCGCCGCTGAGAATTGTTTTATACAAGTCTATATTTCTGGCATCAGGGTCCAGCTCACCAAAACCCGCATAGCCGCCCTCGATAGTCACGCGGTTTATGAGCTGGAATGCCGTTGTTTTCCAGTCAAATTCCGGTATGGCCACAAGCCCTCCATTTGGCTTATAAGTGCCTTGAGCTACTTTGATTTCAACCGGCTTTTCTGCAGAGTTGGCATCATTCAGGGCTTCCTGAAGATAATTGTATGCATCAATCCAGGATGTGCCGTTATTTGCTCCTTTAGCATCGGCATCGACGTAGATTGTTTTCTCTGCAAAAGAGATGTTGCTTATCCCTACTAATAGGATGGTAAGGATTGTCCAGATATTCAGGTTTGAGCTTTTCATTACTGTTCCTCCAAGAAAAATTTAATAATTATAAAAAATACCAAAAGACCCTTAAAATTCTACCAAATCATAGATGGCTTTGTCCAGTGATTTCTCTGTATTTACCCTATATTGATTGCCGGCAAAAAACTCTTTTATTATGCTTTGCGTAGGGATAAAATTGGTTTTATACTATGGTAAAAGAGCAGGACAAATTTGATGCGATTCGGAGAAAAATAAAGGCTTTCCCGACCGGGCCGGGCCTGTATTTTATGAAGGGCCAGGCGGACAAAGTCCTCTACATCGGCAAGGCAAAGAACCTGCGTTCGCGGGTGGCCAGCTATTTTCAGCCGAGCGGCGAGGCTGCCACCGCACGCGGCCCAAAAATCGCTGAAATGCTCAGCAAGGTCAAAAATGTTGACTTTCTGGAGACCGAAACGGAAGTCGATGCAGTGCTGAAAGAAGCCCGCCTGATAAAAGATATTTGTCCGCCTTATAACTCCGACCTCACCGATGACAAGACCTTCCCCTACCTCGAAATCACCACGGGCGATGATTTTCCCGGCGTCTATATCACCAGGAAACCCCGGCCTGCCGGCAGCAGACTT
>MHYD01000035.1:3945-4163 GCA_001824645.1 Planctomycetes bacterium RBG_13_46_10
AAGTATCGGTGACTTCATAAAATTTCTACGCTCGAAGCGCTCAACAATCCTTCGACAGCTAAAAAAACAAATGGATGATGCCGCAGAGAAACTTCAATACGAAAAAGCCGCCGTTTACCGTGACCGCATCAGGCTGATTGAACGGCTTGACGAGCGAGGCCTGCCGGAAGAGGACGTCCAGCCGGAAGTCTTCGCTGGCGACCCGACCGAGGCCCTGC
>MHYD01000035.1:4171-6765 GCA_001824645.1 Planctomycetes bacterium RBG_13_46_10
CAAACGCAGATACAAATACGCACTTCGCGGCGAAGAGCTCTGGCCCGACCTTATTCTAATCGACGGCGGCCTGGGACATTTGCACGCAGCCGAGGAGGCATTAAGGCAGCTAAAAGCGCCGCCAGTGAAAATCGCCTCGATTGCAAAAAAAGAGGAAGATATTTATCTGCACGGAAGCTCGGTGCCGGCGAAGTTGCCAGCCCATTCACCCGCCCGCAAGCTGCTGCAATATGTCAGGGATGAGGCCCACCGCTTCGCTCAGCACTATTTCCACATCCTTCGCAACAAGAAAATGTTTACCCCGTGAGATAACTATCTTTGATTTTACACTGATTCCCAAGTTATTTAGCTCATGGGCCAAACATTGCAAGTGTATAACTATAAACAATATAAGGATACGAATTATTTTTTATTTATTTTAATTGATATTTGGATAATTTTCGGATATAATAATGTACTTTAGGGAATATTCTTACGTCTCTCAAGAATATCCTCCGAAAGAAAACCGAGAGACAGATTTTATGGCCACTCGTCTTGGCGTAGGTCAGGCCGCAGCCGGATTGGTTGGCCGAAGGAGTACAGTAGTGAGCACAGGTACAGTAAAATGGTTTAATGGTAAAAAAGGTTTTGGATTTATCACGCCCGATGACGCCGGTGAGGACTTGTTCGTTCATCACTCGGAAATCAAGATGGAAGGCTATGCCACTCTTGAGGAAGGCCAGCGGGTACAGTTCGAGATCGGACAGGGCAAAAAAGGCCCGTGTGCGACCAACGTAGTTCCTGCTTAATCCAGAGCAGCACACCGTAAAACCAACGGGCTCCGAAAAAACCGGAGCCCGTTTCATTTTGCCCTCGCCGAATAGCAAAGAAGCTCTCGTTGTTCTGTTAACTGGCCATGAGCCACGAGTAGCGGATTATTCTTTTTATTTACACAGATTCTTCAACCACGTAAAATATAATTATGAAACTCGCCATCGTAATAAAATTTATCGTTTGTTTGGCACTAACTTTCTCTGTTGCTTTTGTCGGCTCAATTTTTACCCGTGATGCTGTACCAGATTGGTATGCTGCGCTCAATAAGCCCTCTTTCACGCCGCCGAATTGGCTGTTCGGCCCGGTCTGGACAATTCTATATCTACTCATGTCAATATCAGCCTTTATCGTCTGGCAAAAAGGACTGACCCAATCAGCCGGCAGAATAGCGCTAATTTTTTATTTGATTCAGCTGATTCTCAACGCCCTGTGGTCGGTGATTTTCTTCGGCTTGAAATTGCCGTTAGCTGCTTTTATTGAAATCATCCTTCTATGGAGTTCTATCGTTTTCACGATACTTACGTTCGCCAGAGTTTCAATGCTTGCGGCGGTGTTGCTTGTCCCATATATTCTTTGGGTATTTTTTGCGGCGGTGCTTAATTTCTTTATCTGGTTCCTGAATCGATGATGATAAAAGAAAAACCCCCAGGTAAATCTGAAATCTGGGGGCTAAATATTTTTCGAAACAACATTACTCTTCTGACAAAATATTATTTTTGCCTGGAATAATAAAGTGCTCCGGCACAGGGAACTGTGAGCATAAAAGCAAAACTTCTTTACCCACTTCTTCAATAGCCGATTCATTGTCGATATTTTCTACCACCTTATTTATAAAACCGGCAATCATCTCACATTCTTTTTCCTTCATCCCGCGTGTCGTAATTGCCGGCGTGCCTATACGCAGACCGCTTGGATTGGCCGGCGGTGCCGGGTCGGCGGGTATTGTATTGTAATTTGTCTCTATTCTGGCCCTATCCAGCGCCTTGGCGAGTTTTTTGCCGGGGACATTTTTATTTCGCAGGTCGATTAGTATTAAATGATTATCGGTTCCGCCGGTGACAAGGTTAAAGCCGTGCTCAAGAAGCTTTTTCGCAAGTGCTTTGGAATTTTTTACTATCTGCTTCGCATAAGCAACAAATTCAGGTGTGTCCGCCTCGGCTAATGCGACAGCTATAGCGGTTATTGTTTGCATATGAGGGCCGCCCTGCAGACCCGGGAAGACGGCTTTATCAACCTTGCCTGCGTGCTCTTTTTTGCACAGTAACATTCCGCCGCGAGCGCCTCGCAACGTCTTATGCGTGGTGGTTGAGACAATATCGGCATACGGAATTGGACTTTTGTGGATACCGGCTACGACGAGGCCCGCGATGTGGGCGATGTCACTGACATGAAAAGCGCCGACTTTCTTGGCTATCTGGCCGAATATCTCGAAATCAATCTCCCGCGGGTAGGCTGTGGCGCCGGAGATGATTATTTTGGGGTGATGTTTTTTCGCCAGGTCTTCGATTAGGTTAAAATCCAGCCGGCCTGTTTTCGGGTCCACCGTGTAGGGCATGGATTTGAAGAACCTGCTTGTGAGGGAGACGTTCCAGCCGTGGGTGAGATGGCCGCCATCGGTAAGGGACATACCCATAATGGTATCGCCGGGTTTTATCAGGGCGGAATAGGCGGCGAGATTGGCCACCGAGCCGGAGTAGGGCTGAACATTTGCGTGCTCGGCTTTGAACAATTTTTTGGCCCGCTGCTGGGCTATTCGCTCGATGAGGTCGGTCACCTGCTGG
>MHYD01000035.1:6791-6916 GCA_001824645.1 Planctomycetes bacterium RBG_13_46_10
TCGGTCTGTCTTGATGCGACCAAACGCTTAATAAAGCGTTTTTTTCTTATATCACAGGACTGCTTTTTATACAAGCATTATTGTTGACAAATTCCATTTTGACATTAGGATAAACCCGTAAACAG
>MHYD01000035.1:6967-7804 GCA_001824645.1 Planctomycetes bacterium RBG_13_46_10
CTGCGAGGCAAAACTCCCCTTGAACAGATGCTAAACGCCGAGTATCTTTTCGCAAAAGACCCCGACCATCTGCCATACGCCGAGGCCATGCTGAAAGCGGCGGTGGCCGGCGGATATAATAGAACGGCCGGCTGGGTCGCAAATCTTGTATTTCAGACAAACAATGCTACTGAAAAACCGTCTCTGCAAACATATATCCTGCTTAAGGATGCTTATACAGCTTTGGGGGACTTCGATAAAGCACTCGCCGCCTGCCAGCGGGCGTACAGACTTAAACCTCAGGACAAAAATTTAGCGGATGAGTTTAAGAACCTCTCGGCCGAAATGACGATGGCCTCCGGCAAGTATGACCAGGAAGGTGATTTCAGAAAATCTATAAAAGACCGCGCGGGCCAGGAAATGCTTCAGGCCACCCAGGGCGTCATCAAGAGCGAAGATTACCGTCTCCTGGCCATCAGACATGCCCGGGAAGAGTTGGCTAAAAACCCGGCTTCATCAAGGAATATATTTAATCTGGCCCAGGTGCTGTGGGATTCACACACAGCCGAAACCGAGAATGAGGCGATAGAGCTGCTGGAAAACGCATACAAGACCAAAAATGATTTCAGTTTTAAACAGCACGCCGGCCAATTGAGAATAAGCCAGGTCAGGCGCAAATTAAAAGAGGCAAAGGCCGTGTCGCAGGCAAATCCGAATGATGCAAACGCAAAATCCAAAGTAGAAGAGCTGTTCGCGCAACTGAACAGCACCGAGCTGGAGCATCATCATCTGTGTGTGCAGAATTACCCGACCGATTTGCAGGCCAAGTATGAGTATGCAGAATGTCTGTTCCACAAT
>MHYD01000035.1:7943-19736 GCA_001824645.1 Planctomycetes bacterium RBG_13_46_10
CGATAGATTCTTACGAGTTAAAAGAAGATAATATCGCCAAAGAATTGCGTTACAACCTGGCATGCGCTTACGAAGAGCATGGTGACATAGATAAGGCACTGGAGATTTATCGGAAAATCGCTCAAATTGATTTTGCATACCTGGACGTCAGCCAGCGAGTGGATAAATTAAGGAAAAAAAGAGATGAGTCAACCTCTCAGTGAGAATTAGAAATATTCATTAATAGTAAAATGATAATTTTTTAGGAGATTAAAGTGGCACATTCGTTATCAGCAAAGAAAAGAATTAGACAAAACGCTAAAAGAAAATTGATTAACCGTGTTCGCAAGAGTCAGATAAAGACACAAATCAAGCGTTTCGAGACGGCATTAGCCGGCGGTGATGTAAATGCAGCAAGCGAGCAGTTTCGACTTACCGCCAAGAAGCTGGACCAGACCGCTTCTACGAGTACGATGCACAAAAAAACCGCTGCACGGAAAAAATCCCGCCTTGCCAAGAAACTGAATCAGCTAAAGACGAAAAAGACATAATTACATCCAGATGGTAGGGAACAGAGGTCAGGGATCGGGGGTCAGTAAATTGAGGTTGTGCCGGTCAAATAAGAGGCGAGAGACGAGATACTGTTTTTAGGCCGACACTATTGACTTTTTTGATGTTCTGTGTTATCATTTATCCTGTAAGCAAAGGAGACTCCTATTATAGGAGCAGGAAAAGAAGTAACGATGTCAAAGGTGAGCAAAATAAAGGCAGCCATTGAAGCTCTTGGTAAAGAAGAGTACAACCAGTTGATACGCTGGTTCTCCGAAATGGACTGGGAAAAATGGGAGAGACAGATTGAGTCCGACTCAGAATCGGGGAAACTGGACTTCCTGCTCAACGAAGCTCTCGATGAGAAAGCAAAAGGAAAGCTCAAGGATTTATAATGCACCGGACAACGGAGCGCTTCCGAAATTGTCTAATTAGACTACCGGATCGCATTCAAAGGACAGCCAAAAAGAATTTTGAACTCCTGAAAATCAATCCCTCGCATCCATCACTGCATTTCAAGAAAACCGGAAGATTCTGGTCGGCCCGAGTCGGTATAAACCACAGAGCACTTGCAGTCGTGGATGGCCAAGACTTCATTTGGGTCTGGATTGGAACACACGATGAATATGAGAACATGATTAAGGATACGGGCTAATCCCGCTACGGCTCGGCCTCTCGCCGCCGGCGAAGCCTATGACGGAGCTGGGCCGCCTTGACAAGAAACTTTGAAGGGGATTCGACTGCCTTATAAGCACAGTAACTACCATAAGACATGGATTAGTTCTTATTTAAACAGAAAAATTATAAGGTAATTATAAAAAATAATGAGAAATAAAATACCTCAACCAAAACTTGTCGGATTTTTTCCTAAGCTTCCTTGCCCAGAAAAAGATTGGATAGAAAATGATACGGTGAAAGAGATCTGTAGCGTGAGTGACTGTGTAGCTAAAGGACCTGAAAATTGGATAGAAGAATGGGAACATAATGATTTGGGATTCTATGATAGTGAAGAAAAAATTATAAAAATATTAGGAGATGAAAAAGAAAAATATAATTTCTATGCGTACAAACTATATCCATTAAAATTTAATAAGGGGAAAGCTGAGAATTGTCCTATATCAATCGATCTTAAAGCAGATGTTTCAGACTACGAATTTTTAGGCTTTGATATCGTAAGTAAATCTCAAAGCGATTTCTTTGAATGCTCCCCATTATCCTGCAACGATCTATGTAAAACATACATTGTAAATCAATGTTGCTTAATTGAAAATTTGGAAAATGCCTATCTATATTGCATAGAGATCGAAAAAGAAAAATGTGAGCCAGGGCCATATTATTTATTTGAAGTTTATAGAAAAAAATCAAATTCCGGGGACACAGTAAAACTTTAAATCAATTTCTCAATCACGGAGATGACTTGGCGCTTGCAGCGCGGGGGAGCAGCATTATAAAATAGTGTCTCGTACTACGTAACAAAACGTTACTTCGTGGAGTAGTATATGAAAACGATAAAGAATCAACGATTATATGTCGGCATGATGGCCGTAGCTTTAATGACTGTCACAGTTTTGGCGACCTCGGTCAGCCATACAGAGTTTAAGCCGGGAGAAATCTGGACTGACACCAACGGTGTCCCCATTAATGCGCACGGCGGCGGAATCCTGTACTACAACAAAGTGTATTATTGGTACGTAGAGATTAAAACAGGCAAGACCCGGCTGCCGGAATCCAACCGTAGCTGGGGCGGAACGCGGGTGGAAACTGTGGGTGTTTCCTGTTATTCGTCCCAGGACTTGTACAATTGGAAGTACGAAGGGAACGTGCTGCCGGCGTTGCAGGATGACCCCAACCATGAGCTGTACATAAGCAAGGTATTGGAGCGGCCGAAGGTATTGTACAACCGGGCCACAAAACAATTTGTGATGTGGATGCACATAGATTCGCAGGATTACGCACTTGCACACGCAGGAGTAGCAACCAGCGACTCGCCCAAAGGCCCGTTTCGGTACGTCGGCAGCTTCCGTCCGGATGGCGCGATGAGCCGGGACATGACGGTGTTCATGGACGAAGATGGAAAGGCGTACCTTTTTCATGCGTCGGAGGATAATGCCACGATGCACATTTCCCTGCTGACGGATGATTACCTCAAACCCGCCGGTCGGTTTGTGCGGGTATTCGAGGGCAGGTCAATGGAGGCGCCGGCTGTGTTTAAGCACCAGGGGCGATATTACCTGATAGCATCGGGCTGCACAGGCTGGGCGCCGAATGCCGCGCGGTCGGCGGTGGCGGAGTCTATCTGGGGCCCGTGGAAGGAATTGGGCAATCCCTGCCGCGGCCCGGATGAAGAAGTTACGTTCCGTGGGCAGAGCACTTATATTTTTGCAGTGGCTGATAAACCAGGCACGTTTATCTTGATGGCAGACCGCTGGAATCAGAAAGACCTGTCGGACTCGCGTTACATTTGGCTGCCGGTGACGTTCACCGACAACGGATTTGAGGTGCATTGGCAGGCTTCGTGGCGTTTGGAGAACTGAATCTGAAAAACCACGGATGCAGAGCCATGCAAATCCCGTTAGAAATTCTTAAAAAGAATATTTCACCCTAAATGGGGTATTTCTAAAGAGGGTCAACCAGCCTTTTGTTTCTTGAATCCAAATCTTGTCATAGATATAATCATTCAAATGCCTGAAGTTTATAAAGAGCGAATAATTAAATTATTGAGACATGCAGATTACGAGCCGCAGAAACTCTCGCAGCTGGCTAAAGCGATAGGCATAAGCAACGAAGATTATCCGCAGTTTAAGGACGCTTTCGAGCAGCTTCGCCAGGCGGGACGAGTGGTGATTGGTACAGGCAATTTAATTCGATTGCCCCCCATGTCCGGGCAAATCATAGGAAAATTCAGGGCAAATCCCAAAGGTTTCGGATTCGTAATACCTCTTGAACCCACTTCGCACGGCGATTTATTCATCCCGCCCGGCGCCACATCCGATGCAATGACCGGCGACACCGTTGTCGCAAAGGTTAAAAGCGAAGACAAACGCAGCGGACAAATGCGATTTACCGGCGAAATAATCCAGGTCATCCAAAGAGCGCAAAACAGATTCGTTGGAACGCTGTTGAAACACCCGGAAGGATGGCTCGTTCAGCCGGATGGTTCCGCATTCTTCGAGCCTGTCAGCGTCGATGATGTCACCGCGAAAGGTGCAAAATCAAAAGATAAAGTTGTGGTTGAAATATTATCCTATCCGACGGAAAAATACCTTGCACGCGGTGTAATAATCGAAGTCCTTGGCAGACAGGGGCAATATGAAACCGAGATAAAATCCATAATTGTCCAGTATCACCTGCCGAACGAATTTGATGCCGATTGCCTCCGGCAGGCACATCAGGCTGCTGCCGAATTTAAGCCGGAGAGAAACAAAGGTCGAGAAGATATATCTGGAAAAGTAATTATTACCATAGACCCTGCTGATGCAAAGGATTTCGACGATGCGATTAGTCTGGAAAGAGACTCAACCGGCAACTGGGTGCTTGGCGTCCATATCGCAGACGTAAGTAATTTTGTCACGCAGAATTCATCTCTGGATAAAGAGGCACAAAATCGCGGCAACAGCACTTATCTGCCGGGCAGGACTATTCCGATGCTGCCGGAAGTTCTGAGCAACGGTATATGCAGCCTTCAGCCGGGACAGAAAAGATTTGTCAAGAGCGTGTTTTTAACCTACGACCGGCAGGGCAACATCTTATCCCGCAGATTCGCCAATAGTGTGATGTGCTCCACGCAGCGGCTGACTTATGAGCAGGCTGACAGGACTTTGAAAGGTCACACAAAAGGCATAAAGAAAGAAGTGATTGAGCTGCTAAAAAACATGGAGACACTCGCCCGTATAATTGAGAATAGGCGGACAAAGAACGGAATGTTACATCTGTCGCTGCCGGAGATAGAGCTGGTGATGGATAAATCCGGCCGCGTGGTCGATGCCCACCCTGCCGATGACAGCTACCCGCACACGATAATCGAGATGTTTATGGTGGAGGCCAACGAAGCCGTCGCTTCGCTGCTGGACAAGCTTAATGTCCCTTTCATCAGACGAATTCACCCGGAGCCCGATGCCTTGAGTATGAAAAACATGGCTTTGCTTGTGAAAGCCTTTGGCTTCAATATGCCGCGAACACCGGACAGAAAGGCAATACAAAATTTATTGGCTGCTGTTGAGGGTGCTGATTGTGCACTGGCGGTAAATTTAACCGTCCTGCGAAGCCTTGAGAAAGCGCAGTACGCACCGCAGCATATAGGCCATTTCGCGCTGGCCTCGACACATTATTGTCACTTTACAAGCCCCATAAGGCGATACGCAGATTTGCTTGTTCACCGCGTTTTACAATACCACCTGCAAAATCGCATAGATGATGCCAGGAAGATTGCAGCGGGACAGGATTTGGTTGAAACCGGCAAAAATATCACCTTTACCGAGCAGCGGGCCGAGGATGCCGAAAAAGAATTGAAGACTGTGCTGGTACTACAAATGCTAAGTAAAAAACTTGGTGACGAGCTTGATTGCGTTGTCACCGGCTTGACTAACTTCGGTGTATTTGTGCAGTCACGAAAACTCGGCATCGAAGGCCTAATCCAGATGGCCGATTTAGGAACAGACAGATGGAAATATGACATGAAATCTCAGTGCATCATCGGTCAAAATACAGGACTTAGCATTCGGCTGGGTCAATCCATGAAAGTTCGCATTGTTTCGGTAAATATCCCTGCCCGCCAGCTAAACGTGATGCCAAATGAACCTTTGACAGGTAAAATCAGACAGAAGGAAAACAGGAGAACAAGGAAGTTTAAAAGGAAAGCTAAAAATTAACTGGATACTCGATTCTTGATCCTTGATGCTCGATGCCCGAGAAAAAAACGAGTATCCAGAATCGAGTATCGATTGTACGAGCGCAAGTTTCTTGACTTTCCATAGTGATTTTGCAATACTTGTCTCCCAGATTGTGAAACATTAACAATAAAACTTGCAAAGTAAAATGCTCCACGAGAAAAGATTTTTTCGGAGAACAGATGAAAGCAACACAGATGCAAAAAAATCAGACCATTCAAATTGATGGTAAATTATATACTATTATTGATTTCGAGCATGTCAGGCTCGGCGGCAGGGGAGGCGCGGTTTATCAAACAAAATTAAAGAGCCTGACTGACGGCTCAATTTTAAATGTTCGTTTGCGCTCAGAGGAAACCGTCGAAGAGGTTGAGCTTGATAAGCAAACATACGAATATCTTTATTCCTCCGGCAGCGAACATGTCCTGATGGATACTACTACATACGAAGAGGTTGCCCTTGATGATGATGCTTTTGGTGAAGGGGCAAAATATTTAAAGACAAACACTCAGCTTCAGGTCAGTATGTACCATGGCAGGCCCGTAATAGTTACTCTGCCCAATACGGTGGACCTGGAAGTTACGGATACTCAGCCTGAAATAAAAGGTGCAACAGCCACAGGTCAGCCCAAACCGGCGACCCTTGAAACAGGCCTTGTTGTACAGGTGCCGACCTTTATTAAAATTGGTGACGTTGTTCGAGTTGATACCCGCAACGGTCAATATGTGACAAGAGTGAAAGAATAGGACTATTATTGTCATTCCCGCACAAGCGGGAATCCATATTCTAATAAAATTTGGTCCCTGCTTCCGCAGGGATGACAAGAAATGCATTATGGCGCTTAGTAAAGTAAACAAAATCCTGTTGAAGATTTTTGGCTCACGTAACGAGCGGCTGTTAAAGGGTCACTTTTTAATCGCTCAGCACGCGGGACAGTTCGAGGAGCAGACAAAGAAACTCGACGATGAGGCCCTGAAGGCCAAAACCGCTGAGTTTAAGGAGAGGCTGGCCAAAGGGACACAGCCGGAGGACATCCTGCCTGAAGCTTTCGCGGTGGTTCGCGAAGCAGCGAGGCGAAATATCAAAATGCGCCATTTCGATGTGCAGATTATCGGGGGCAATGTTCTCTACAACGGAAAAATCGCCGAGATGGCCACCGGCGAGGGCAAAACATTAGTAGCAACGCTGGCGGCATACCTCGTTCATCTTACGGGCAGAAAAGTGCACATAGTTACCGTCAACGATTATCTGGCAAAACGCGATGCCCAGTGGATGGGCCCGGTTTATCAAGCTTTGGGACTGACTGTTGGCGCAATCCAAGCTGATATGGACACAAGCGGCGACGAGCGCAAGGACCAATACGCCCGTGACATAACATACGGGACAAATAACGAATTCGGCTTCGATTACCTCCGCGATAATATGAAGATGTCACTTGAGCAAATGGTCCAGAGCTCGCTGCAGTACGCAATTGTTGACGAGGTCGATTCGATTCTGATTGATGAGGCCAGGACGCCTCTGATTATATCCGGCCCGGCTTTTGATGATGTCACCAGGTACAAAAAGGCTGACCAGGTGGCAAAAAAGCTAATAGAAAAGCAGGCGCATTATGAGCACCTTAAAAGGCAGATTGATTCCGCCCAGCGGACCATCGACAGCGCTCCGGCAGAAATTTCTGAAGCCAAAAGAGAAAAAGACCAAGCTCGAATCGAAAAAGCCCAGAAATTTCTCGAAAAAAGCCAGACCGACCTCGAAGCCGCCCAGGCCAGACTTGCCTCCACGACCCAGTTCTACGAGGTCGAGCCGGATAAAAAAGCCGTCCACCTCACCCACGAAGGCATCGGTGCCGCACAGGAAGCAGCCGGTGTAGGCTCGTTCTTCACCGGCTCAAATATAGAGTGGCCCCATCTTCTGGAGCAAAGTCTGCGGGCGCACGTGACATTTGAAAAAGAAAAAGATTATGTTGTCATGGACGGCAAGGTTATCATCGTCGATGAATTTACCGGCAGGCTCATGCACGGCAGGCAGTGGTCCGATGGTCTTCATCAGGCGGTCGAAGCCAAGGAAGGCGTCACCGTAAAGGAAGAAACGCAAACCCTTGCTACCATCACTCTTCAGAACTTCTTCAAGCTCTATGACCAGATAGCCGGAATGACCGGAACCGCGGCCACCGAGGCCGAAGAGTTTATAAGGATATATAAACTTGATGTTGTTGTGATACCTACCAACGAGCCTTGTATCAGGCAGGACCTGGAAGATGTAATTTATAAATCAATTAAGGAAAAGTTTAATGCAATCGTGGAGGAGATAAATGAAATTAGTTCCGCCGGCCGGCCTCTGCTTGTAGGCACAACAAGCGTGGAAAAAAACGAGGCGCTTTCAGCAGCCCTTACGCGTATGTATGGTCTCGAGCACGAGCTTCTCAACGCCAAACACCATGAAAGAGAAGCGGCCATCGTTGCCAAAGCGGGCCAGCAATATAAAGGCCGGGACGGCCGAATGCGAGGCAATATAACCATCGCCACAAACATGGCCGGCAGAGGCACTGATATTGTGCTTGGCCCTGGCGTAGCTGAAATCGGTGGATTGCACGTCCTTGGGACCGAGCGTCACGAGGCAAGAAGAATCGATAATCAGCTCCGCGGCCGGGCGGGCAGGCAGGGTGACGCAGGCTCTGGCCAGTTCTTCCTGTGCTTCGACGATGATTTGTTGAAAATCTTCGCCCCGGAATGGACTGTCAAAGCGTTATCGTGGATAGGCTGGGAAGAAGGCCAGCCAATATATCATTCGCGAATAAGCAAAGGCATCGAAAAGGCACAAAAGAAAGTTGAGGAGCGAAACTTCGAGATACGCAAGAGCCTGCTCGAATACGATGAGGTGATGGACTACCAGCGAAAAATTTTCTACTCGCGAAGGCGCAAAATTTTGGCGGGCAAGGGCCTCAAAAAAATCATTGAAGATATGATTGACAAAACTATCACAAAAAGCTGTGAGACCATTTTGAATGAAAGCTACCCTGTTAAATGTATTGTCGAATGGGCCAGAACCAATTTCGACGTCGACCTGAATCCTTCAGACATCATGGGCAGTGAGCCGGCTGAAATCGAGAAATTGATAAAAGAAAAAGCCAAAGGCAGCACAGCCGATGATATATCTCTTTCGATAGGTGAATATTTTGAGGAAGATGAAGATAAGAGCACCTGGGATGTTAATGGTTTATCCAAGTGGGCAATGAGCGCTTTTCGTGTCAGTTTGAGCCCTGCTAAAATAAAAAATCAAACGCCGGAGGAGATTCAGGAGCAGTTGATTTCCGCCGCCTCTGAACAGATTGACAAAAAAGACTGCTCGCAGCTAAACGAGTTCCTTAAGGATGATTTTGCGCCGCGTACGTTTACCGAGTGGGCTCGGGCCAAGTTCGATATAAAGCTGGATATCGAACAGTTAAAAAATCTAAAGACCCTTGAGATCCGCCAGCTCCTTGCCGAACAAACTGCTGCCAGGTACAAAAAAAGAGAGATTGAATATCCGGTCGAATTTGCGATGAGCATGGTCTATGGGCCGCAGGGCCCTAATGTTTATGCTTACGAGAAGCTGGTTGAATGGGCGAAAAAGAAATATAACGCTTCCCTTTCCATCGAGCAAATTCAAAATACCAAGCCTGCTCTTTTACAAAAACAACTCCTCCAGTTCAGTGAAATCTTCAATGACGGCCAATTGGAACAAGAGTTGGCGGATAAAATCGCCAGCCTGGATGTCAGCGAGTTAATTAAATGGGCCAACGAACGATTCAACACTTCCATAACCGAGGACGACCTGGGCGAAAAAACAGGGCTTAAAGACAGATTGACCGAGCTGGGCAGGGAATTTTTGCGCAGTGAGCTTAGCGACCTGGAAAGGTATGTTCTGCTTCAGGTTTACGATGGAACCTGGAAGGACCATCTTTATTCGATGGACCACCTGAAAGATAGTATTTGGACCCGCTCTTTCGCCGAGAAAGACCCAAAAACCGAATACAAGCGTGAGGGCTTCCGAATGTTCAACGAAATGCTCGAAGCCATCGAGGACCGGGTGACAAATATTATATTCAGGGTGCACCTGGAAGCCGGTACGAGAGCAAGGAGCGTCTGGAACGTGAGCCAAACGGCCCATGACCAGGTCGGCCAGTTCGCTATGGCGGAGCGTCAGCGGGCCGCCGCCCAGGCCCCGCAGGGCGAACAGAAGGTAAAGCAGATTAAGCTCGACCAGCCGAAGGTCGGAAGAAATGACCCCTGTCCCTGCGGCAGCGGAAAAAAGTACAAAAAATGCTGCGGAGCAAACGAATAAAGGGAAATCAGATTATCTCATGCCACGTAGGGTACTTCGCAGAGTGGCATATCGCACCATACAGGAATATATTACCGAATGGTCTTGCGAGCGTGACGCCGCCTGTCCTCTTCTTTCAGTAGTCGTTTGCGGATGCGAATCGAATTAGGACAAATCTCAACAAGCTCGTCCTCCTGAATATACTCCATCGCCGCCTCAAGACTCATTTTTCTTGCATCTCTGATCCTGGCTGCTTCGTCCTTGCTTGCCGCCCGAATGTTGGTAAGCTGCTTGGCTTTCACCACGTTGACAGGAATGCTGTTCTCCTTGCAGTGCTCCCCGACTACTTGTCCCCCATATACTTTTTCACCGGGCTCAACAAAAAAAATGCCTCGGTCGTATAAAGCATCAAGTGCATAAGCTGTCACCTGGCCTGTATTGGTAGCAATCATAACACCTGCTTTACGCTGAGGTATCGCTCCGCGCATCGGCTCATATCTTTCAAACGAATGATGCATAACCGCTTTACCCTGGGTCGCATTCATCATCCTGGCATGAAGGCCGAACAAACCACGCGATGGTATAGAAAATTCCATGTGGATAAAATCGCTTGTCCCGCTTTTGGCATCTATTTTAATTATTTCACTTCGCCTGTCCCCCAAGAGACTCATCACAGAATTCTGGTAGTCCAATGGGCAATCCACTGCAAGTAATTCTATCGGCTCATGAGAGATGCCCTCAATCATTTTCAAAATTACATTAGGCTTGCCCACACAAAGCTCATACCCTTCACGCCGCATATTCTCCAGCAAAATGCCGAGGTGCATCAGCCCTCTGCCAGAGACATTAAATTCTTCAGTCGTTTGCCCGGCTTGGACCCTCAACGCAATATTGTGCTGAAGCTCTTTTTCAAGTCTCTCGCCAATCTGCCTGCTCGTGACATATTTGCCGTCTCTGCCCGCGAAAGGCCCATCGTTGACTCTGAATGTCATAGTCATCGTCGGTTCATCAACGGAAATAACCGCAAGCACCGAAGGATTATCCGCACAGGCAATAGTGTCACCAATCTCTATAGGATCAAGTCCCGATATCGTGCATATATCGCCCGCCTGAGCGGTTTGAACCTGTTTTCGGCCGAGACCGTGAAACTGATGAATCTGGAGAACCTTTTGCAGAGTATGCAGGCCATTTTTGTCGATTACAGTAACACTCTGGCCCTGGCTTATCTGACCTGCGAAAACCTTGCCTATTGCTATGCGTCCAACGTAATCCGAATATTCCTGGTTCATCACGAGCATTTGCAGAGGAGCATCGGCTTTGGCCTGTGGAGGAGGAACACTATTGATGATGGCTTTGAATATTACCTGCATATTATCAGTTTTCTTCTTGAGATTCTTCGTCGCCCATCCCTCCTTTGCCGATGCGTAAACAAGAGGAAAGTCAAGGGCCTCATCACTGGCGCCGAGCCTGACAAGTAAATCGAAAACTTCATTAACAACGTCATCAGGCCTGCTGTTTTCGCGGTCAACTTTGTTGATTACAACGATGGGTTTTAGCTTATGCTCAAGGGCCTTGGTCAATACAAATCTTGTCTGCGGCATAGGCCCTTCAAATGCATCGACCAAAAGCAGTACGCCATCCGCCATTTTCAGGACACGTTCGACCTCCCCGCCGAAATCAGCATGTCCCGGCGTGTCGATTATATTGATTTTATATTCATCACCTTTGGAGTCTGTGTAATAGATCGCACAGTTTTTACTCAGAATGGTTATGCCGCGCTCCCGCTCGAGCGGATTTGAATCCATAATCAATGCGTGCTCGCTGCCTGCCAGCTTATCGAGCTCTTCCTGCCGAAACATTCCCGACTGGTACAGAAGCTGGTCCACCAGCGTTGTCTTGCCATGGTCAACATGGGCAATTATTGCTACATTTCGTATATAATCTGAATACATAAATAACTCTCAAAAAGGATTATCAGACATTCAAGACTTGGTTTAAGCCACGTCGTAAATCATATGATTCTACTTTGTTTTTCATAAATGTCAATACACAACTTTATAATTTTACCGAATTCCGG
>MHYD01000035.1:19760-19945 GCA_001824645.1 Planctomycetes bacterium RBG_13_46_10
TGGTTGCTTCTTTGTGCACTCTATAGCACCTTCGCCGAGATGAGTTGACAAGTGATAAATAATGCGTTATTTTTTGAACAAGATTCATTAAAACCACTTTAAAAGGAGATAACAAATGATAACAAACTGTAAAAACAAGATAAGACTTCCGAACTGGCAACGGGTGTTTCCTGCTGTGCTGCTGT
>MHYD01000036.1:0-123 GCA_001824645.1 Planctomycetes bacterium RBG_13_46_10
AACATTGCGCTTTGGGCATTACCGGTCGGCGGGACTATTGCGATATTGTTAAGTAACTATATTTTGGAATACTGCGACACTTCGACTGCTCGGGCATCTTGGCTGGCGAGATGGGCCGGCGTG
>MHYD01000036.1:152-952 GCA_001824645.1 Planctomycetes bacterium RBG_13_46_10
TGCGGCGGTTCTGTTCGGCCTGACCAGCAAAGTGGAAGTTCATAAGATGGAAATACCTGCTCGTCATGAGCTCAGCGGTGTCTCCTATGTAATCCTCGCTGTCGTATTTCTGATTATAGTCGGCGGCTTGGGTTGGTGTTTTTACCGCGCGATAGCGGCAGCAGGCGTATTTGCCGAGCCGCAGTCTCCTGACGAAATAGGCGACAATGAGAAACAATAAGCAGGCCTGGCTCCTTTCAAAATCGGCTTTGATTGGGTTTGTTTTGGCTTTGTTTTTGACAATTCTTTGTTCGATGTTTTTGTTATAAGTCATTATTAAGACTGCAATTACAAGCATTTTTGGCATTTCGGAAATTGGCTTTGTTTGGCATAATTTGTTCATTTTTTCGTAGGTTTTCCTGCTGTGAACAGAGAATCTCCATAGCCGCTTGGAGCTGGTGGAGAAAAAAAGAAACTATGTTTTGGTTTTCCATCAAATCAATATTTTATAATCCCTCATCCTTGAGTTTCCTTGCGATTTGGAGGCGCTGGAATTCGAGGAGCGTTTTGTAGAGACTGTGCTCAATCCGGCGCTCATACATTAAGAGGTGCTCAAGGACCCTTTCATTAGAAAAATCCTTCACGACCAAACGGCCGAGGGCTAAATGGTTGTCGGAAGCGGAAGGAGCAGGCTGCGGTTGGTTCAGGCTTTTGAAAATCAGGGATTGGGTAAGTTTTTTCAACGGGTCGTTAGTCTGGTTGGAGTTCAAAACATCGATGGCCTGGTTCTGGAAGCGTCCAGCGCGTTTCAAACGCCAAGA
>MHYD01000036.1:1004-3890 GCA_001824645.1 Planctomycetes bacterium RBG_13_46_10
AGCTCATCGAGGATTTGGCGACGGTAGAGGTCGAAATCGGCCTCGCTTTCGGATGTGATTACATCCTGTTCGGCCCTTAAGCCGTGCTTGACGGCGTTTTGTGAGACGGCGGTCTTGCCCTCAATGGTGCGGGGGCCGGTTGATTTTTGACAGTTAAGACGGTTGGCGAGAAGTTGAGAGTTAGATGCCATAGGGAGCTGCTCCTTTTTGGTTAAATGGTTAAACAGTTAAATTGTTAATTGGTATTAACTGTGCCTACTGGCTTGAAGACCTTGCCACTCGGTGGCGATATGCGTTTATCTACTGATAAACTGGGGGTATTTTAACAGATTTTGGAGGAAAAGTCAACAAAAATTAACCACAGATGAACACTAATTGATGCGGTTTTTGGGTTGACTGATTGAGAGATTTAGAGGTACAATAGATGAGCAACGGCGGAGGAAAAACATCTCAGAGTTAATTCGAGTGCCATTTTGGCAGGGTTTTGTCTTCAATTAAACTTGGAAAATGTGTTTTTAGTCTGAAAAAGGCGAAAAGCTATAAGACGTTCCTGGCACGAGGTTTGCATATTTTAGGGAGGATTGCCATTATATTTTTATGGCCTTATGCCGGAATTGGCAGACGGAGGCGTTTACCAAACGCTTGCCTTTAAGGGCGTGCGGGTTCGAATCCCGCTAAGGATTAGAATCTCGGCCAAATGGCTTGAGTTTTATATAAGATATAGAGTGCCGACGTATATGGATTGTCGGCGATGCCTAAAATTAGGCCAAATAGACCTATCGATTAGACACACCGAATTCCATTTCTTTCTGGCCACCAAAGATTGTGTAAATGTTAACAGTTGTTTTGAAAAAGGAGTTTATAAGATGGCAAATGAAGAAGTGCAAAGGAATGATAGCGACACTAAAGCTAAAAAAGCAAACACAACAAAAGGGAGAAAAAGTAAAATAAATGCTAGCAATGCAAAGACAACGTCACCATGGAAATTTCCCAAAAATACACTTGAAGATGCATTAAAGATTGCTAAAGCCCTAGAAGAAAAATATGCCGGAAATCCGACAAGAGCAGAAGACCTTGTAAAGGCTGTAGGTTTTAACAAGTCTAATGACTGGCGTTTTCAAGATTTATTAAAATCAGGCAGTTTGTATGGAATAACTTCCGGATCTGGGGCCACAGCTTTAGTAAAATTAGAAAAACTAGGAGAAGATATTGTATCACCCAGTTCACCAGATCAAAGGCAGAAAGCTTTATTGGGAGCTTTTCGTAATGTTGAGGATTTTAAGGAAGTTGAGAATTTCTATAAAGGGAAAAAGATTCCAGAAGACGAGTTTTTTGAAAACACTTTAATTCGAAGTTTTAATATTTCTCGTGATAGGGTCAAAACATTTGCAGAGGTCTTTTTAAATAACTTAAGTTTTTTGAAAGCATTTAGAGCATCAGGTGAAGATGTTGTAGAGAAAAACAAACCATCTGTTACGATAATCGATACAGGAACAAATATCTCCGTGGAAGGCGAGTCTGGGGTGAGGGAGTTTCTAGATACCTGTTTTGTTATGATGCCATTTGGCGAATGGTTTGATAAATATTACAAGGAGGTATATATACCCGCAATTAAAGAAGCTGGCTTTGAACCTGTTAGGGCAGATGAACTGTTTAGTACAGGTAGTGTAGTCGAACAAATATGGGAGCAAATAGAAAAGTCTAAAGTTCTTCTTGCAGATCTTACCGGCAAAAATCCTAACGTATTTTACGAACTTGGATTAGCACATGCCGCTAATAAACCAGTGATTTTTACTACAGGGAACCTTGAAGATATTCCTTTTGATTTGAGGCACTTGCGAGTAATTGAGTATGAAGTTCGAGAACCTAACTGGAACTCAAAATTAAAATCAAACATTACTACTTATCTTAAGAACGCAAAAGCAGACCCTAGTAAGTCGATACCTCAACCTTTTAGAAATTTGCAAACTAATAAATAATTAGATATTTGTTATGATAAGACAAGTAGTCGATTGGTAGAAATTGACATTTTATGTTTGATGTAACCGCTTTGAATATTTTTACAGATGGTTCATCTTTTTCATCTCCAAGAAGGGGTGGTATCGGGATAAGATTTGTGTTTCCTGACTATATGAATAAAGAAGAACAGAGCTTTGCTCCTGAAGGATATATAGGTGCAACTAGTAATGAAATGGAACTCAAAGCGTGTATTGTGGCGTTGAAGCAAGCATCGAAGCTTTGTGATTTGCAACAAGTGTCAAGAATAATCATAAACACTGATTCGAGTTACGTAGCAGATCATTATAAAACAGCAGGCTATTACTGGTCTAAAAATAAATGGTATACACGTGCAGGAGCACCAGTTCAAAATATAGACCTATGGAAGGAACTTTTGAAAGAAGCTAATAAAGTTCGTAAAAGAGTGGATGTTCAATGGGTAGGAAGAAAATCTAACGAACACAGCAGGGCCGTTGATAAATTAGCAAAACAATCTGCAAAAAACGCAACGAAGAGATTGCCGGGATTTGTTGATGTGAGAAGAAAACTTTCAAATAAGAGTGTTGAATGTGGTAGTGTTAAAATGCTTGGTCAAAAAATATATATACGGATAGTTACCAGTAAATACCTAAGTTCGCCACATAGAATATGGAGATATAGATATGAAGTTGTCTCCCCTAAAAGCAGGTTTTATAAAAATGTAGATTGGATTTACTATCATAGTGCATTAAGGAAAAGATATTGCTATTTAGTTAGTCTTAATAAAAATAACGGCTATCCTCAAATATCTAAAGTTTTGCGAAGAATAGAAATAAAATCGGTATCACCCCCGGGTGAACAATCCCCTGCCGCAAGCGGCGGGGCTAACCAACCACCAAGCAGATGTCA
>MHYD01000036.1:3897-4232 GCA_001824645.1 Planctomycetes bacterium RBG_13_46_10
AAACCAAACGATGAAAATTAGGAAACGAAAGAACCCCCAACGTAAAGTTGGGGGCTAACCAATTTTGAGATTGCCGCGGTATGGGATTACCGCTCCATCACTGTCGCGGCTCTGTAAACTACGCAATAAATGCAGGCACTTACTTTGGCTTGAAGCCTTTGACCTTATTGGTGGTGTATTTTTTGCAGGCCTTTTCGAGGTCAACATCGCTGATATTTGCGAGCGTACATAGCCACGCAAATACATCGGCGAATTCCTCGTGCTTATTTTTGTCGTCTTTAGAGACAAGCGCGGTAGAAAGCTCGCCGACCTCTTCTACAAACCACATAAATGTA
>MHYD01000036.1:4341-4468 GCA_001824645.1 Planctomycetes bacterium RBG_13_46_10
ACTACAGGAATCCTTAATGTCTGTCATCGAATCCGCCACCGGCGGCATCCGGCTCATACTGGATTTTTCGAATGTCCAGTTTCTGTCGTCGGCGGTTTTAGGGCTTTTAATTAGAGTCAGCAAAAAG
>MHYD01000036.1:4489-8174 GCA_001824645.1 Planctomycetes bacterium RBG_13_46_10
GGTCATGGCATCGAGAGCCCCGACTAAACACTCAATGGCTATCGCAAGTACACCCTTTGCTATTGCAGAGGTGTGCGGGTGGATTTTACCCAAGCTCAAGGCCCACAATTTCGACGAAGAAGACATTTTTGCCGTTCATCTTGCCCTGGAAGAAGCTTTGATTAATGCCATCAAGCACGGCAATAAATGGGACCCTGACAAAGAGGTTAAAGTTGATTATTCGGTGAGCGCGGATAAAGTCGAAATTTCTATGACGGACGAGGGCAGGGGCTTTAACCCCGAAACCGTGCCTGACCCGCGACTGGGTGAAAATCTTTATAAGAACGAGGGCAGGGGAATACTTCTTATGCAATCGTATATGGATTTAGTCGAATACAACAAAAGCGGCAATCGCGTGCATATGGTCAGGTATAAAGAAAAGCCCCCTTTGCCGGAACCTCGGAAGCGGGCACAGGCATAATCTACGGCATAATAACGGGGACGTAATAGCAGAAGGAACGGATAATTAAAGATGCTTAATAAAGTACTTCTTTTGTGCAGCATATTTGTTTTGGGCGGTTGTGCGGTTCAAGATGAGCCGATGCCCCAGATTACGTATGATACTGATTATTACAAGAGCAGCGAGACTGTAAAGCCCAGGCTTTCGACACCAGCCCCAGGCAGGGCGGTTTCAGGCGGTGAAGGTCTTACGCAGGGCTGGGTTCCGCCTTCGTCGGTGGAGAAAAAATGGACTGCTATCGTAATACATCATTCTGGAACGAAGAACGGCGATTCGGCTATATTTGACAAGTGGCACAGGGAAAATAACCATTGGCAGGGCGTCGGGTACGATTTTGTTGTAGGTAACGGAAGCAACAGCGGTAATGGGGAGGTTGAGGTAACATACCGGTGGCAAAAGCAGGTTACAGGTGCGCATGTTGGAGGGACGCCGGGAAACTGGGCGAATAAGGATGCTGTGGGGATTTGTTTGGTGGGAGACTTCAATAAGACACAGCCGACAAATGCGCAAATGCAATCGCTGGTTAAACTTGTGCGCTTTTTGCAAAACCGGTACGGGATACCGAGAAGCCGGGTTTATGGTCATAAAGACACTCCGGGAGTTGGAACGGTAACAGATTGTCCGGGCCGGAATTTTCCGATGACATGGCTAAAATCACAGGTTCTGCCTTAAGTTCTTCATATAGAAATAGTTGTATCACTTGCAGGCTTCAACTCTACTCAGCAAAAATTCGTTCAGGATGAAGATGCGGGGCTGGTATTTAATTGACAAACGTCCCTGAATCACGGAAGATTCTTAACGTGTTATAAGTTTTGTCAGCCTTATTTTTAAGGAGGAAGAAATTATGTGCAAAGGGGTAATTATTTCCAGTTGTCTTATATTTGCTATGGTTGTGTCTACCGCGGCGGTGGCGGCTGAGAAGATAACTTATGTCGATGCTACCGATGGAAATACAGGCAACACCAAATTGGCCTCTGGCGGAGTGTTTACGCCCGCGACTGAGAACAGCGGCGCCGATAACCTTTGGCGCCTGCGGACAGGATTTGCAAATCCGAGCGGTTCAGGCACGATATACGAATCAGGGGGGACATTCAGTGACCCACCCGGCGTAAACACAGAAGATTGTCCTCGCCTGGTGACAACGGTCAGCGGTCTGCCTGAGGGGACCTACAAGGTATACGTTTATTTCTGGAGCGACGACAGTAATTGGCGCATCCGGGCGGATTTGAATGGGAAAGATACGCAGCTGCCGCTTTTCTACTCGAGAGCGCTTTCGCAGGAGACAGCACCCATAGGCGCCCCGGCAGCAGCCCTTGCCAAAGCGGAAGACTTTAAGGCGGCGCCGTTGATGAGCGAGGGCAATAGGACGTTGTGGCAAGGGTACCTCGGCGAGGTGAAGGGAACGACGATAACAGTGTTTGTTGACGACGACCCGGCACACAAAACACATGGCTGCCGCACTTGGTATGACGGCATCGGCTACCAGGCCGTGACACAATAAGAAATTGAATGGAGGTTAATATGAATCGCAGGACATTTTTGAAGAGTGTGCCGGCACTGGCGATGCTGGCATCGGCAAAGGCGGGTTTTTCCGCAGATGCAAACACGATGACCAGTGCTGCACCGCAGGGGCAGCCGGTAACCGAAACTGAAGGGGTAATCAAGCTGATTCAGCCTGATTTGAAGAAGGGCATTCCGACGATGGAAGCACTGAGCAAGAGGAGAACTGACCGGAACCTATCGGACAAGAAGCTGACGCTGCAGCAGCTTTCGGAAGTGCTTTGGTCGGCGGACGGCGTGAACAGGTCTGACGGCAAGCGCACTGCGCCGGCGGCAAGGGCCAAGTATGCCGTCGATATTTACGCGGTGCTGCCGGAAGGCGTTTATTTCTACGATGTGGCGAAGCACGAGCTTAAGCTGGTTGTGAAAGGCGATTTCCGAAGAGACAGCGGTATGCAGGAGTTCGTTTACATCGCACCGCTGAATTTAGTTTATGTTCTTAACTTAAAGAACTGGCAGGATGAGTCACGGCCGATGCCTCAATCAAAACGGGACCGCTGGATAGCGGTTGAGCTGGGATGCATTTCGCAGAACGTTCATATGTATTGCGCATCAGAAGGATTAGGGACGGTAATCCGGGGAATGATAGACGAGAATAAATTCAGCGAAGTGATAAAAGTAAAGCCGGAACAGATACTGATGGCCCAGACGGTAGCGTGCTTAAAGTAGGCGAGGATTATTTATCTGAGCTATATTCGTATATTAAAATATAGTTAGCCTAATTTAGTAAATCGTTTGCGGCGTTTACGAGGAAGATGTAGGCGGCGGCGTTGCCGATGGTGTATTCGTTTTCTGCCCAAAGATAAGGCCAGTCTTCTTTGTTTTCGGGGAAGTCGGGTTTAATGATGAGAGTGCCGGGGACGATGCCGCCAGCGATGAACGAGAAATCGGCACGATTGTTTCCGTAGGCGATTTTTTTTGAATGGGTTCCAACGGCTGAGACGAAAGAGATGTCAGAGCCGGGATGGCAGCCATAGATGTAATTCAATCCACTAAGGGTATATTCGGGGCCGATGATGTCGGGGAAGGCCTTGTGCAGGTAATAATTTGTTATAGCGGAATAGATGACTATGCCGCTGCCTGCCCAGCCGCGAGTTGAGATGGGGACGCCGAAGGGGTTTTCCTGGTAAAGTTTATCGAGCTGATTTTTATAAGTGATGACGAGCGGCTTTAATTTTTCAGAGAAGGATTTATCCATATACGGCATAGCACGGATGATAAGTAGGGCGAGGCGGTCGTGTTTTTCGACGGCTGGGAGGAGTTCATCTATTCTTTTCGCGTATTTGGCATTTTTGGTGCATATCAGAAGCTCAACAGCGGCGGCAAGCTCTTCGGCTTCCAACTGGCCTCCGGTGGTGTTGCCGAAGCTGAATAAGTTTGGCTCGTGAGAGTGCTCGTCGTCCCATACTTTTTTGGCGGTGGTCAGACACTCATCGGCAAGGGCATCGTTGTATCCGCGCAAGGCGCGGCTGGCGGCGGCCAATGCGGCGGCGGAGCCGTAGTTGAGCGGAGTTGATTTGCTGGTGAATGCCCAGCGGTCGTCAAAGGTGCCACTGGTGAAACCATCGGATTCGTGAGGTTGCAGATTGGGATTGTAAATAAGATTGTCGGTAATTGTAGAGCCGT
>MHYD01000037.1:0-858 GCA_001824645.1 Planctomycetes bacterium RBG_13_46_10
CTCAAAAGGGACATCAATTGCTCTGACGTTATCTATCGCCAGGGCAGAGAGGTTTCCGTAAGTTCGGACGGCGCCGCCGTAGATACCGAAATTGATGGCGACCCCGGCCCTGCTTTACCGGTCCAGATTAAAGTGATACCGCGGGCGGTCAATTGCATCGTGCCGGAAGGCGCCAAGCCGGCAGGAATAAGAACAAGAATTGTCAGGGCATTAGGATGAAATATGAATAAAGCAAATTTCAAAATCGGCAATGTTAATATTGGCACAGATGCGCCTTTATTTGTAATCGCTGGTCCTTGCGTCATCGAGAGCAAAGACATCTGCTTGAATATCGCTGACAAGCTCGTCAAAATCGCCGCAAGCACCGGCGTGGGAATGATTTTCAAGGCAAGTTTCGACAAGGCCAATCGCTCCAGCCTGCGCAGTTTCAGAGGCCCCGGTTTGGAAAAAGGCCTGGAGATTCTCGCGGCAGTTCGTCAGAAAACCGGCTTGCCTGTTATGACTGATGTGCACGAGCCTGCCCAGGCCGAGGCTGTCGGCAAAGTTGTTGACTGCCTCCAGGTGCCTGCTTTCCTCTGCAGGCAGACCGATTTGCTTTGTGCCTGCGCCAAAACTGGAAAGCCCGTGAATATAAAGAAAGGCCAGTTCATCTCGCCCGATGAAATGAAAAACGCAGTCGAAAAGGTTCGCGCCTGCGATAACAAAAAAATATTGCTCACCGAGCGAGGAACATTTTTCGGCTACAATCGGCTCGTCAACGATATGACCGCTATTGTCTCTATGAAAAAGCTCGGCTGTCCCGTTGTCTTCGATGCCACACACAGCACCCAGCAGCCGGGCGGCCTCGGTAATGCCAGC
>MHYD01000037.1:913-3411 GCA_001824645.1 Planctomycetes bacterium RBG_13_46_10
CCGATGGGCTTTTCATCGAGGTGCACACCGACCCCGCCAAATCAAAATCCGACGCCGCCAGCATTATGCCAATCGATTGGCTCGAAGATTTATTAAAAGTCTGCAAAAAAATATTCGAAGTCGTGCGGAAGTAGATAAGTGCCCGAAGAAAAAAAATATCTATATGGCCCAGTACCTTCGCGAAGACTTGGACGCAGTCTCGGCGTCGATATCGTCCCGTTTAAGCTCTGTAGTCTCGATTGCGTTTATTGCCAGCTCGGCAAAACCACCGAAAAAAACCTCGAGCGCAGCGATTTCATACCTGTCGAAGCTGTTCTCGCCGAGCTCAAAGAAAAATTAGTCGCGGGCCTGCAGGCCGATTTTCTAACCATCGGCGGTTCCGGTGAGCCGACCCTCCACTCCCGCCTCGGTGCCCTTATCGACGGCATAAAAAAACTCACCGCCATCCCCGTAGCCATACTTACCAACGGCACCATGCTCTACAAACCGGATGTTCGGGCCGATTGCGCCAAGGCCGACGTCGTTTTGCCCTCTCTGGATGCCGGCGACGAGCAAACCTATCAGCGGATAAATCGCCCGCACACAGGCCTAACTATCGAAAAGCTCGTTTCAGGTTTGTGCGCCTTTCGTGACGAGTTCTCCGGCCAAATCTGGCTCGAAGTTTTTCTCATCGATGGTTTTAATACTGATAATCACCAGATTGCAAAAATCAAAGAAGCCATCGACCGCATCCGCCCCGACAAGGTCCAGCTGAACACCGCCGTTCGACCCACCACCGAGCCCGGCATCAAAGCCCTCGACCCCGAAAGACTCCGCGCCATCGCCCAACAGCTCGGCGAAAACTGCGAGCTCATCGCCGATTTCTCATCGGCCCGGCAAGGCGGAAACTTCCAGGCCAGGGCCGAAGACGTATTATCAATGCTGAAACGCAGGCCTTGCTCCCTCAGTGACATATCCGCAGCTTTAAGCATCACCCCAAACGAGGCCTTAAAGTATATCACTCTCCTCCAGCAGCAGGGCGCCATCGATTCCCAAAATAAGGATGGCGTTATCTTCTTTTCAAAGCAAATCGCCGACTAATTTCCCGCCCCTCGCCGCCCGTCTCCCCGCGGCACCGAGCCGAGGCAGGATAGACCAATAAAAATTTGGTGAATTTGCGCTTAATTGCAGAATTCGTATTCATTTTTGTAAAGCCGATACTCTTATTGGCCGATAAAAGCGTTGTAACGTTTCCCAAAGCTTCGATTTTATCGAAATTTGTCGGGAAAATTTGAACTTTAGCAGTTGGTTTTCCGACTTTTAGACCGATAAGAATTATAGGCGTCTCTGATGGCAAAATATAAAAAGCAGCAGTTGGTTCTAAACAAAGGTACCGAGAAGTTTATCTTCCGTTACGATAGCGGCGCCGAAGACGAGCTTCTCGATGCCCTGATTGAGCAGGCTAAGGACAAACGCACGAACTTCGATTGGTTCGACGCCGCCGTCCTCAGTTTCAAACTCGCCCAGTCGCTCATCAACCAGGCTGATAAACTTTTAGGCGAACAGAAAACCGTCTTGCAGGAAGACTCGCAGCCGCAGTAACGCCCGATGTATAAGATTTTGAAAGGTCAGGAACCCTTTACTTCATAAACATACTTTGAATAGGTAGGTGCAATTATGGAAGACAATGCAATGGTTCAGGAGTTTCTAAGTTACTTGAAGTTGGAAAAGCGTTTTTCTCCGCATACCGCCAAGTGTTACGGTGCGGACCTCGAGCAGTTTAGCCAGTTTCTGGTTGGCCGCTCAGGCCATCACGATGAGCACGCCTCGGCTGGCGCAACCCATGGCGGCACTGCTACCGCTGTCGCTGTCAAGCTGGACCAGCTGCTTCTTTCAGTGGATGTCAATTCCGTCAGGGCCTATCTGGCCGTTCTCAATGAAAAGAACTATTCCAAGTCAACAATAGCTCGCAAGCTCGCCACGCTGCGAAGCTTCTACAAGTTCCTCGTTAAAAGAAACCATCTCTCCTCCAATCCTGTTATGGCCGTTCGCACCCCAAAACAGGAAAAGCGCCTGCCCAAATTCCTCGAATACGCAGACGTCAAGAGATTGCTCGAGACACCCCCGATGGATAGCTGGCTCGGCGCAAGAGACCGCGCCATTATGGAGACCCTTTACAGCACAGGCGTCCGCGTCAGCGAGCTTGTCGCCCTCAATATGGACGATGTCGACTTCCTCGGCGAAGTCATCCACGTCCGCGGCAAAGGCAAAAAGGAAAGAATCGTCCCAATCGGCACCTCCGCCCTGCAGGTCATTCAGCACTATATGGAATTCCGCAACAAAAGGGCCCAGAGCAACCCCAATTTCGATGCTCGCGTCCTGTTCGTTAATAAGCATGGCCGACGACTCAGCACACGCAGCGTCCGCCGCAAAATGGATAAATACCTCAAAATGGCAGGCCTCGATATCGCTATCAGCCCGCATACCCTTCGGCACAGCTTCGCGACCCACATGTTAAA
>MHYD01000037.1:3491-4071 GCA_001824645.1 Planctomycetes bacterium RBG_13_46_10
CCACCAGGAAGCTCAAAGAGACCTACGATAAGGCCCACCCCAGAGACCAGCAGCCAACCCAGGAGCATCCTGTTTCGAAAGACCATATTTCCAGCGTGACCGGACCCAGCCGAATGGGAACCGATAGCGACGAAGACGAGTAGTAAAGTAAACCGCAGTAAGATGTTTAAGAGAAAAGAAACTGCCCCCGAAGCTGAAAACTTCGGGGGTTTTTTATTGTATTTAGCCCCACGTTTCACGTGGGGTTGCAGGCGCGAGGATGGCTTCTTCTCTTCCTTACTTCGAGAGAGTATATCTTTTGCCTTAAATAAATGATTGATTGCCTGCCCTCGAATGTCGTAGTCGGGGGCTGCTTACTTGTCGTAGCGTAGCGTCGTAGCGAAGCGCAGATCCCCCATGTCTTGTTTTACATAGTAAAACATTGGGGGAAAGATCCCCGAGCGCTGCTACTTGAGCCTCAAACAGGGGACCCAGCTGCCTGAAATAAAACGGGCTCCGTCTTTTGCGGAGCCCGTTGGTTTTTTCGGCATCTTGCTCTGGATTAGCTGGCGATTACGTTAGTCGCACAAGGGCCTTTTTT
>MHYD01000037.1:4217-4382 GCA_001824645.1 Planctomycetes bacterium RBG_13_46_10
TTACTGTACCTATACTCACTAAAAACTCCTTTAGGCCTCTAATTGGCCGTAAAATCTGCCTCTCGTTTTGTTTAAGAGAATATTCCGGAGAGACGTGAGAATAAACCCAACTGAAAAATCACTATACCAGTATATCGGCAGGAATGCAACAAGAATAAATAATAA
>MHYD01000037.1:4455-4613 GCA_001824645.1 Planctomycetes bacterium RBG_13_46_10
AAGTCTTCGCCAGATACTTTCTCTAAAACAATATCTTCAAATTTTCTGTTATCTGGCGATAATGTAATTTTTTTGTGCTGCCATGTACCATCGTCAAAATACTCTTTTTCACTACTATATCGTTTCACAGTATACTTCTGGTTTGTTTCAGGATCCGT
>MHYD01000037.1:4634-4765 GCA_001824645.1 Planctomycetes bacterium RBG_13_46_10
AACAACTTTACCATTTCTCGAACCACCCAGTTCAAATCTGAAAATACAATAACTGTCATCAGGAATCGTCGGCTCCATAGATTTTCCTACAACTTGTGCAATAAACAGGTCTTTATCCAGTTTCATTTTTT
>MHYD01000037.1:4794-6121 GCA_001824645.1 Planctomycetes bacterium RBG_13_46_10
ACATATTCTTCCTTGCCAAATTGGGTTGCCGCAGCCTTTAAAGAATAAACTGGTAAATACTCCGTATACTTAAGGCGTTCAGAAATATCTTGTTCTATGCTACGACCTAATTGATCTTTATCTGTAACAATATCGGGAAGCCTGAGCGTTTCTTCCTGATAAGCCAACAAATCTCCAATGCGTGACTTAAAAAATTTCTCCACATCTTTATTCACAAAATAAACGTAACAACCTTTCATCCCTCTGGTCAGAAGCGTTCTATATATGTTTTTGACGTGAGCTTCAAAATTTTCCCTGCCCCTTCTTAGTCTCGGATCCCTAGTAGCTGTAATGTCTGCTTTTAGACTATTGGTTTTTGCATCATAGATTAAATCATTACCAATAATTACTCCTATATAATCAAACTCAAACCCCTGAGCCGTATAAATACAACCAACCTGTTTAAAACCTTCCGGACGATAAGCCCATTCATACCATTTAACGTAACCTTTCGGCGGTTTAGTGATATCGCCATGCGTCTCCCACGGCATAGCAAAGTCACCAATGCTTACGTTTTTGACAAGCTCTCCATTATCGTCAAGTTCTTTACTCCAAGGCCAGCAAAACCCGGCAACAATTCTCGCAGAATTTGGTTTTTCCTGTTCTTTTTCTTTTAACTTCTCATAAATTGCCTGAGGAGAATCAACAATCTGGAAGTCGAATATTTCATTTTTCCAAAGAAACCTCTTTTCTTCGGTATAACCCAAAACAGATTCAAGCCACAGCAGATAATCATTAGAACCCATGCATCTATATTGAGTGTAAAGCGTTGTCTCCGAGAGTTCACAGTTAAAGTCTTTTACCGCATCCTTTATTAATTTCGAACTCCCAATCTCCTGCGATCTTACGTTTTGCTTGTCGTCAATAAAGAAAACAGATGTTTTTGCGCATCGAATAAGTTGCTCAATTTGAGGCATGTCAGTTCTATCTTCGGGTTGAGTGTATTGGAAATTGCTTTTCTTCTCAATTCTATGCGCTTCATCCACTAATAATAAATCCAATTCATTTTCTTTCACTCTTGTTGGTAGAAAACGATATAGATTAGAGAACAATAACGCTCCATCTCTGCCGACAAGTTTTTTTAATCCTTCTATAAATGGTTTTGATTTACACCCGTAAAATACTTTTTTGCCTCTTTGCGCAGCTTCTGCAAGGATGTTAATTGCAATTACTGATTTACCAGTACCAGGCCCCCCATGGACAATAATAACGGATTTGGTTTTTTTCTTATCAGCCTTTTTAACTTTTGACCAAATAAGATTTTTGGCAACAAGTTGTTCATTTAGTA
>MHYD01000037.1:6159-6613 GCA_001824645.1 Planctomycetes bacterium RBG_13_46_10
TTTTCTAAAAGTTTTTTCGAAGGCCTTATTGGGCTTCGCATGAAACGATTGAAGATCTCAAAGCCATCACCAGCTGCAAGTAGCTCTTTGATTTTATGAGCTAAAACCACAACATCTTCTTTGGTATACACAGGAAAGTCATCTATAAGACTCTGATACACCGGATCAAAAAGTCCTTTACCGACTTCTCTGGGGTAATTATGACAATAGGCACAACTAAAGAGAATAAGAGGTGGAGGATTTTCAAATTCTGATACAAAACTTTTTAGATAGCCATCGTATCCTTTAGCTTGTTGAGACGGGTGAGGCACTACCTGCTCTGACATTCCTGTATATGTTTCTACGAAATTGCCCTCATCTTCTAACGCTTTAACTGATGACCACTGTTTCAGTTCAATCAATACAATGTTTGAAATTTTGTCTTTACCTCTACCAAAAAGCAGACAGTCTATAC
>MHYD01000038.1:0-702 GCA_001824645.1 Planctomycetes bacterium RBG_13_46_10
GATTATTGCAGGTGTTTTGCCAAGGCCGCTGCTTATGACAATTAGAATAGTCACTGCAATCAGTGTCATGCCGCTCAGCGGCGACCAGTTTGTTCTGCCGATACACTCAGAGAGAATTACTCCCGCCACCCATATCCAAAGAGTCCCCAGCAGCGCCATCAGACAGCCCCTTAGTATGCTCATTTCCTTAACGGAATAAATGGATATGATAAAAAGCAGGACTGTCGCACCGGCGATTCCGATATAAAGCATACGTATCGGCATTTCATCTTTTGACGATGTGGTTTTTAATTTGCTCGCCGTTTGCATGCTGCGAACTGCGCTTACAATCAGAGGCAGCGCAAGAACTATGCCGGCCAAAGCCCCGCCGATTAACATGCCGATACCGATTGGCCTGAACAAATTCAGACGCAGATACTCAGGTACGGTCTGCTGTACGGCCTGAAGTGTCCCCGGTGACGGCATAAGATTCATCGCAGAAAGCACCGGTGCTAAAATCCAATAGCAGGCAAAGCCGCCGACGATAAAGTAAAAGCCGCCTTTTCCTGCGATAAAGCCAACACCGATGGTCATCAGGGAAATATACCATATACCGTTCATATAATCGGGCAATCCGATTAATCGGCCCAGGTTCCATTGCTCAAATTTAAAAAGCTGGCTGATAAAATAGACGATGCCGCTTAATATCATGCCGGAAAGCAG
>MHYD01000038.1:836-978 GCA_001824645.1 Planctomycetes bacterium RBG_13_46_10
CGCCGGCTATGCAGGCGAAAACCATCAGCACCGCATTGAAACCCGTCTCGCCTAAAATAAATAACGCCGGCACGGTGAACATCATACCGGCTGAGGCAGCATTGACGGAGCTGGCGATGGTCTGATTGATGTTATTTTCGAC
>MHYD01000038.1:1010-1083 GCA_001824645.1 Planctomycetes bacterium RBG_13_46_10
ATATGGCATATTTTATAACGGACCCGCCTCGTTCGCCTCGCCCGTCGCGCCAAGCTTTGCTTGGCAGACGAGG
>MHYD01000038.1:1114-1653 GCA_001824645.1 Planctomycetes bacterium RBG_13_46_10
CTCAAGAAGCCCAGCAGATTTTTTCTTAAGCCGTTTACCTATAACCGTAAGGACCAAACCAACGACGGCAACGGTTTAATCCGTCGAGATATTTTGAGGCAGACCGAAGAAGCTTCGGCTTGTGTCCGTAACCGCCTTTACAAAATCGGTTAAATCCATTCCTTTTAGCTCGGCCAAAAACTTAGCGGTGTGAACCATAAGGGCAGGCTCATTTACCTTCTGCTTCCGCATCGGCTCAGGCGACATATAGGGTGCATCTGTCTCTATCATCAATCTGTCCAAAGGCACAGCACTTGCCGCCAGACGTGACTTTTGAGCATTTTTGAAAGTCACCACGCCTGTAAAAGAGACATAAAAACCTTTTTCCAAAACTATTTTTGCCTGTGAAGCATCGCCGCTGAAACAATGAAAAACAATATTTTTAATTCCGCTGCGATATTGCTCCAGAATTTGCATAGTATCATCAAAAGCCTCGCGACAATGAATGATAACGGGCAGATTCATTTCGGCTGCTATTTTCAGGTGCTCGGCAAAAACTT
>MHYD01000038.1:1711-3508 GCA_001824645.1 Planctomycetes bacterium RBG_13_46_10
AGCGACGACCTTTTTATGCTGCGCAAATTGTTTCAATTCCTGTAGGGTTTCTTCGGTTACGGTTTTCGCCTCGTGTGGATGGACTGCGATAGCAGCATACATACCTTCAAATTTCTCAGCTAATTCGATTGCTTTTTGATTTTCATTTAGGTCTGTGCCGACGGTTATCCACTCGGTAACACCCGCAGCAATGCTGCGGGCTAAAATGGCATCGATGTCACGAGCTAATTCATCAAATGTCAAATGACAATGTGTATCTATCAGTTCCATCTGTCAACATTACTATATTCATGTCCCATATTTTGATAAAGTAACTATTACCTCACGCCGATTCGGCAACAAAAAAATGACATAGATTCACTTATCTTTGTAGATTAATTTTCAGGAGATACCTTAGGCAAAAATTTTATTAACAAGCTTAGTGCTTAATAAATAGCTCTCTAATCCCTTCCAGGAATAATTTACCGACGTTAATTCATGTTTAGGAACAAGATATATTTTTGATTTATCAAAATGAATTGTTTCATCATATCCAGATAGACGAACTATCGCTAATATATTGTATTTTATTGAATCTTTCGGTTTTTGTGGCGGCTTCTTATTAGATGTAGTAGTTTTGACCTGTATTGTTTTAAAAACTTCCCCAAAGCAAGCGATAAGGTCATTGCCAGAGTCTTTTAGTGGTGCCGCGGCTTGCACATTGAATTGTAATAATCTAAGTTGAACAAGTAGCTCTCCGATAGTACCAGTACGAATCTCACGTGAAATAGGATTAGCCATTTTTATCTTTCACTCGCACCCAACTATTTGTGTTATGGTTTCCGCATAAGATTGTATAGATCGTATATTACTCATAGGTTATGCACCTTAAGGTTTCGCTCGTCAACAATCTTTGTGGCCTTTTAATATTTTTTGCTTTGTAGAAATTTCATGTCCGCAACATTTATATTGACTCCAACTTGTTGTTAGGCCATTGATGCGCAATCCTTTAACAAGTTTGGGATTCCTGAGATCCAGCCATTGACCGATAGCGAGGGAATTCTATAGTGTAAATGCTTGCGTCCTAAAAATACACTAGTATTAACCAAAAGTGTTGCGTTGACTGGATTTATTTGTTTAGTTTTTTCTATTGCATGCACTTCCGATTCTATAAGGTGTCGACGGCATAAGACCTGTCGTGATTGCCTCGGTGGGATGGTTGTTTTATCTAAAAGGGAAATGTTGTCTAAGCTTGCGCTGCCAGAGAGGCAAAAGCTCGTGACATCAAGGGACTGGAAAACAAGCTCCTTTGATTGATAGTTGACAGCGTAGAGCCATACCTCGATCCGAGGAATCTCTTGATGAAGCGCAATGTTAAAGGAAAGAGGGAGTAACTCGTAGTGGGAAGGCTTGATCGGTTGAGACGGAAGATGGGCTGCTATGTCGTGGTAGACCTGATATCCCGACCAGAATAAACCGACAAGTGTGATCAGGACGAATGCAAGTTGGGGCAATCGGAAGGTAGGATATAGAAGTTGAGCAATAAGAGCAACGATGTCTAGAGCAGCGAAGAGCCAAAACACCCACTTTCGGACAATGAGTTTTGTGTAGATCAGAATATTGCTCACTGCATTTTTCATATTACGACCTCGAACGATTTAATCAAAGTGTTTTTGTTGTATTAACTACTATTCTATGGTTTTCATTTAAGACTCATTCGTCGATTTATTGTCCGACTATGATGCCTATGTCTGACTTCACATAAAATTTTATAGGTTATGAAGGTATATATCTAATCTGTTATGTTTGGATCATTTT
>MHYD01000038.1:3557-3783 GCA_001824645.1 Planctomycetes bacterium RBG_13_46_10
CCTGACCAGCTTGTCAAATCTTTTGCGATTTTCTGATGCTTTCTGATTCTATAGAAAGCCCCACTGTCATTTCGACCGAAGCGTCCCTTATGGACGCGAAGTGGAGAAATCTATATTAGCAGTGCAGTTGTATGCAGATTTCTCGACTCGCCTTCGGCTCGCTCGAAATGACATTACTAATCATGGTACAAAAGCACTTTTATAATGTCTTATCTGCGGTCGGCCT
>MHYD01000038.1:3801-4749 GCA_001824645.1 Planctomycetes bacterium RBG_13_46_10
GCAACAATATCGAAGCGATAGGGGCGATCTTCAATCTTATGGATTTTCATAAAATATCTTGCTGCTCTGTCGATCCTTTTCTTCTTGGTTTGTGTAATGGATTGTTCAGGCGAAACGAGACTGTCTTCAGCTTTACTTCTGACCTCGACGAAGACGATAGTTCTGTCGGTATCGACCATAACAAGGTCGAGCTCGCCGGTCTTGCAGGAAAAGTTGCGGGTGAGAGTTTTAAGGCCTTTTCTTTTAAGGAGTCTTTCGCTGCGTCGCTCCCCCCATTGGCCAAGGGCTTTTCGGTCTGCCAGGAGTTTACGTCGGTTCAGCAAAATATCCATATAAAGATAAATCCGAAATCCTAATATCGAAATCCGAAACAAATTTTAATATTACAAATTCAAAATTCCAAACGTTTTGGTTATTTGAAAATTTGAATTTTGATATTGTTTTGTGCTTCGTATTTAGTATTTCGAATTTTTATTTTGTTACTGTATGTTCACTGTGTCGCTGGGTAAGTCTGACGGCTTTGCCCGACCGCTTGCGCAGGAAGTAAAGTTTTGCACGCCTTGTTTTGCCGCTTCTAATAGCCTTTATATCGACAATATTTGGAGAATGAATCGGGAAAGTGCGTTCTACGCCCTCGTTATTTACTATCCGCCGGACCGTGAACATCTCGTTCATGCCCCGGCCTTTACGGGAGATAACAACGCCGCTGAATATCTGTACACGCTCTTTATCGCCTTCTTTGATGCTGCAATGGACATCCACCCTGTCGCCGACCTCAAAATGTGGTATATTTTTCTTCAAACTTTTACTTTCTACTGCATCCAGTAATGCGGTTTTCACTGGTTTTCTCCTTTAAGCTACAAGCCTTACAAGCTTTTGTTCTTAACTTATTAGGGTTAAATCTTTATAAAACCAAGAAATATACCAGATTTTCTTGTAAAGACAAGT
>MHYD01000038.1:4974-10134 GCA_001824645.1 Planctomycetes bacterium RBG_13_46_10
TGGGCTATAAGGCATCTGGTAGGCATAGCTGCAATGTTTCCATGGTTCCGGACCAAAATCCCAATAATCAGCAAATTCTCTGCTTTGTACTTTGTGCTTAACAGTTTTAAACGGTGTTGTTCCTGAATCGTTTTTACAGATTAACCGTTCAAACTCAAGTTCAGTATACTTGACCAGGAGATAGAAGTTGGATGAAATGCTGGCCTGGCCGCCGCTACCATCCGGTTTTATGCCAAAAGCAGTTCGCCAATCGTTGGCCTTCCAATTGGGTGTATAACCCCACTTGGAAGTTAGACCACCTGCACGAGGAAATTCATCCTCATAATCGTTGGCATAAATAAGCATTGCCTTGCCAATACCGGCCAGATTTGTGCCGCAGGTCATTCGAAAAGCTCTGGGAGGCATGGAAGTGAAAATCGCGATTAGTATTATCAGCAGTAAAACAAAGAAAGGAAGTGTTGTGCCGATTACAGCAAAGCCAGTAGCGACTATTCTGCCGGCGCTTAATCCGATTTGAATTAAGCTGATGACACCGAGGATGATAGCCATCAAGCTCACTAAAATCCACATAATCATAAAAATCTGATCTCTCCTTCCTCGTGCTGCTATTGTTAAAAATAGGAGAAGACAGCTTAGAAGGGCGAGTATGAACGATGCTATAGCAAGTCTGCTGGTTTTGATAGTGATGTCTTTGCCGGCTGACGAAACCGCTGGCAGCTCAGAATTACAGAAACTACAGAATCTTGAATCTTCTCGATTTTCTTTTCCGCATTTTGGGCAGTACATTTTAAGACCTCCGCTTCAAATTAGTAACGTATTTCGTTTAATGGTCGCGTGATTCGTTTCGTCTATCGTCTTAAGGTAAACATTATGAGTATAGCAACCGCAAACTAATTACGCAACCTTCAGTTTAATTACTTTACCTGCTTAATGCTGAATAGGTTCGGCGTATCTCCGTTCTTTTGACTGCCCGTCTGTGGAACACCTAAACGCTCCTCGGCGGCACGTAAAATTGACCCAAGAACCTGCGGATAAGACATTCCAGCCAGCTTGGCCATCTTTGCCAGATGGCCGTCCCAGCACCAGCCCGGATTGGGATTGACTTCGAGCAATTTAGGCTTACCCTGCGAATCAAGCCGCCAATCGAATCTGGCATAGTCCCTGCACTCCAGCCTCTCAAACAATTTCAGGCAACATTCGATAATTTGTTTCTCTGTCTCATCGGGCAGATTAGCAGGGATTGATTTAATATTCCAGTATGGTGAATCCGGCATCCACTTGGCCTCGTAGCCGCAAATTCTGGGCAAATCCGGCGGCAGCGCCGAATAGTCCTCCTCGATTATAGGCAGAACCGTATAAGAATCAGGAGGATTACCGATTATACCGACGGTGACGTCCTTTCCTGCCAAAAATTCCTCGACAAGAATTGGTTTTTCATAACCAAACTTCTCTCTTATCTCAGAAATGGCATTGACCAGCTCTTCGATGTTGTTTGTTACACTCCGCTGGGTTATACCGAAGCTCGAATCGCCGGTGTTCGGCTTAACAATAGCCGGGAACGGGAAAGAAAGCTCAAAGATGCTGTCTTCGGGCTTAATGAAAAAGGCAGAAGACACAGGGATACCCATCTCACTGGCGATACCTCGAACGAGAGATTTGTCATAGCAGAATGCGAGGCACTGCGGTCCTGAGCCGGTGTATGGTATTTCCAGAAGCTCTAATAAAGAAGGAACGTGAAGCTCTTTTCGGGGGTCGTTGTCAAAGCCCTCATCGCATAGATTTAGTACGAGGTCGATTTTCGGCTTAAGCTTTACAAGGTCCGCAATTAAAGTATCGTGGTCGTTAAGATAAGTGCAGCTATAGTCGTTCAGCTCTCTCAATGCGTCTTTTGCCTGGTCGATTGTGTAGAAATCGTCGTCGTCAAAGATACGCAAAGGCTTTAACGGATCGGGCTTTGTAGGGTCGCCTAATATTACAACGACATCCTTTGCCTGCTCCTTCTTTCTTTTTCCCGCCGACCATTCCTTTCTCGCTACCGCAGTCAGGATGAGACGTTTTTCCATCATTCCCAAATCCTGGTTTCGCTGTGAGTCGGGTGAAATCTCGCCGTGTACGGTAATTTCGCTGAAGCCGGCCGTTTTGAGCAGCTCCCACAGGCTTTCTCGCGTATAAAGCCTCTCGGCATAGAACTGGTCGGCGATTACGCCTTTATCCACCTGCGTGACGACCTCTCGCGAGATAAGACGCTGCTTGTCTAAAGAAAGCGACCTTTCCCTGCAAACGAAGTACTTTTTGTCTATCCACTCCCATGAGCGGGGCTGAAACTGCTCTCTCATGTATTGGCCGTCCGTGACATCAACCAGCAGCTTTCCCCATGGTTTCAGCGCACGTATAACCTCTTTTAGAACCCTGATGTCATCGCGGACGGTATCGAAATATCCGAAGCTGTTGCCGAGAATCATCACGGCATCGAACGTATCAGCCGGGTATGACAGCTTCCTTGCATCACCTTCTCTGAATCTGACATTCAACCCTTCCTTTTTAGAATTCGCCTTGGCTCTTTGAATCAGATAATGCGAACGGTCCAATCCATCAACATCCTGGAATCCCCGCCTTGCCAGCTCGAGGGAGCATCGTCCCTGGCCGCAGCAGAGGTCCAGAATCCTGTCCTCCGGCGATAGCTTAAGAATATTTAAAAACATATCCATCTCTTTGGCGGTTATCTGTGCGTCGTCAATAACATCTCCATCGGTCTTTAGGTAAATTGAGTTAAAGATGCTGCGCCACCAGTCAGGCTCGACATACTCCTCCAGATTGGGCACAGGCCCAAGCGACCTTACGCACTGGAGGGTGCTTTTACTTTTTTGCTGTGATTTATGATTTGTTTCCGGTTTCATAGACTCCTCATTTTTATCTATTATCTTCACCAATAACCACGCTCTTTACTCGTTCGCAGTTTGGTATTCAGTATTCATCATTCGTTGATATAATTACCAGATTTCCAATGACAAGTTATCAATCCTTGGCTTGTTGCTGATATGGGTGTCCGGCCTTAAGCGGCAGGGACACCGATGATTGGTGCCTTGTTCTCCTTTTTGCTGCGATAGCCCAGCCATGTGGGGCCAATATCGTATTTTTCAACGGAAGAAATATTTGGAAAATTCATTGAATTGTCGCATCTAAAAGATTTGTTATTATTGACGGTTGAAAATTTGACTGTGGGCAGGGTATTGATACTCACCGGGCAATCCTGGTTACACCAGCATGGGTCCTCGGCATCTTCTTTCGCATCTGCCATTTATAAAATTCCTAATTTTGCTCGTCTTTAAAGCCGTGATGATAAACAACTATATCAGGCTATCCGCAGAATCCTATACTTTAACTTTTTAAAGTCAATAAGGTTCACAGATTTTTCAAAATTTTTTTTCAAGTTTTTTGCAAAGACCGCGGTAGATAAGACAAATGCAATTTAATTAAAGCCTTTTCTGCCCTTTAAGTCGGCAGCAGGATGTACTCTGCAGGTATATGTCGAAAGAGTCAATATAATTGCCTGCCGACAAATTTCCGAAAAAGATGAATCCTATGAATATAAGACTTGTCTTTAATCCGGTTTACGGTAAGATACTATTGTTTTAAATCCTGTTTTTCCTGGATATTTTGTCAATTCAAAATTCTAAAATTGGCGGCTCCGGCTGTAAACCGCTCTGCCGTAAAGGGGAAATGGCGAATGAAGGTATCGGCTATACTGCATACAACGTGTGCGTTGGCGGACATGTCGGCTGCGGTTCGTGAGTCTGCCGTTGCGCAACTGTTATCAGCACTGGCAGCAGTGCGGGGAATCGATATGGAGCTTGCTCTAAAGGACATTACCGCAAGAGAGCGGGCCGGCTCGACATTAATTCCAGCAGGGCCACATCAGGTGGCAATCCCGCATGCCTATACCAACGCCTGCAAGCAGCTTGTCGTGGCTATAGGTGCTTCACAGCAGGGTATCCCCTGGGGGCCTTCCGGCAAAGCCAATTTGGTGGTGCTTATTATGGTGTCACCTGCATCACACCCATTGTACCTTCGTGTTCTGAGCCGAATTGCGCGTCTTTGTGAAACTCCGGGATTTGTAAAATCGCTGGTGGAGGCAGTATCGTCCCAGGAACTAATCGAACAGTTTAAGTTGGCAGAGGAGCCTCTGGGTGAGCTGTCAGAGGATGTCGGAGGGCCTACGTTCTGCATTCTTGGGGCAGGGCATGGTGGAATGGCGATGGCCGCCCACCTGGCCATCACCGGCTGTAAGGTAAATCTGTTCAATCGGAGCAATGAACGTCTCCTGCCAATCATGGCTCGCGGCGGCATTGAGGTAATGGGGGAGATAGAAGGATTCGCTTCTCTGAATGTGGTTACTTCCGATCCTGCAGAAGCTGTCACAGGAGCCGATATCTTAATGGTGGTCGTTCCTGCGACTGCCCACCGCACCATGGCCGAGGTGGTGGCCCCGCACCTCAAGGACGGACAGATTATCGTGCTGAACCCCGGTCGCACCGGCGGGACTTTGGAGGTTGCGCAGGTCATTCGTAAAATCAATCCGTCGGTACGCCCCTATCTTGCGGAAACGCAGACCCTGCTGTACACATGCCGCGTGACCAACCCCGGACAGGTGCGAATCTTCAGCATCAAGAACTCCGTACCTTTGGCGACGCTGCCGGCATACAGCATAGTCGATGTTCTGCCGGTGGTCCGTAAAGCTCTGCCGCAGTTTGTTCCAGGGGATAATGTATTGAAGACAGGATTGGACAATATCGGGGCTGTGTTTCACCCGACCATAACCGTCCTGAATGCGGGGCGGATAGAAGATACCCATGGGGATTTTGAGTACTATGTGGAGGGTGTGACAACATCGGTCGCACGCGTGCTGGAGTCAGTTGACCGTGAACGAGTGGAAGTAGCGAGCGCTCTGGGTCTGCGTGCCAATACGGCTCGTGAGTGGCTCTATCTGGCCTATGATGCGGCAGGCAGGACCTTATTAGATGCAATGCGGGCAAACCCTGGTTACCGTGGCATCAACGCCCCCGGCACAATCGAGCATCGGTACATTACCGAAGATGTACCTTGCAGCCTGGTACCTGTCGCTTCTATTGGCGAGATGCTAAACATACCAATGCCGGCGAC
>MHYD01000038.1:10153-11018 GCA_001824645.1 Planctomycetes bacterium RBG_13_46_10
GCATCGGTAATGCAGGGCGTTGACTATTGGGCCGAGGGCAGGACGGTAGACCGATTAGGCATACAAGGGATGTCCGTAAAGGACATCCAGTTCTTAGTGGTCGGCGCCGACCAGGAGGGGCACAGAACGTCCGGGTTGCCGGGTCCGGACTTGCTGTAAAGGGTACTATCCCATCTATATTGCCTTTCGCAACATTAAAGGGAAATGACATGCGAAGTGCTGCCCGACATTGCGGATTAAACAAGAAAGATAGCTTTGGTCTGATAAGACCGGCAATTGATGCGCATACATTGGGTATAAGCTGCGTTGAGCAGCTTCTGTCTGACTGTGGATTCAAAACGATGGTGGGGGATTCGGCTGTCTGCGGAGCTTTAGACAGACTGGACGATGAACAGTCTATTTCTATCATTGATAGATGGGTGCGTCAGAATAATGTCACTATCCTGGGCTTGAGCTATCGGCTTGACCCTGCTGATGGAGTCGATTTAGTAGGCAGGCTGCTTAAAGTATTAAAACAGAAACGGCTGCTGGGTACACAAGGAGGGCCGTTAAAGGCCTTGTACTTTGCCGGTTTGCCTCAGGCGTGCCAAATAGTGCAGAACCGTTATCCTGAGATTAACAGCGTTTTCCAGGGGGATGAAACAGCGGCCGAGACGCTTCGTATGCTCGGAATCAATCCGTCTCTTTTACCTCGCAGCGTATCCGAAAGCGTGAGCTATGACGAAGCACGGCTGGCCTTCGGCCGGGACATAGTGAATACAGGCCGACACCTCGCTGTTCGACCTGTTGACCGCAGCGGCTACGAGACTTTCGGTACCAGCAACGATACTGTGATGGCTCGTATTGGGCATTGTACAAGGCTCCG
>MHYD01000038.1:11026-11204 GCA_001824645.1 Planctomycetes bacterium RBG_13_46_10
CGCTGATGAGGGCGCACGTTGGACCATACCTGGCCGACCGCAAAGAGGCCGTCGAGCTGTTCCTCAAGTGGACGCATGAGCTTGCTGATTCGGGTTTTCTGGATGTTCTTTCCATTGGTACATCACAATTGACGCAGTCACGTTTTGCAGAGGACTGGGGCGCAGCACCGAACGGCGG
>MHYD01000038.1:11214-11356 GCA_001824645.1 Planctomycetes bacterium RBG_13_46_10
TTTACGCCAGCACGCGGAGACGCTCAAATTTATCGCACGCACAGGCAAGGCCTTCGAGCCAAACGTTCAGCACCATTTTGCGTTTCGCGGGGCCGATGATGTGACATACGTTGTCTCGGCTGTACTGGCTGCCCAGGTTGCC
>MHYD01000038.1:11468-11747 GCA_001824645.1 Planctomycetes bacterium RBG_13_46_10
GACCCTGCTGTGGTAAACGAGAGTATCCAGATTACAAGATATGCTTTGTCTGAGTACCGGCGCCTGCGGAGTAAGGGCTACGTCGATGATATGACCGAGAACGCGGAGGTTGATAGTCGGACTGCGGAACTTGTGCGAGACAGCAGGATTGTTCTTCGTGCGATTAATGAGGTTGTACCGAACGCTTATACTCCTGAAGGTCTTTACCAGATTTTTGCCGGGGGTTTCCTACCTGTTCCGTATCTGTGGGGATGCAGAGAAGAATTTCCTGAAGCTATC
>MHYD01000038.1:11786-17061 GCA_001824645.1 Planctomycetes bacterium RBG_13_46_10
GTAGATAGTGATGGTTTGCCGCTTAGTGCCGAGAGCCGCATCCAAAAAGTAAAGTGTCTAAAGTGGTCTAAAAAAATCCTGCCATAGTGATGGCAGGGTTAACCAAATCTTGTCGGCCTACGGCAGATATGAATCTGTGTTCATCCGCGAAATCCGCTGTTCACTTATCCAACAGGTCTGGGCGCCACTTTTGAGTACGGTCCTGAGCCTGCTGCCGGCGCCACTGTGCGATTTTTTTATGGTCGCCGCTAAGCAGAATTTCAGGCACTTTCATCCCGCGAAAAACTTCCGGCCTTGTATATTGCGGGTATTCCAAACCGCCTCCGACAGCCTCACTGAAAGAGTCATCTTTTACAGAATCATCATCTCCAAGCACGCCAGGCAGCAGTCTGACTATAGCATCGATGATAACCATAGCTGCCAGCTCGCCGCCGTTTAGAACGTAGTCACCGATAGAGATTTGCTCGGCGCCGAGGCCGATGCGGATTCGCTCATCGAATCCTTCGTATCTACCGGCGATTAAGATTAACCTGTTTTCTTTGCTTAATTCAATGGCCTTTTTCTGGTCCAATCTCTGTCCCTGGGGCGTAAGCAGGATTACCCGGCCTTTTTCAGGAGATAGCTTGCTGACATGCTCGAAGCAGTCGAAGACCGGACCCGGCATCATAACCATGCCCGGCCCGCCGCCATACGGCTTATCATCGACCTTGCGGTATTTGTCGGCGGCAAAGTCTCTAATATCGGTTAAAGCAATTTCGACTATATGCGTCTCTTGTGCCCTTTTTAATATCGAGCAGTTTAGAGGCGATTCGAAGAATTGCGGAAAAAGCGTAAGGACGTCAATCCTCATTATTATTCTTTATTGACCCCCCAATAAATTGGGGGGTCAAATATTTAGCCCCGCAGTTTACTGCGGGGTTTATAAACGCTCTTTTATTTCTCGTCAGTTTCAACTTTGTCATTGGCCTCAGAAATTTCTTGGGCTTTATCTTCAGTCGGTTTGGACTCTTCCTCTTTTTGTTTCTCAGCGGCTTCAGCTTCGGCTTTAGCTTTTGCTTCAGCTTCGGCTTTAGCTTTTGCTTCAGCTTCGGCTTTAGCTTTTGCTTCAGCTTCGGCTTTGGCTTTCGCATCGGCTTTAGCCTTCTCTTCTGCTGCTTTGGCTTCAGCCTGGGCTTTGGCTTCAGCCTGGGCTTTGGCTTTTTCTTCGGCTGCTTTAGCGACCTTTTCGGCAGCTATTCTTTCGGTTTTTGTGAAAAGTTTGCCTTTTGCGTGGGCTAAAGTTCTGGCTCTTGTCCGGCGAACAGTTTTTTCTTCAGCGTATTTATGTTTTAATCCGGCGCGAAGCAGGATTTGTGAAACCGTGTCGCTTGGTATTGCTCCCTGATTTATCCAAAATTCGACTCGCTCACGGTTGAGCACAAGCTGCTTGGCCGGGTCTTTTTCGATTGGGTCGTAGTGACCGAGCTTCTCCAGTATTTTACCATCACGAGGTGTACGGGAGTCAACCACATTGATTCTGAAAAACGGCCTATGCCGCCTCCCTATTCTCATCATTCTTAATTTTACTGCCATTGTTTTTCCTTTCTTTATTGTTTTATAATCAATTTTCGTGAATTTTACATTGCCAGTCACGAAACACGTTTACATAAATAATTTGTTATAAACTAACAGTTTGTTTCTCAACATCAGAGTATATCTTATCTATTTTTTTCTGAATAGCTATCGTTTCTTTTATCGCAGTGACAATTCTGCAATAGTGCTTAATATCCTCCAGAGAAAGCCTTTGGCTTTTTCTGTCCTTTAGCCACTTTTCCATTACTTGATAGCCGCCAATTTGGTATTCCCAAATTTCAGGAATTATTTTGCCAAAATAGCTGTCGGGATTAATGAAAACCTGCTGCCGATCTTCGTCAAAACGCACTTTTTCAACAAGGGTATTGCCTTTTCCCTCAAATTTTGTGGAAGGTTTATCAAGTCTGCCGGATTTCATGAGATGCAGATTTACAAGCTCATGACCGAGGTTCTCCATTTTTGCAAACACATTATATTCACCGCAGAAGGGTATTTTTGGAAAATCAGTCTTGAGAAATTCCGCATATTTTTGGCGATAGATATTGGAATAGAGAACGGCATAAATGTAAGATAGAATTTGCTCCGGCTGGACTTTCCTGCTGTAACATTCTTTGAGCTTTTCGAATATTTCAGCAGAAATATTAACCTCTCGCTGATAATTACTGCCCCCGTTAAATAAATCAGCTTCAGGATAGACATAAAGGGGAAAGTTTACATTTCCCCCTCGATAAAAAAGGTTAAAATCTTGTATGCAATCCGAACAAAAGGAAATATTCCAAAGATTCTGAGTTCCCACAACTTGGCCGGCACGTCCAACGCAAAGAGCGATATTCTCGTGCCTCATATGACGCATAATATCTTTGCGTATTCTTTCAACCAGAACATCGTTATAAAAAATCCATTGTTTATCAAAAGGTCTGTAAAGAATCTGGACTATTTGTTTTTCCCAGTTCTCAGTCTTCCGTATTTGACTTCTGGCATCTTTTACTGTCCAGTTTGTCTCATCTTTCAAATTGAAAGTTTTTTTGACGATGCTATCTGAAAGATTTTCATCGATAAAAATCCAGACACGTTTTTCAATTTCCGATTTGGTAGGAGCAATCAGAAATTCATCCCTGCTCGTAACGACTCCTACACTATTTTCGGGGAAAATATCCGTAATTTTGATAAATTTATCATAACGGCTAAGAAGTCTGTCGTCTCTGGGGACAAAGAAATAAAATTCAGGTTCAGATTTGAGACTTTTCCATTTTGTTGTTTCTATATCATTCGTTTTCAGCCAGTCATATTTAGTTTCGCGAAGTCCCCACAGGTTGACGTGGACTATTTTGTTTTTCAATCCTTTCTTTTTGATAGCGAGGATAATCGCAACACCTTGCTGGATATCGAATACGTTTTCATCTTTCGAACCATCCGGGCATTTTTCCTTCTTTTTGCTGTTACCGTGAAGGTCAAGAATATAAATTTGATTGAAGCTGTTCATCAAAGACTGCCGCATCCCCCGGAAAGTGGGATTATCTAAGTAGCTGTGATTTGTAATAAAGCCCAAAACTCCTTCGCCTGCTTGGTCGATTTTCCACTGGGCGAAGCGAATGAACTTTACATAATCATCTTGCAGCCACTTGGGATTTTTTTCATCCAAAGGTTTCCCATCGACCTTGTAGTATTCTTTGATTTCTTTGCTTATCCAAGGGCCTTTATTAGCGGAGTGCCCCGAATAAGGTGGATTGCCAAGAATAACCAGTATAGGTGTTTCCTTTTTGATTTTTCCGGCAGCGTGTGATTCCTCGGAAAGCGAGCTTGTCCCCGGCAGGTTGCTTTCGGCAAGCTCTTTCATGTCAAGCGTATTTGTCAGATACAAATTGAACCTGTCGTCCTTATCAAGTTTATAGCCGAGCTCTTCGAGCAGAAATCCGATTTTCAGATGGCCGACCGCATAAGGCGCCATCATAAGCTCGAAAGCAAAAAAGTTTTTGAGGATGTGTTTTTTAATAAGCTCTTTTTTGCCACCTGTGCCGTAGGAAGAACAAAACTCATTGACGGCAATTGCAGCAGCCTGTGCTATGAAGGTGAGCGTTCCAGCCGCCGGGTCGAGGACGGTTACAGATTTGGTTGCAAAACCGTCGGTTTTGTTGAAATAATCCTTAAGAATGATATTCAGCGAACGAACAATGAAACTAACAACTTCTTCCGGAGTGTAATAAACTCCTCGCTGCTCTCTTTCTTTTGGGTCGTATTCGGCAAGAAACGTTTCATAGAAATGCACTATGGGGTCAGAGCCTTTTCTTTCAAAGTAGTATTTATGCAGCACTTTTTTAACATTTGCTACTGACAAAATCTCGGCTATATCATCGATAATCCAGCTTAAATTTGGACCCGGTTCTTCAAGAGAAACAAACCTGAAAACATCCCTTAAGATTCCTATTGTGGCCGGTATGTTGTCAAATGCCTGCCGTCTGTTAAAGCCGTTTGTAGCTCTGGTGCTTGCCGCAAAAAGACCATAAGCTATGGTTTGAGCGTACATATCGGCAAAATCCTGCTTTGTTAGACCCGCTATTAAATGCTGCTCAAACGCCTGATAAAAGCCGTTTAATCGGCTTTTACTATTAAGCAATTCAAGCTCAACCTGCTCACGCAAGTAATGTGTTCTTATTGCAAGCGATTCTGCAAGTGTTTTGGGAGTGTATGTTTGAGGCAGGGAGAAACTGAAAAACTTTTCTAACAACTCTCTGAACTTTTCTTCATTTTCTAAAGGGGGGCAGATCTTAAGCTGTGCTGCTACAAAAGGTCTTGCAATTTTAACTCTGTCTATCAGCTCTCCATCACGATATAGAGAAAACTCAAAAAAATTTGTCAGGATAATGTTAGGAAAAGCACCACGATACCGTTTTAGCTGTTCGGACTCCTCAACTTTTTCGAGGTTTTCCTGCTCCAATGGCTTGGCCTCAATGTAACCAACGATATGTTGTGTACCGTCCCAAATTCGAAAATCAGGATTGCCGGCCTCTGTTTTCTTGGGTTGAACCGTTACCTCTGTTTTTGTTCTGGAGATCGATAGGGTAAAATCCTCCAGCAGTATCTTCAAAGCTGGATAGTAGCTTTCCTCTCGCGCATCACCTCTACGTGCGATTTTGGATATTTCTTCTATATATTTTTTAAGTATTTCAGGAGGCATGTTTACAATGCAAGATATAGCCATTTATAAAAATTGCAAGAATTGCCGGGTCAATTTGGGCATCTGCTGCGATTTTTTGTATCTGCTCATCGGTTAAATCGGCCGCATTTTGCTTTTCAGCCGGCGTCATTATGGCTACCGCCTTTTTCAACTGCTCTAATTCCTCATCACTCGGCGCTACCAGCATGGCCAGCTCGCTGCTGCCTTCGATATCCTTGAATTGGTCTCTTATCATCTTGCCGTAATCACTGGCGGAAAATCGGGCAACCTTTTGCAGGTATTGCTCTATAGAAATACTGGTTTTCATCGTCGTTTTATCTTTCCTCTTCGTTTGATGATTTGCTTTCGTTTTGAGCGTTGCTTTATTTTTCTGCCGCCCATCATAGCGGCGCTTAATGAGCTCATGTTAAATCCGCCTGAGAAAAGATTTTTGAGTCCGCCTAAAGTACCGCCGCTGACGGCTTTTAGCATGTCTCTGCTGCGCGTAAAGGTCTTTACCAGGCCGGAAACAGTGTTGGGTTCAACGCC
>MHYD01000038.1:17079-17589 GCA_001824645.1 Planctomycetes bacterium RBG_13_46_10
AAATCATCGAAGCCGAAATTGCCCTTAGCAAGCTTCTGTTGCATTTTTTCCGCTTCTGCCGCTTCGAAATGCTCCTGGGCTTTTTCCACGAGGCTTACAACGTCGCCCATACCCAGGATTCTTCCGGCCATGCGGTCGGGATGGAATTCTTCGAGCTTATCAAGTTTTTCGCCGACGCCGATGAATTTAATGGGTTTGCCGGTGACGGCCTTTACGCTGAGGGCGGCTCCGCCGCGGGCATCGCCATCCAGCTTGGTTAAGATGACACCATCAAGCTCCAGTCTTTCATTGAACTCCTTGGCGGAATTAACCGCATCCTGGCCGGTCATTGCATCGCAAACCAGATAAATCTGGTGCGGCGTGACTGTTTTTGTGACGTTGGCAAGCTCGGCCATCATATCCTCGTCTATATGCAATCGGCCGGCTGTGTCGAGCACTACTACGTCGTAATTGTTCTCTTTGGCATATTTAAGCGCATTTTTGGCAACCTTTACGGCGTCTTTGCTGTCT
>MHYD01000038.1:17598-19057 GCA_001824645.1 Planctomycetes bacterium RBG_13_46_10
ACATCGATATTTAACTGTTTGCCGAGGGTAATCAACTGCTCAACGGCAGCCGGCCTTTGCAGGTCATCAGCCACTAAAAGTGGTCTTTTTCCCTTTGAAACAATGTATTTGGCGAGCTTGGCTGCGGTTGTCGTTTTACCGCCGCCCTGCAGACCGGCGAGCATGATGATAGTAGGCCCCGGCGAGACGAAATATATTTTACTGTCGGCCGGCCCCATCAATTTGGTCAGCTCATCATTGACGATTTTTACGAAGACCTGGCTTGGATGAAGGCTCTTTATAACCTCTGCGCCGATAGCTGCATCCCTGACCTCTTTGCAGAAATCTTTCACCACGTTATAGTTGACATCCGCTTCCAGCAGGGCCTTGCGGACGTCCCGCATAGCGTCCGATATATTCGCTTCGGTGATTCTGCCTCGGCCGGCCAGCGACCTGAAGACGGAATTAAATTTTTCGGTTAGCGACTCAAACATGCCGTAAATTTTTAAATAACCCCCCAATAAATTGGGGGGTTAAATATTTAAATTTCCCTATACCCGGTGTTACTCTTGTAACATTCCGGTAAAATGAAAATTGTAAGGTTATAAAGGCTCATTTGCAAGGGCAAAATCCGCGAATACACGGGCTGGAGTTGGATTTTCATATAAAATTTCAACCAATATTGGACGATATTACAATCGAGCTAATGCGCCAAAAGTGCGCCTGGAAAACAGAACATTATGAAAAGAGCATTTTCATTATCTGAGCTGATGATAGTATTGGCCATTATTGGAATTCTGGCTGCTATCGTTGTGCCGCATTTCCAGTCACAGTCAACTGAGGCTAAAGAGGCCGTCGCCAAAGACAATTTGCGCATATTACGGGGCGCAATCGAGCTGTATGCGGCCCAGCATAAAGGTGTTCCACCTGGGTATCTCGATAATGATGTTGGGTCCGAACCCGACAGCACTTATTTTCACCAGCAGATAGTGCTCTCAGGCAATTATTTTCATAGAATGCCTAATAATCCGTTTAATAATTTAAATACAATAAACATGATTGGAAACAATCAGGATTTGCCATCGGAAGCGTCCGGAGAATTTGGATGGATTTACCAGCCGGCGACAATGACTATCAGGCTTGATTGGGATGATACCGATAAGAGTGGATTCAGTTATTATAATTATTGATTTGTTTTTTCAAAAACCAGCGGCTTGGCGCTTATATCGTTCGGGTCCTGTGGAAACTGCGGGCCGTAATTAAAAACATTTATCCAGTCGGCCATCCAGAATTTACCGTCTTCTGAGACGGTGCCGACGAATCTGTCGGTGCTATTGCCGGTAATCACATTGTTCAGAAACTTTATATCGATTTTCTTCATCTCAATATAGACATAAAGCTCTCTTTTGGCGGGGCTGTACTCGACAATACAATCACCGGCCGTAAAGGTGCTGATGCTGCCGTCTTTCATTTCAGCTTT
>MHYD01000038.1:19064-22481 GCA_001824645.1 Planctomycetes bacterium RBG_13_46_10
TTATTGGGTTTAATCTCAACTTCACCCATTGGAATAACTGCGGATGATACGGTTCCATCCGGGCTTAAAACTATCTTCCAGGGATTATCCTGGGCTTTCCATGTCCCTGCAACATCCGGCGGTAATACTATCTTACCAGTAGATTTCCTGGTGGAATTTTGACAGCCTGCTGCCGCACAGATAAACATTGCCAGAGATAAGAAAATCACAGCCTTTAATCGCATTTATATTTTTCCTAAACTTATTATTGATATTTAGCCATCACCGTTCCGGAGATGGTTATATACAATAACCAGAGAGGCATAATTTGCAATAAAAAAAGCGAGGCGACATTGATGTTGCCTCGCTTATACTGTTTATTTTTTAATGTTAAATGTCACCTGCGGCGCCGCAGGAACAGGCTTCCAATGCCGAGCAGCGCTATAGTCAGCGGTTCAGGTGCTGCAATGTACTTGGTGTCAAAGACCGTCATAAAATCGTCGGATATTAAAGTCAGCATGACCGGGCCGGTCATTGTTAGCCCGATGCCTTCTACAAGGATGCCTTGCAGCGGCGCTGGCGGAATGGCTCCATCTGCCAGAGTTATAAGGCTTAAATCGGCGAGGCTCGGCCTGGATATAAAGGTCCTGAATACGTCCAGGGTGTCTTGCGGACTCATTGATAAAATTGCAGCGATATCTTCCAGTTCATCGTAAGTCGAAAGGCTTCCCGGGTAAACTATGCTGCCGCCTGTTATTGAGCCGGGACCTTCGATAAATAGATATGCGGCTGTTGGTGGTATTGTTGTGCCGTCACCGCTGATTGTAATGGTATTGCCGGCTTCATTTAAATTGAGTACTAAATCTGCATTAGCCACTGAAGCTGATATTAAAACGGCTAAGACAACCAGTGTTTTTTTTATCATTTTTATACCCCCCTGAGAAAAATTCAACCGTCCCCCAATTATTTGAAGAAAACTAAATTAGCATCGTTAGAGATACCCGATCTATCGAATTAGATTAAGTTGATAGATTGAATATCTCTAACGAAATTATCACCCTTATTCAGACCTTGGGCAGTCGCCCGGAAGGTCTGCATCTGTTTTTTTCCAGTTAGTTACAATCTTGGCCAGGTCGGCAGTGTAAACTCGATACCTGAATGGAAAACCTGAGTCTTTATGGTCAATATCGGCACAGGGATTAAGAGTCGGGTCATTAATGGTTTTCTTCCAGTTGTCCACGACTAAGGCTAAGTCGGCTGTGAATACGCGGTAGTTGAAAGGAAATCCGGAAGTTTTACCATCGGCGTCACCGTCACACTGATATTTTGAGCACCAGCAGGCGGGCTTGCCCAAAGCCACCCAGTCGCTGTATGTCGAAAAACTGCCTGGGAAGCAGCCGGAACTGTTTGAAGAACTATTATCTGCAAGCGGATTTAATGTTACGGGACAGCCAATTGTTATTACAATTGGATCGACCGATGGGTCTGTCAGCACTACTCCGCCGCGAGTCGCATTTTCACTTACACTGACATTAGCACTTTCGCTGACCTTGATTTTGCAAAGAGTGCCTGCATTATCCGGAGCGTTTGGAGAACTGTCGTCGGCAGGAAAATAAATTGCGCCCATTTCTATTGTGATGCCGTTTGTGCCGAGTCCGCCCAGTGCGTTAAGGTCATTAGCATCAGCTACCGGCGTATAATTGCTTACGTCCCACGTAGTGACCTGGCCGGTATTGGGGTCTACGTTAATGTACCTGCTGAAGTTAGCGGGGAAAATGCCGTAGCCCTTATCGCCGGTAACGCTTTCGCCTTTCTTGAAATTTGATATCTGGTCGATGGTGCCTTTATCAACCATGATATCCAGAGCAAAAGCCCTTACTTTAGGCGAGCCGCTCGCTGCATAGTCGATACGGACGATACCGCCTCCTTCATCTGTGCAGGTGATGGTGACTTCAGTTGCCCACACCGAGCTTGAAAGTAGAAACACCATCAATATTAGAGCCATCTTTTTCATAGTAAGGCCATCCTTTCTTCTCTTCTCCGTCCCCGTTCCTGATTTAGCAGGAAAGCAGGGGCACTATCTTGGTTTTGTTATAATGACAATTCTTTTTTTACTTCAATAAAGATAACCTATTTGTAATCCGGCAGATATATTGTTTTCTCCTCTTTTTCCCGCCAAGATGCGGAAAGTACGACCTGTATTACAGGTATAGATTTACTTCCCTGAACATTTATCATAGTGTATCATAAAAGCCTCTGAAAATCAAGAAAAAAAGCTGTAAATTCAGTTAAAATCAATAGATTCGACAGGTTTCTTTTTGAGCAGTTTTTAGGATTGAAGATTTCCTTTTGTATTAATTTCAATAAAAAATCCGCTTAAAAAACAAATTTACCGATTTTATTGTTATTATATGCAATTTGACAATCTAATGTTTTTTTACGGATATGTACAATTTACTGCATGGACGTCTTAGATTCTTAAGGTTATGCCTGCTGGCGAGCACTTTAGCCCTGGTAGCTATTGGTATAATTACTATTTATGCTGTCGGTAATCCCGCAGAGCCAAGTCTCCTTAATCAGGCCAATGAATTAGCGGATTTTTGGAAAAAACAGCTATTATTCACTGTAATCGGTGTTTTAGCCTTTTGTGCCGTTAATTTGATAAATTACCGCCGCTTGGGAGCCTTGAGCTTTTCGATATACATTTTTGTATTGCTGCTTCTGGGTGTGTTGTTGCTCGGCAGGTATGTTGTAAATATTCCATTTGTGCCGGAGGTCAACGGTGCGCATAGATGGATTACATTCGAGATAGCAGGTCGGCAACTGCCCTCTATACAACCATCCGAACTTTGTAAGTTCGCATTTGTGCTGGCTTTGGCCTGGTATCTGCGCTATCGCAGCAATTACCGCAATTTTAGTGCTCTTATCGGGCCTTTTGTCCTTACGTTATTGCCGATGGTCATGATTTTGTTGGAGCCGGATTTGGGCACTGTAATGCTGATGATGCCGATTCTGTTAACGATGCTGTTTGTGGCAGGAGCAAAGGTTAAACATCTTTTGATTATTATTCTATTGGCGATTCTGGTTAGTCCCTTATTGTGGTACAAAATGAGGCCTTATCAGCGAACCAGAATCAGTTGTGTGCTGCTGCAAAGCAAATGGATTCAGCAAAAGGCCGAGCAGCATCCCGGCTTAGGTAAATTTTTGGTTGGCAGTAAGTTCAGTACACAGCAGTGGAAGAAAGATTGGGGCTACCATTTGATTCGTTCAAAGTTCGCCATTGCCTCCGGCGGCGTCACAGGCTACGGCTTTCGTAAGGGGCCTTTTATCAAATATGATTTTTTGCCGTACAGGTATAACGATTTTATATTTGCGGTCTTTGCGCACCAATGGGGTTTCATAGGCTGCATAGGTTTATTTATACTCTATGTGGTTGTT
>MHYD01000038.1:22549-22713 GCA_001824645.1 Planctomycetes bacterium RBG_13_46_10
TGTCGCGGTTTTTGCTGCGGAAGTCCTTATTAACGTGAGCATGACGATGGGACTGATGCCGATCACCGGCCTGACATTGCCGCTGATAAGCTACGGCGGCTCAAGCTTGGTTGTCAGCATGATGTTTATTGGATTGCTTAATAATATCGGCCGCTGCAGACCTT
>MHYD01000038.1:22738-25643 GCA_001824645.1 Planctomycetes bacterium RBG_13_46_10
TGAGGGCGCCGCCTCTTCTTCATTAATACCGGTTTATAGTGCCGAGCTTGCAGTTGACAAGAAAAAAGCAGACAGGTTGGCCATGACGGTGGTGACGGCGGTCTTTCTCGTCCTGGTGGGACTGGTATTGTTCGGCGAGATTATTATTTGGATTTACTACAAATACTTTAGCATTTACCAGGGCACAAAGCTAAAGCTTGTGTTGACCGGAATAATGCTGCCATACGCAGTATTGATATGTGTCACGGCGATTTTTGCAGGGATACTGAATGCCCATCGTCATTTTGCAGCGCCTGCGGCTGCGCCGGTTCTGTTGAACATTTTGATTATCGGGGCTTTGTGTTTTAGCAGGTGGTTTTTAGGGATGCCGCCGAGACAGCAGGTTTTGATTCTTACGGCAGCAGTTATTTTCGCCGGCCTGACACAAATATTGATTCAGATTCCGCCGCTTTGGGCAAGAGGTATTTCTATAAGGCCGGCCTGGGATATTCACACGGAAGCCTTTCGAAAAGTTTTCTTTTTGATGGGCCCGATGGTTATCGGATTAACGGCGACCCAGATAAATACTCTGGTCGATGACCTTATTGCTCTTTGGCTGTCAGGTTCTGTTGAAAAGGGACAATTTTTCACATGGTTTGGCCGGCAGATTAAATATCCCGTCTGGGAGGGGGCTGTTTCGCATCTTTTTTATGCACAGAGGTTATATCAGTTTCCCCTGGGAGTGCTTGGCATTTCGCTTGCAACGGCAATCTTCCCGGTGATGAGCTCCGATGCGGCAAAAAAAGATTTTTCAGCCCTTTCGAAAACAGTGTCACATGGATTGTGTTGTGCTTTTTATATAGCTCTGCCTGCTACGGTGGGACTCCTGATGATTGGCAGGCCTCTGATATCGGCACTTTTTGAGCATGGAAAATTCACTGCAGGCGATACGAATCTTACTGCATGGACGCTCTCGTTTTATGTGCTGGGTCTGTCCGGTTATTTTGCCCAGCAGGTGGCGACACGTGCGTTTTATTCTATGCAGGATTCCACAACTCCTCTGAGAAGTGCAGTTATAGCGGTCTTTATCAATTTTGTCTTGAACCTGACCTTAATCTGGCTGCTCGGAACCGGCGGACTTGCTGCTTCAACCGCTGCTTGTTCGTATTTACAGGTTATTATTCTTGTGACAGTCCTGAAGAGGCGGTTAGGTTCGGCAGTTTACGAGGGATTGGTCTCGGCGGTATTTAAAACAATCATCGCCACAGCATGTATGTATGTTGTGCTTTTAATCGCAATGATTTTTTCGAAGAGCCTGGCCGATGTATTCAGGCTGTTACTGGCTGTTCCATTGGCAGCAGCGGTTTATTTAATCGCCTCGAAGTTACTGCATGTCGAAATGCTCTCTTTGCTTATTGGTTCGCGAAGGAAAAGTTGAAATCCGGCAAAAAAGCAGTTTAGCTTTTTTGCCGGATTTCTTGTCGTTTCCGTCCGAATCCTGTCGGCGTAACTTCTCAAGGTGCTGCTAAAATCTCCATACGCCACTTATACCAAAACCGCTGGCAGCATTGGCCAACTGAAATTCGGCAAGGAGAGACCAGTTGTCGGTGACCTTAAATTCTCCACCAACGTACCCGCCGAAGTTTCCATCCTCTTCAATATCACCCGAGAGCTTCATTGGGCTGTCCGTTCCCTTACCATCGAGATCGCCCTTTAACCAGTAAAGGAATGGACCTCCATAGATATTTACGTTTTGCGAGAGCTGGTGAACCACTCCAAGAGCTAACATGAGTTCATAGTAATCAATCGTGGCGGAGGTATAAGGTTGGCCAAAAACCGCTTGTCGTTGGTCTTCGGTTCGCGACCAGTTTAATAGGCCTACTGCACCGAATTTTGTGCTGTTGTGTTCGTAGATAGTTCCTCTTAAACCGCCGCCAATTGCTAAGCCCATATCACCATCGAATATGTGGTCACTCCCATCAAACCAAGCGTACTCGTGTATCTCAAGTCTTGAGCCGCCGATTCGCCCGAATATATCTATGTTATCGGTGATACCATGGCTGATATCAACAAAGGCTCGCTGCTGCTTTACGCCATCGAATTGACCCCTTGCGAGAACACTGCTGCTGCTTGTCATTTCCACATCCAGGTCCATTTGACCGGTGAAGTACGCAAGGCCGATGCTTGTCTCACCCTTGACTAATGTGCTTGCCGGAGGCCCCAGCATGTCCAATCCCATAACTTCCGAACTACATAGGCAGGTCACACTCAACACGACAGCCAACAATAAAATCTTTTTCTCCATAGCGAACTCCTTTCCAAAAATATTTCATTCCATAAAATTCCCAAAATACAAAACGTTTGTTGGCGTAAATCCCTTTAAAGCAGTCATCCCGCACTGCCTGTCGATATATATGTAGAATACATTTAAAACTCCTTCAGCAACAAGAATGTATTGATAGGTCGTTCAGAAATCAAGCAAGAAAAAGACTTTTTTTAATTACTTTTTTATTTGTTAAATTGGATAAAAATCTCAAAATTATTTATCTTGGCTAAATAAACTTTAAAAGGAAATCCATTTGTTGGTAAAATTTTTAAAAATATCGAGAAGAGCATACTTCCAATCGTAACTGAATGTGAATAAGAAAACAATAAACGATTTTTATTGCGGCGTCTAAGAAAATAAATTTTCGACAGTTTCGTGTAATTTACATATAATATCCTTGATGCGTGAAGATGGGACCGATAAAAAACTGTTTGAATCGTGCGAGAAGGCTAATATCGCCTCGGCTGAGCCTTTAGCTGTTCGAATGAGGCCGAAAAGGCTCGACGAGTTTCTTGGGCAGGAGCACTTCCTTGGGCCTGGTAAACTATTAAGCAGGATACTTGCAGCCGACAAGCTCACCAGCCTGATATTTTACGGCCC
>MHYD01000038.1:25732-25935 GCA_001824645.1 Planctomycetes bacterium RBG_13_46_10
TGAAGGATATCCGCGAGATAATTACAGCCGCTAAAGACTCACTTGCGGTCAGCGGCGACAGGACTGTACTTTTTATAGATGAAATCCACCGCTTCAATCGTGCTCAGCAGGATGTGCTGCTGGATGATGTTGAAGCCGGCATCTTAATTCTCATCGGGGCTACAACGGAAAATCCTTACTTTGCGGTCAATTCGCCCTTGATT
>MHYD01000038.1:26016-26095 GCA_001824645.1 Planctomycetes bacterium RBG_13_46_10
CAGCGAGGATTTGGCAAATTTGATATCCAGGCGGAAAAAAATGCACTTGAATACCTGGCGGTAATGTGTGATGGAGATG
>MHYD01000038.1:26189-37991 GCA_001824645.1 Planctomycetes bacterium RBG_13_46_10
CACGTTTTATTGCCCGGCGGATTGCGGTTTGTGCGGCTGAGGATGTCGGGAATGCCGACCCAATGGCGACGGTGCTTGCTGCAGCGGCTGTGCAAATTTCGGAATTTGTCGGCCTGCCCGAAGCTCAACTGGCCCTGGCACAAGCGGCGCTGTATGTGGCTTGTGCGCCGAAATCGAACGCTGCGGCCTCGGCAATATGGAACGCAATGGATGATGTTAAACACCAGCCGATTAAGCCGGTGCCGAAACATTTGAAAGATAGCCACTATCAGGCTGCCAAAAAGGCCGGTTTCGGGGCTGATTACAAGTACCCGCACAATTTTAAGGATGGTTTTGTGCCGCAGGAGTATCTTCCGGAGGCAATGAAGAAAAAGTATTATGAGCCGAAAGAGAGCGGCTATGAAAAAAATATCAGGCATTATTTACAAAAACTGCAAACCTTGATAAAAAGTGGCCATTCAGTTAAGGATGATTCCGCCAACGGAGATATTTGAATGGATAAAAAACAGTTAAGGCGCCAGATACAAAATAACCTTCTCGAAATGAGTGAAGAGCTGCGAGCCGAAAAGAGCCGCAAAGCCTGTCAGAATCTGGTCTCGATGAAGGAATTTCAGGATGCATCAACGGTTATGATGTATTTGTCACTTCCTCATGAAGTAGATACTGCCGAGGCTATACTGCATGCCTGGCAGCTCGGCAAAACTGTTGCAGTGCCTAAAATTTCGTGGCAGCAAAGGCACATGATACCCGTGCAAATCAACTCATTGGAGACGGGTTTTTCCACGGAAGTTTCAGGTCTGCGAAATCCGGTGACAGGTGTGCCTGTCCCGTTTGAGGAAATCGACCTTATAGTTGCACCGGCGCTGGGATTTGACAGAAAAGGTCACCGGCTCGGCAGAGGCGGCTCTTATTACGACAGACTCTTTAGCAATAAACAGCTTCAGGCCTTTCGATGCGGTTTTGCCTTCCAGGAGCAGGTGATGGATTCGATACCGGTAACGGAGTGTGATGAGCCGGTATATTGTCTGGTTACTGACGAAGAAATATTGTATTTTAACAGCCACAAAAAAGGAGATTAAGATGGCGCGTTTTACTTTTCCCTGGCCGGGCAGACGATTGAGCCTGAACATAAATGGAATCTATATTGTTTTAGCTTTGCTTATTGTTGTTGCGATAATTTCTATAATATTCGGCCTGAATCCATTTTCCGGAAAAGAGGAAGTAACGGCTGAGACTTTGCCCGGGCCCGGTTTGGAGGCCAAGGCGCCGCCATCCATCGTGACGCTTGCAGCGGAAGCCGAACCTGAGCCTAATGTAACAAGTCCTGCATCACAGATTGACCCTAATGTCGCCGACCTTGTGGCACAGGCAATGGTGCTGGTCAACAGTCAGCCGGCGGCGATTATAGAAGCGAGGGACAGGCTGAATGATGCGCTGTTAATATGCCGGGATGTAAAGCAGCGTGCTTTTATTAAAGAGCAGCTTTCAAACCTTTCGGAACGCTGGCTTTTCAATAAAAATCTGTTTCCCAATGACAAGCTTTGCACCAGTTATCAGGTCAGGCGGGGCGATCAGCTAAGAATAATAGGTGATAAGCATAAGGTGCCGTATGAGATTCTGGCGCAGATTAATAATATCCGGAACCCGCAGGCTCTGCAGGCTGGCCAGGTTATAAAGGTAATCAACGGCCCTTTCAACGTAAAAGTGTCACGTTCGACCTTCACGATGGATATGTATCTTCAGAATACTTTTGTACGAAGTCTTCCGATAGGCTTGGGCAAGCCAGGCAAAGAGACACCAACAGGACAATGGCGAGTTAAAAAAGACGGAAAAATGGAAAAGCCGATTTGGACGGACCCGGATACCCAGCGAGTATATAAGCCTGCCGACCCGGATTATCCATTAGGCTCGAGATGGATTGAGCTAGAAGGTATGGAGGGCCCGGCTAAAGACCGGACCGGCTTCGGCATACACGGTACAAAAGAGCCGGAGACAATTGGTGCTGCCCAGTCCAGAGGATGTATTCGTTTGCACAACGGCGACGCGATAATGGTCTATAACTTATTAGTGCCTATTCATTCTCGCGTGATAATTGAAGATTAAAGTAGTGTATTAATATAGGGTTGACTAATTAATCCGCCGAAGGCGGATAAAAGTATTACTTAGATAGCATTTCTTACGCAGACTCTTTTTTTATTGTCTGTTTTGCCGTATATAGCTGTGCTTTTCCTTCGACAATGTCGCGAGTAATCACGTATTTAGCAGGCTTCGGCTCTTCCGGCAGTTGATACATCAAATCCACCATCAGCTCCTCGGCAATCGCTCGCAGCGCTCTTGCACCGATATCCCGCTTGATGGCCTTTCGTGCCAGCGCATGTAAAGCGCCTTCCGTAAATTCAAGCTCGGCACCTTCCATATCGAAAAACCGTTGATACTGCTTAGCCAAAGCGTTTTTCGGTTTGGTCAATATGTCTATAAGTGCAGCTTCATCGAGCGCGGAAAGCGTGGCAATCACCGGGAGTCTGCCCACCATTTCGGGAATCATTCCGTACTCGATGATATCTTCCGGTATGATCTGCTCCAGAATGTTGCTATATTCGGTTTTTGCATCAACCCGACCGGACAGCTCCGAGTCGAAGCCGATCATTTTTCTGCCGAGGCGTTTTTTGATTATATTTTCCAGACCTGTAAAGGTTCCGCCGCATATAAAAAGTATCTGTGAGGTGTCCATCTGTAAGTAGGATTGTTCAGGATGTTTTCTTCCGCCCTGTGGCGGAATATTGGCGATGGTTCCTTCCAGCATTTTCAAAAGTGCCTGCTGTACGCCTTCGCCGGACACGTCGCGGGTAATTGAGACGTTTTCAGTTGTTTTGCTTTTCTTGTCGATTTCGTCAATATAAACAATTCCCCGCTGTGCAGCTTCCATGTCATAATCGGCGTTCTGCAGCAGTCGAAGCAGGAAGTTCTCCACGTCTTCGCCGACGTAGCCGGCCTCGGTAACGGTGGTGGCATCGCATATTGCAAACGGCACTTCCAGTTTGCGGGCCAGCGTACGAGCCAGCAGTGTTTTGCCGCTGCCTGTCGGCCCGATTAACAGCACATTGGATTTGTCTATCTCTACATCGCTGCCGGCTGTGTCGCTATGCAGGAGCCGTTTGTAATGGTTATGGACGGCAACAGAAAGATATTTTTTAGCATGTTCCTGTCCGATAACGTATTCATCCAGATACTCCTTTATTTGCTTGGGAGTAGGCATTTCTCTGAGACTCGTAGCCAAGCGTGCGGTTTGTTTGCGGTTTTGGTGGATAATATTATGGCATAACTCAACGCATTCAGGACAGATAAAGACGCGATTCGGGCCTTCTATGAGCGTGTCGGCCTGACTTCCCGAGCGCCCGCAAAAACTACAAATTGCCCTCGGCTTTCTGTTATCTATTTGCTTAGTCATGGCTATCTTCCTGTTTTTATTTAGATATTATCAGTTTCGACCTTTTCATATTTTAATTCATCGGCACAATTCAGGCAAGCAGTTTACACTCCTTTATGTATATCTTAAGCTGTTAACCGGAAAAAGACCCGGCCGAACTGTGAAATAATTTTTGCTGCTTTAAGCTCATATCAGCCGAAAAATAGATTAAGACTGGCTGTTTTTGGCCTTTCAGGAAATGTATGTTTTCTAAATTTACTGAATAGCGATGTTTGCAGAGCAAAAATATAAATCTCTGGATGATTATATTGCGATAATTGTGGTTTTTCTAATGGCTATCGGCACGGTTTTTGTGTTTTCAGCCAGCGCGAACATCGGCATGGAGTTTGACTTTTATAGATTCTATGACTTGTCCGGTCTGCGGCAGATTTTATTTTTTCCTGTGGCTTGCTTAGTTATGTATATCGTCTCGCATCTGGATTATCGCAGGTTCAGCCTGGCTGACGGCTGGTTAAAGTCGTTAACAAGTTACTTGTTAGTCCTTAGTCTGGCATTACTTATAATTGTTTTAATCCCGAGCTTGGGCACGGAGGTTCATCATGCCCGTCGATGGCTGCGGATACCGATAGGACCCATAGTTGTAAGTTTTCAGCCCTCTGAACTGGCAAAATGGGCGGCTGTTTTTTTTCTGGCTGCTGTTTGCGATAAGTTCGGTGATGAAATAAAGTTATATTGGAAAAGATTCGTCCCCGTCTGTGCTGTCGTTGCCGTAATGGTTGGACTAATAGTTATAGAAGATTTTGGTACGGCAGCGTTTGTCGCACTGTTGTCATTTTTGATGTTAATAGTTGCGAGAGCGAAATGGTGGCACATTTTAACACCTTTGCCGTTTGGTATTATTGGCTTTTTTGTTGCGCTTATCTGTTCTCCCACCCGAATGAATCGTATTACTGCATATTTTAGCCCTGAGCAGTGGGCTGATTCGATAGCTTACCAGGCAAACCAATCGCTAATCGCACTTGGTTCGGGCGGATTGTGGGGTAAAGGGCTTGGCAGCGGAATATGTAAGTATGGACATCTGCCGGAAGATACGACTGATTTTATCTTTGCTATTATTGGTGAAGAGCTTGGCTTTGCTGGAAATGCGGTTGTCATTGGGATATTTATTTTCTTTGTTTTATTAGGTATCCTGGTGGTGATGCGTTGTCGTGACCGTTTCGGCCAGTTTTTGGCCGGCGGTATTGTTTTTACAATCGCTCTGCAGGCGGTGCTGAATATCGGAGTGGTGACAGTTGTGCTGCCGACGAAAGGCATACCGCTGCCGTTTGTAAGCGCTGGCGGGACGAGCATGCTGCTTTCCTCTGCTGCGGTCGGCGTGCTGTTAAATATCGCGAAACAATCCGTTCCTCAAAGAGACCATGATTCTCCGGCTCTGATGTAGTCTGAAAAGTTGTTAATTTCACTCGGCGTTATAAATGTGAAACAAATGTTTGCCGTATTGGTGGTAATTTCTGTTGTTATCATATTTGAGTCAGTTTGAGATGTAAAAAAGCAGGATGCTTAAACAATGAGCGGTAGTTGTTTTTTCTTTGCCGGCGGAGGGACAGGCGGTCATATATATCCCGCTATCGCGGTGGCTGAACAAATACGTAAACTTGAGCCGGCGGCGAAAATACATTTTTTCTGCAGCACCCGCAGTATCGATGCACAAATCCTTCGGCAAGCCGGGTTTGAATATACTCCGCTTCCTGCAAAAGGTCTGATCTTTCGGCCACGCGCATTGCTGGATTTTTGCACCACATTTTTACAAAGTTATCGAATCGCAAAAAAAATAATTTCTACAAGTGACAATCCGACAGTCATTGGTATCGGGGGTTTCGTGGCGGCACCGGCCTGCAAAGCCGCGCATAAATTGAAAGTACCCGTTAAACTTATAAATGTCGATATTGTGCCGGGCCGGGCGAACAGGCTCATAGCCCGATGGGCCGATGAGATTTTCGTGCAGTTCGAGGATACGATTCGCTATTTACCAAAATTCAAAGACAAGATAAGCGTTGTCGGCTGTCCCCTGCGAGAAAGTTTTTCCCAACCGCAGCCGGAAAAAGCTATCGAACAATTGGGCCTTGATAAGAGTAAGAATATCTTGTTGATAACCGGTGCATCGAGCGGCTCGGAAAATATCAATGACGCTGTGTGCTCGCTATTGGAAAAGCTAAATGATTTCGCCGATGACTGGCAGATTGTTCATTTGTCAGGGCGGGCCAATTTTGAAAAGGTCAGCCGGAAGTATGCTAACGCCAAACCCGGACACAAGGTCATCGGCTATTATGATGAGATGCAGAATCTTTTAGCTGCTGCGGATTTGGTCATCGGCAGAAGCGGTGCGGTCAGCGTGGCTGAATATGCCGCAGCGGGCGTGCCGAGCATCTGTATGCCTTATCCGTACCACAGGGACCGGCATCAGTACCTAAACGCCGGTAAACTTGTCGAAGCCGGTGCTGCGATAATCGTTGACGATGTGCCGGATGCCAAAGACCGAGCCGAGTGGCTTTGGGAAGAGCTGCAGGCTCTGATGAAGGATGATAAACAGCGGCGGGAAATGGCCGACGCGTGCAGGGCGGTTGCGACTTTAAATGCGGGCCATAAAATCGCAGAAAGGCTCATAAAATAGTTATATAGGAATCGAACATAAACTGTTTGCAAATAAATAAATTGAAATAAATTTTTTTTGTTTTTCGTGCTTGACTTATATCGCATCGGCGTGTAGTTTCGGACGCCGAATTAAATTACTGTTTTGGAGGAAGAACGATGTGCCAGAGATGTGGATGTACGCCGTGTCATACATGTGGTCAGCCGATAGAAGATGGTGTTTGCTCCGGTTGCGGCGAAATACCTAATGATTGCTATTGCGAACCGCAAGAGCAAGTGGAAGAATCCGAAGAATTAGACGAAGAAGAGGAAGAAGAGGAAGATGAAGAGGAAGAGGAAATAGAAGAGGAGTTAGAATAGGATACTCGTGTTCTTTCATTTTTTGCTCTGCAGCAGAGAGACTATAAATTTCAGCAGGACTCCGGGGTGAATTATAGCCATATCCCCGTTGAATTCTATAACGACATATCTGATAGTCGTTCTCTGTGCTTTCGTAGATAAACTGCTAATAGTTCATACCTGCGTGCTAAAATTTCTTGCTTTTCCCCACAATCTCGCTCATAATATTTCACGCTAAGCGGGGTTAACACCTTTGATGAATTTGGGAAAAATTGGTAGGGTGTGCACGGCACAGCAAAAGAATTTATATACGGAAACCATATAATCAGCAATTAGGTGGACCTAATAGACGAAGGAAAGAGCTATGAAAATAAAAGCAGGTTTGTGGATTGACCATAGGAAGGCGGTCATCGTAATTATTTCAGACAACGAGGAGCAAACAAAACTGATAATATCAAAGGTTGATAAACAGCCCGGACGTTTGGATGGTAAACGTACTAAGACCCAGTATGAACAACATCAATTTGAGGCAGATGACAGCCGCCAGAGAGAGTTTACAGGACATCTCAACATTTACTACGATGCGGTCGTCACGTGTATTCGTGATGCCGAAGCTATTCTGATATTTGGTCCTGGTGAGGCAAAGGGCGAGCTGAAAAATCGTCTCGAGAAAAACAAACTCGGCGAACGTATAGTCGGCATTGAAACAGTTGATAAGATGACCGATCATCGAATCGTGGCGAAAATTCGACAGTACTTTCTGTCCCAACCGGATTAGTATAGAATAACTTAACGATTGCGTCGGCCGTATGCATCGAAGCCTTGCCGGTAACGAATCACGTCAGGCTGAATGAAGGATATCGAATATGAGCAAGAGTGAGAATATAAAGCTAAAGGGACGGGAGCTGGCCACCCGTTTGACAGGCATTTCAACTCCTATCGGCGGAATCAGCTGGAAGCCGCCGGCCGATGAACGGGACAAGGCGCGGCGACTATTGGTGTATCTTGCAGGTCAGCGGGCCCTCCACTATCCGTATAACAAAGAGATAGGCACCTTCGTCGTGCAGTCCGTCGTTGATACACGTGAGCGAATTACCCGCGACCTCAAGGCTCTTTCTATGGGCTCTCTTCTGAGAGAAACCATGCGAGCTATGCAGGCTGTCTGTCGCAAGTTTCTGGATGAGAATCAATCCCCGAGCGCAGGTTATGGTTGGCCGTATGAGGCTCAGCTCCTCAGCACGCTTGGCGAGCTGCGAGCTTTATTCGGAATCCACATCGCACGGATTGCCTGCGCTTATGACCTGGAAGTGGATGCGTGTTTGGGAGGCGTATTACCTCCTGAGCCTGAACAAGAGCACAATAAAAGCCGCAACAAGGAATCGGGAGATTCAGGAAAATAGGGACAGCCATTAATGGCTGGGGATAGTGAACAGAAAACGGTAATGTCCGTAATAATGTCAAGCAGTAGTGAAAGGAAGTTGATATTTAACCACCGATTAAACGGATTCCACTGATCGGAGTTCCTGGAGTTTCTTCCCAGCGGCCGTGTTAATCTGTGAAATCTGTGGTTAGGTGAGCAAGGAGTGAATGCACGGAATGCGACTATATCTAATCAATCCCTCAAACCCGCTTGTCAGCATCGTCAACGTCAAAGAGAGCCGGTGGAACCGCTACCGCGTATGGAAACCGCTGGGCCTTATGGTTCTGGCCGGCCTGACCCCGCCGGAGTGGGAAATCGTTATCGTGGACGAGAACCTCGGCGTGCCGGACTATCAGTCCATGCCTCGGCCGGACCTGGTCGGCATTACCGCTTTCACTTCGCAGGCGAACCGCGCTTATGAATTGGCCGGTCACTTCCGGTCTCTGGGCGTACCCGTTGTCATGGGCGGCATTCATGCAACCATGTGTCTAAACGAGGTCACGCAGCGCGCGGATTCGGTCGTCACGGGGGAAGCCGAGGGCATCTGGCCGCAGGTCCTGCAGGACGCCCGGCTTGGCAGACTGAAACGCCGATATGACGGAGGTCTTGCCGAGATGAACGATGTCCCGCTGGCCTGCCATGATTTGCTGACTGGTGGATATGCCTTCGGAGCCATTCAGACCACACGCGGCTGTCCCTTGAACTGCAGCTTCTGCAGCGTGACAACGTTCAACGGGGCCAAGTACCGGCAGCGTCCCATTGCCGATGTCGTGCGGGAATTCAAGTCGATTCGTGAGAAACGCGTTCTGGTGGTTGACGACAACCTCATCGGCACGCGCCCCGAACACATCGCCCGCGCCAAGGACATGTTCCGCGCTATGGCAAAGGCGAAGCTGCGAAAGGAATGGATTGCCCAGGCAACCATTAACTTCGCCGATGACGAAGAGCTTCTGACGCTGGCCGCAAAGGCCGGGTGCAGAGGCGTCTTCATCGGCTTTGAGTCGCCCTCGCCGGAAGGGCTTCGGGAGGTTGGCAAGAAATTCAACCTTCTCAAAGGCAGGGACTTCCGCGCATCCGTACGGCGCATACAACGGCACAAAATTCTGGTAGTGGGCTCCTTTATCATCGGTTTGGACGTAGATAAACCGGGCATCGGTAAACATATCTCCGAGACGGCAAGCCAGTACGGCGTGGACAATCTCAACGTGCTGTTTTTGACGCCGCTGCCCGGCACTCGCCTGTGGGACCAGATGACATCGCAGGGCCGCATCGGCCTCGATACGTTCCCGGAAGACTGGAAATATTACACGCTGACCTTCCCGGTAGCTCAGTATAAGCATTTGTCTCTGGATGGCATCATCGAGGAAATGACCTCCTGCGACCGGGATTTCTATTCGATATCGCGCATTGCCCGCAGGGTCTGGGGCAACTTTTGGCGATACCGCAAACCGCTGATAGCCCTGGTAGGCAATCTCACATACAGGAGCAATCTCCGGCTGAACTGCAAGGCATACGCGGACTTGAAGTGTTACTGGAGCAAGAGCCATAATTGTTTAAAGGAGTCTTGAAGGCCGATGGTGCTTGACCCCTCTTGCGGGAATACCGATGTGTAACGCACAACGCAATACGAAATACGCCTGTCCCGAGCTTTGTCGAGGGAAGCGACAAAAATTGAACCGGCTGCAATTGAACGCCGCTTAAGCTCGCCTGAGCCGCTGATTTCGGATGTTAGGCAAAAAAACTGTCTATACAGTTGCTTCTCTCAAGCAAATGTCGTAATATAAGGCAGCCAAAATGGGGAAATTCAGTGAAATTAACATCCAGTGAGAAATCCCAAAAAAACATACCTCTTTAAAGCTAAAGGAGGTGGTGCCCAATGAAAATATTATAAGAGTATTCAAAATGGCAGGGAAGTAGAGAAGTGAAAAGACATGTGTTCGAAATTAACAATTTAACATGGAGGTATTAGAAATGTTAGCCGCATCAAATTGGGAAAATCTTATTGTCGATCCGGTCCGCCAAATGTTGACCAGAATAATGGCCTATATTCCTGTCCTGCTGGGCGCGTTAATAATTCTGATAGTAGGCTGGATTGTGGCCAAGGCAATCAGACGGATAGTTGACTGGTTGCTTAAAGTAGTACGCTTCGATACGCTGGCTGATAAGGCGGGTATATCAGGAATTCTAAGAAAAGGCGATTTGACAGTTTCCGCCAGAGAAGTGGTAAGCAGCATAGTTTATTGGCTGATTATTATTATGGTTTTAGTGATGGCAGTCGATGCATTGGGGCTGCCTAAGGGTTCTGACATTCTGGCAGCCTTATTTTCTTACGTCCCGAAGGTCATAGCAGCCTTGCTCGTTCTGGTAGTAGCTATGTTTCTGGCCAGTTTTGTGTCAGGAATAGTGCGGATAGCTGCGGGGAACGCGAAATTACCCAAACCGGAGCTGTTGGCCAGTATATGCCGATGGGCGATTATAATTTTTGCAGTGACAATTTCACTGGCACAGCTTGGCATTGCACCTCTTTTGGTATCTGCCACCTTCAATATTATCCTTGGCGGTGTTTGCCTTGCCTTGGCTCTTGCCTTCGGATTGGGCGGTAAAGATGCTGCGGCAAGGTATCTTGATGAATTGAAGGCAAAAGGAAAGACAACGCGATGAGAGAAAAAGCCGTTGAAAAGTTAAGCTGCTCAGGCTTTGATTAACTGTTTCGAGTCGGCATACAAAGCGAAATCATGGGTGGTGTGTCAGTATCTGTTAGGCGGTTCGGCTGCTTGCGTTGAATATAAAAAAATGAAAGGATAATTGCTATGCTTTATACTATCGCTGTAATTCTGCTCATATTGTGGCTCTTGGGGTTAATAACTTCCTACACCATGGGCGGTTTCATTCACGCTCTTCTGGTGATTGCCATCGTGGTCGTCCTGGTTAGAATCATTAGCGGACGAAGAGTCGTGTGACCTTGCGTGAGTTAGACATAAAAATTTGAAGGAGAATTCAATGAATAAACTAATCTCACTGGCAATTCTTGCCGGTGGTATAGTTCTTGTGGTCTTTGGTGTTGCTGCGACAGAGTCATTCAGTTCTGACATTTCCCGATTTTTCACCGGCTCACCAACCGACAAGGCGATATGGCTGCTTATCGGCGGAATTGTCGCGATCATTATCGGGCTGGCTGGTCTGTTGCGTGGTCAAACTAAATGAAAACTGAAGGCTTAGTTGTGAAATATATTTTTATTTTAAGAAAGGAAAAAGAAATGAAAACTTGCAATTGCCTTTGTACTAACGTTGGCTCTGATGGGCGTCTCCGGCTGTCAAACGAGCAGTTCGTTGACAAACGGGGGAAAGAACAGAAGAAATTTGTGAAAGTGCGAATTATCGTCATGGTGGTAACGCTGCTGGCGTTGCTAACGTCCGCGTTTTGTCTGACCGGCTGCAACACCTGGAAGGGGGCCGGCAAGGATATTGAAAAGACGGGCGAGGCAATGCAGGGCAGCGACAAGGACTAGCCCCGGCATTGTGTTAATTAGGTCTGCCTTTGGGAAAGGTGAAAAAGATGAAAACTGCAATTACGATCGAGATGGCGCAAGCAGTGCGATTGTATTTACGGTCATGCCAGTTCGCCTCGCCCCTCGCGGGCAGGCTCTTGCCCGCACTGCTGGGGGTTTGCATCGCTTCGCTCGTTTGCGGCGGGTGCGCAGCGCTGGCGAGGAATCCAGCGAAGGAAAGTCCTCGCCAGGTCGGCGCAACGGACGCCGGCGAGCCTATCATGGCGGCGGAGCTTGACGAGTTGACCCGCGCCTTCGCCGACCGATACATCGGTCTGCTCTATTCCACCTGCGATGCCCTGAAGAAGGATAACCCCGATCCGGTGCAGCGCCGCGAAGCGCAGGTGCTGATGGTGGACTGCGCCACGAACATTTACGACATTGCCAGCAACGCCGACGCATTCACCCGCATGCTCGAC
>MHYD01000038.1:38159-38362 GCA_001824645.1 Planctomycetes bacterium RBG_13_46_10
GACTACCTGCTCTGGGACTGGCGGCGGCACAACCCCGATATGGTCCGAGCGTCGTTTGTCCGCTTCTCCAACTTTGCCATCGGCCGCGGTAAGTCCGCCAACGCCGAGGTGCTCGCTGCCGGGGGGTTCTACGCCAATGTCGGGCGGCAGGGCCAGGCCGTCGATGAGGCCCGCCTGCTCGCGGAGCGAATCTTCTACATGCT
>MHYD01000038.1:38385-38457 GCA_001824645.1 Planctomycetes bacterium RBG_13_46_10
GTTGGCAGGCGGATGCGCTGAAGGAGGACACCTTCAACGCCCTCGACGACCGCATGAAGCAGGCAGACGCTA
>MHYD01000038.1:38539-38631 GCA_001824645.1 Planctomycetes bacterium RBG_13_46_10
GATGGTCAAGACGGCGGACGGTCTGATCGCCCGGTATGATAGTGCGGACAGCAAGTCGTCTCGCCCGTTCGACATCCGCGAGTACACGGAGG
>MHYD01000039.1:0-3512 GCA_001824645.1 Planctomycetes bacterium RBG_13_46_10
GATTGCTCAATTAACCGGTTCGTTCGACTTGCATGTCTTAGCCACGCCGCCAGCGTTCGTTCTGAGCCAGGATCAAACCCTTCACTTTGTATCGTCGAATCCACCTCCGCCAAGGCTACGGCGGACAAGTCCCCCTTAGCTATGGCATTGGCAGAAATCGTCGAATAAGGCTCAACACTTCGGCATACGCACCGAAAGTGCCTAAAAATTAGCTCCCCGCTTTTGCGGGGACAAGTTTAAACTTTTATGATAATGCGTATCCCATCATAAAAGCTGCACTTTCGCTGCTTACCCCTTTTAGAAAATAATTTCTAACAAGGTGTGTTTGGCTTAACTGTTAACTTGTCAAAGAACTTGTAGTAGTGCCCTTTTCAGACCCCTTTGAAATCCGAAGAATATTATACCTTCCAATTTCAGAGCGGGCCATATATAACCGTATTAGAAACCAATGGCCAAGCACCGATTATTAAACCTTTGCTTGACCACTAAAACCAGTATTTTAGCCTAAATAATAATATCGTCAAGATAACAATTGAAAAAAAATTAAATTTTTTTGTTTTGTCAACAGATATGTGGAAAATCCCCCCTAATTCAGTAGTTTAATAACTATGCTTTTCCTCTTGTTAACATAAATACGCGGCGTATCTCCAAATGTTCATTTTAATAATGCAGAATACAAACAGCGTTTGGCAACCTCTACTATAAATTATAACTTCTCAATTCACATCGACTTAGATTAATCCATGGCACAGGTTTGTGAGTTAATCATTCTACTATTGGCCGAGGGATCCACACTCTGCCAAAGCGTAACCACCCATAATAAGATAATCAACTTTGTGGGCGTTAAATAATTATAACAATTCTTTAAAATCTCCATACATGGCTTCTTAGAAATTCGACGGCTGCAAAAGTTATTATAGCAATCTACTTAGACAATATTATTCTATTTAATTTCATTTGATGTGTTCAAATTATGTATATTTATCATTTTACGAATAACATTACTCATTATAACTCAGTCCACTTTGCCCAAAAACTTCTTTAGCTTCAGGTTTAATCTTAACAAGTACAATATTAACAACGGGCACCTAATTCCCCAAATTTTCAAGTTGTGAACGAAGAATAAAAATACGGTGTTAAACAGACATTAAGCACTTGTTTTTATTGAGGGATTATTTTTTCTGGCTTTTTTGCAAAACTTCTGCTATTAAAGTAGTCTCTTATACAAAGAGGACAGAGGACAGAGGACAGAGGACAGAGGACAGAGGACAGAAGGCAGATTATTGACTATTAAATATTAAGGTATTTTATCATCTTAGACTAATGAGCAATAGGCTCAGTAATTATTTTTAAATAGTTTATGTTTGCGATTTTAAGCGATATACACTCGAATATTGAAGCTTTAACCGTGGTTCTTGCAGATATAGAGAAACGCGGCATTAAGACGATTTACTGCCTGGGCGATGTAATCGGCTACGGCCCCAATCCCAAGGAATGTCTCGATTTAATTATAGAAAAATCGCGGTGGTGCGTCCTCGGCAATCACGATTATGGAGTCTTTTACGAGCCGACAAACTTTAACTATGGCGCAGAACAGGCAAGCTTCTGGACCCGTGAGGTCCTTGAAACAGAACAGGACAGAGCCAAAAGCGATAAACGCTGGAGCTTTTTAGGCAATCTGCCTATGCGGCAATCACTGGAAATAGAGATATTTACAAATAATAAAGTGACCATGGATTTCGTTCACGCTTCGCCGAGAAAGCCTGTCAATGAATACATCTTTCCCGACGATGTTTACACGAATCCGACCAAGGTTCGCCTGCTTTTTGACCGTATTAAGCATATTTGCTTTGTGGGCCATACGCACATGCCCGGCGTATTTCTCAACGAGCCGGATTTTTACCCACCCGATGAGCTGGGCAATGTCTATCCAATTATCGAAAACGAGAAAGCAATTATCAATATCGGCTCAGTCGGCCAGCCGAGAGACAGAGACAACCGCTCAAGTTATGTGTATGTGGACGCAAATAGAGTGCACTTTGTAAGGCTTGAATATGATTATAAAAGCACTGCAAAAAAGATTCTGGCAATCGAACAGTTAGACAACTTCAATGCTGAAAGACTTTATGAAGGAAGATAGAGCCGTCTCTCGATGTCCGATGTCCGATGCCCGATACTCGTTACAGGAAATGAAAGACAAAGGACGATTAACAAGATGCGATATTTAAGTTTTATTATAATTTGTTTTGTTATCTTTTGCGGCGGTCTAATTATTGAATCCGGAGTTTTTCAGGGCCTGCCGCAAATAGAACAACGTTGCATAACTTTGCAGCAAGCTGCTGCTGTCGAGCTGCAAAATACTGCTGAGGCACAAAATCCTGCACCGGCAAATGAGCCTAACAAATCCCCGGACAAGTCAGAAAGCTCTGAACCACGCTTTACACCGGCACTGCCTGATTTAAGCGCTGTCGGCGGTCCTGCTAAAACTATTATTATCGGTGCAAAAGACCCCAAGACCGAAGACCACGAGACAGGTTACAAGTTTCAGTTGGAATTAAGCTCAATAGGTGCGGGTATTAGAAAAGCCACGTTCAGTAACGGGCCTCATAATGGCAGGCCGAGCGGATTTAACGACCGAAACCATAAAGACCCTCAACCGCTTGTTATTCTTTCACCTGTAAAAAGCTTTGACGGCCGCGAGCTGCTCTCGATGGCAAATAAGGAATTAGTGCTTGTTGAGCAGAACCGGCAATTTGCGCTGGACAAATTAAGCTGGCAAAATACCGGCATTGAAACATCCGGCGATGGTTCGGAAACAGCCACTTTCACAGCTGCTATCAACAATTCCAATGGAGAGCCGGTCTTAAAACTGACCAAAATCTATAAAGTCCCCGTCAACAGCTACCTTGTTGAGTGCAAAATAACTATCGAGAACATGGCAAACAGCAGTCAGCATGTGCGATTCGGCCTGCTGGGACCGCTGGGACTGGAAAAAGAAGATTTTAGAGCTGATTTGAGAAAGGTCATCGGTTCCTTTCTTTCATCCGATGGGCAGATAGTTTCATCTCGACACAATATTCAAAGCCAATTTTTTAGCAGGCAATCGGGCTTAAAAAAAGAAACAATCGCATACGAAAAAGCAGTGCGAGGCGGTGACAAGGCGCAAATCGCAGCAGCCAGGGAAAATTTACGAATAGGCAGCAATCTTCCCTCTCGCTATGGTCAGGCTGATTTTTTATGGGCGGCTGTTACAAATAAATATTTCGCAGCAATAATGGTGCCGCAGCCGGATGATGCCAATAACTTTTGCGACTGGGTCGCGGAAAAATCCGCCTGGTACGTTAATCCGGACGGCGACCAGCGCAGCAATACCGGCGATGAAACACTGGGGCTGGACCTGCAAATCACTCCTGTCACCCTGGCACAGGCCGGCCTGACCGATGCATCGAAAACATATAGCTTCCAGCTTTATATAGGGCCGAAAGACAGAGATTTATTCAACAAAAATTCGC
>MHYD01000039.1:3581-3756 GCA_001824645.1 Planctomycetes bacterium RBG_13_46_10
TACGCCCGCTGGCATTTGGGATACTTGCGATAATGAAATTTATGTACGGCTTTATCGGTAACTATGGAGTAGTGATTATTATTTTGGTGTTTTTGATGCGTTTAATTTTGTATCCGGTCACCAAGAAAAGCCAGGTTTCGATGAGCAAGATGAGCAAGCTTGCCCCCAAGACGGA
>MHYD01000039.1:3898-5510 GCA_001824645.1 Planctomycetes bacterium RBG_13_46_10
TGCATCAGCTAATCCACAAATGGCTCAGCAGCAAAAAATGATGATGGTTATGATGCCCGTTTTGTTCCCGCTTATGCTCTATAATCTGCCATCGGGAGTGAACCTGTATATTATGACAAGCACCTTTGCCGGCGTGATTGAGCAGCACGTCATTAAAAAGCATATTCAGAAAAAAAATGAGGAAGATTCACAGGGACTGGTCGCCACAACAAGCAAGGCCGGCGGAAAAGTCAAAAAAAAGAAGCCGAAACCATTCTTTAAATTTTAGATGTTTGGTAATTGGAAACTGGTAATCAACCTTACAATTTAACCAATTACCAGTTACCAGTTACCAGTTACCAGTTACTGATTACCCACAATGTACAACCTTAATGACACGATTGTAGCTGTCAGTTCTCCTGGCGGTGGGGCAAGATCGATTATTCGCATCACAGGTCCTGTCACGGTCGAAATCTGCGAAAAGATTTTTAGGCCGACTATCGCACATTTCAGGGCCGGATTGATAAACGGCTGTGTTGCTATTGATAATGAAATGGAAATTGATGCAGTCCTGTATTTATCTTTAACGCCGCGCTCCTACACCGGTGATGATGTGGCTGAGATTCACCTATATGCCAGCGCTATTGTCACAGAGAAGCTGATAGATAACCTACTTACTACCTACAAAGTTCGTATAGCCGGCCCAGGCGAATTCACCGCTCGTGCGTACCTCAACGGAAAGATTGATTTAGCTCAGGCTGAAGCGGTAAACGAAATCATAGTCAGCTCCAATGCCGTTCAACTGGCTGCTGCCCAGAAGCTTCTTGAAGGGCGTTTGGGCCTGACCATGGAAATGTTACGCTCAGCAATATTAGATTGTCTGAGCCTGCTGGAAGCAGGACTGGATTTCAGCGACCAGAAAAACGAATTTTTATCTGTGGAGGCAGCTATTGAAAGATTGATCGGCATAAAAGCAAATCTTTCAAGGCTGCTCCATGAAAGTGACCGTTGGACATCGGTAATTGATTTGCCTGCAGTGGGAATTACAGGCATTCCGAACGCCGGCAAAAGCAGCCTGTTAAATAAGCTGCTCGGCACAGAAAGAAGCATCGTCTCGCACGAACGTAAAACCACCAGAGATGTGCTTGCGGGCGAACTGGCACTGCGGTACTGCAGATGCGTGCTTTTTGATTGTGCCGGATTGCTGACACAGCCTGAAGGCCTGCCCGCCGTACCATCAAATGATAGCTTATTCTCTATCGCAGGATACTCTGGGCAGGCGGGTATTCTTGACCGACTGGCACAGCAGGCAGCATTTGAAGCTTTGCGAAACAGCACCTTAGTCATATTTTGTGTTGATATATCCAAGGAAGATTGGACTGAAGATATCACGGTCAGGCGGCTTATTGAAACGAAAAACATTATGCTGATTGCAACAAAATGTGACCTGGTTTCAAAAGATAATATGGCTGTTAGACTCCATAAGTTAGGTGAGCTTTTCAGTGCAAAGCTCTTGCCGACTTCAGCTAAAACCGGCATCGGTCTGGAGAGGCTGCGTGACACCATCGATAAAAAACTTATCGAAAATTACGAATTTTCACAAGTCAGCGGCGTGGCTCTAACTGCCAGGCAC
>MHYD01000040.1:0-6363 GCA_001824645.1 Planctomycetes bacterium RBG_13_46_10
AAATGCTCGATGTCGAGGACGGCAGCGTTTTGTGGGTCGGCAACGGTTCCGGAACGCAAGGCAAATTGCTCGGCACAATCCTTGGCGCAGCATTAGGCGCGGGAGCAGGCGTTGCAGCCGGCGGAGATGACAAGAGCGATAAAACTGTAGGCGGGGTAATCGGCGGAGTCGTCGGCGGGGCGGCAGGGAATCTATTGACGCCGCAACAGTCAAAAGCGGCGGAAAATATCATAGCTAAAATCTGTAAGGATATGCCGGGACGATTGCCGGAGACGAAAAAGAAATTACTTAATTGGTGAGAAGGGATAGCCGCTAAGGCATCCGCTGACGCTAATAAAAAGGTTTACCCCACAGGCCTTTTTAGAACAGGTGAGCAGGAGAACAGTTGAACAGGTGAAAAACTCGCATAAAAAAGGCGAGGCCAAGCAGCTTTTGGTGTATGGTCGTTGGTATTTAGGAGGAATTTTTGTGGACAAGGCGGGTTGATTTTGGTAGTATTCCAGCGGACAAACACAGAAAGAAAAATCAAGATTTGAAACATAGAAACTATGTTAAAAAAACTGACAAGTCGTTTATTGACAAAGGGTAAGATAAAAAAGGAGCGATTAGTTTTAATCGCTCCTTTATAGTTATAATATGAGGAGATGTCAAAGACAGAACTCCGCATCTTCCGAAGAAGATTTATTATAACTTGCTCTCAAAAGAGAGTATAAAATAACCGGTTAAAAATATCAAGAAAAAAATGAGGTGAAAATTGAGTACGGAAAAAGTGGTTTTAGGATTAGATGTAGGGGTATCCTCAATCGGCTGGGGAATAGTCAAACTTCAGGAAGGACCATATCAATCTGAAACAGCCGACGGGAAACCAGATACCAAACCTAAAATTGTCGGCGGAGAAATTATAAGAACCGGTGTAAGAACTTTTCAACTTCCGGAAGACAGACAGAAAAAAAGTTTAGCACTTATTCGAGGCTCAGCCAGAAGGACACGCAGAACAATAAAACGCAAAGTTCAGAGAATGAATCGGCTTATAAACCTTGCCAAAGAATTTAAACTCATCGGCGAGGATTTTGACAGAGACAGTATATTAAAGCCCCAAAAAGGTACTAACAAAAAAGAGAAATGGGATATATGGCTTATACGGAAAGAAGCACTTGAAAGAAAATTAACAGATACGGAACTATTCAGAGTGCTTTACCATATCGCCAAACATCGCGGGGCATATTTTCATACCAAAGCAGAATTTCTGCCCGAAGAAGATGAAAAGGAATTAAATAAAAACCAAAAACAGAAAAAAGAGGAAAGCAAAGAAGGAAATGAAAAAGAGAAAGTTAAAAAGGGGCTTAGAAGAATCCAAAAGATGTTAAAGGACAGCAAGTATAGAACCATAGGAGCGTTGTTCTATGAAATGTTCAAGCAAACAAACAGCAAAGGAAGTAATAAAAAAAGGAATGCCCCTGATAAATATGAAAATTCGATACGTCGAGAGCTTCTGTGCGATGAGATTGTAGAAATTTTTGAAAGACAGCGGGAACTTAAAAATCCAAAGGCAGTAGAAGAATTCAAGCATCGCTATATAGATGATATTTTGATGCGTGAAAAAGAAGTCGATGAAGACAGATTGCGAAATATGATGAGCCGGTGCGAATTTACCGGTGATTTGTGTGCACCGAAAGAGAGTTATACCGCAGAAAGATTCACATTGTTTAACAGGCTGAATACATTAGCGACAAGAGACGGCAATAATAAAAATTGTCTGATACCATTAGACAATTCCCAGAGAGATAAGATAATTGCACTTGCATATAAAAATGCCGAGGTAAATTTTTCACAAATCAGAAATGAATTAGAGTGGCAGGATAAGCCGCATTTAACTTTTAATCTTTGTTCTTATGCGGAAAAAAATCCTGAGTATAATAAAAAACTAAAATGCGAAATTAAAAACGGACAATTGCAATTCGACGAAACGCACGAAGTACCAATCGTAGATATGACAACAGGAGAAATCATGGCATTAAATAAGGAGATAAAGGAGATATTTCAAAAAAGACTGGATTCCCGCTTTCGCGGGAATGACACCCCCGCCACAGGTGCGGGGGCTAAACAGGTTACGTTGTATTACTCGGATATACGAAAAGAGTTGCAAAGCAATCCGGAATTTAAAATCTCAGACTTCAGATTTCAGAAATTTGGAAAAGAATACACAAAATCAGAGGAAGAATTAGGCAGCCAAGAATATATCAAGCAATTTGAAAAAAAAGATATATTTGTCAAACTTGCGGGTTATCGTAAAATCAAAAACGCCTTAGAGAAAGCTGACGGCAAATGGGAACGAATCAAAGAAGATGCAGACAAACTCGATATAATCGCAGAGGCGTTGACATTCTGCAAGAGCAATAAGACGCGAACAGAATATCTACAAAAGAACGGTATAACAGACCAGAGTATTATAGATGCCGTGTTGACTATCGATATGAGCGGGCTTGCCAGTTTTTCAAAACCGGCGTTAAAAAATCTTTTAAAACATATGGAGCAAGGCGCATTGCCTAATGAGGCAAAAGAAAAGTGCGGGTATGTCCCAAAGGAACATGAAAAACAGGCAATACTCAAACCATACAGCGGATTTTTTGAAAAAAATCCTGTTGTGGCGAGGGTAATATCGCAGACGAGAAAAGTGATAAACGCGATTTTGCGAGAGAGCAAAGATAAATATACAATCGACCAGATACATATAGAAATTGCCACGGAACTGGCGAACAGCAAGGAGCGAAAAATTGATATTTCGTTGGGGCAGAAAAGATACAAAGAAGCTAAAGAGCGGGCAACAGAAAGATGCAAGGAAAAAGGGATAAACCCTGAAGAAGGACAAAACCTTTTGATGTTCCGACTGGCAGAGGAGCAAATTAATGAATGCCCCTATACCGGCAAGAAAATAATGTTTGAGCCGACAACCGGCAAGAATGCGGTTTATGTACTTGACTGTGAGATTGACCATATAATACCGATGAGCAGGTCTTTCAATGACAGTTTAAACAATAAAGTTCTATGCGACCAAAAAGCAAACCAGGACAAGCAAGACAGAATACCTTATGAATGGTTTGAAGATATGTACGGCAAGGATAGTCAAGAGTGGCGCAACTTTGAAAACAGGGTGAAAAGAATGAACGGAGTGCGATATCCCAAGAAGAAAAATCTGTTACGAAAAAGCTGGACGGATGAGGATAAGGAAGAGTTTTTGAGCAGAAATCTTAATGATACGCGCTATGCCGCACGACATATAGCGGATTATCTGCGGAAGTATTTCGATTTTTCTAAATCCAAAATTGAAACAAAAGATGTAAACAGAATACAGGTACGCAGCGGCGGGATTACGGCATTTCTACGGCATATGTGGGGGCTGAACAAAGACAGAGACAAAGACGACCTGCATCACGCCGTCGATGCGATTGTAGTTGCGTGTTCGACTTACGGACATGTATTTTTGGTATCGAATCTTGCCAAAGAAATTGAGAGAGAAGGGAAAAGCTGGTTTAAGCGTTTTGATTTTTTGAGAGAGAAATTTAAGCCGTGGCAAAATATCAGAGAAGATATATTGAATGAGGTCGAAAAAATATTCGTTTCGAGGATGCCGAGACACAAAGTAACGGCCCCGGCTCATGATGAGACGATTGAAAGTCTTGTTGAGAAACGTAGAATAAAAAAGGCCAAGAAGAAGAAACCGGATAAAAAAATAGATTCGCTGCCTATGGATACTAACAGGGTCATAAAAGTTAACAAAGGATATGCCGGAATTGGCGAAATGGTTCGAGCAGATGTTTTTACAGATGGAAATGGTAAAAATTATGTTGTGCCGATTTATGCGGTTGATATGTTCAGCAAAGAACCTTTGCCGGATAAATATTTGCACAAAAATGATGCCCCATACGAAACGTGGCCGAGTGCAACGGCGGATAATTTAAAATTTAAGTTTTCTTTGTTCAAAGATGACCTGATAAGCATTAATGGTGAAATGTTTTATATAAATTTTATTCAGGGGACGCGTTCCAAAATAAATGTACGCAGTATTGATGGGGCAGTTAAAGAAAAAGAAACGGGTTATAAAAAAGTTGAATTAAAAAAATATATGGTAGATTTGCTTGGAAATTACAAGGAAATTAAGAAGGAAAAACGGCTGGGCAATGAGGGGGTAAAAAGGGTGAAAAAACCTAAGAAAAATGATTAAAAAATGAAATTATGCGGGAAAAATTTACAGTTTTTTAAGAGTGAATTTGACGTAAGTCTTTTAAAAGTAAAGAATTGCGGCACAGGCGTTATATCAGATATGAAAAAGAGAGCAAGTTATAACCCGAGGAGCAGGCCGAAAACTTTGAAATCGTTATATCAGATATGAAAAAGAGAGCAAGTTATAACATAAAACCGGCGGGGACGCCATTATCGATTGTTATATCAGATATGAAAAAGAGAGCAAGTTATAACCGGGCCAGTCGCGGGGTGTGCCGTGGATAGTTATATCAGATATGAAAAAGAGAGCAAGTTATAACCGCAAAAATGGGGGCTTGTGAATACCACTAGTTATATCAGATATGAAAAAGAGAGCAAGTTATAACATCAAAGGCAACAATTCCTGCCGAGAGGATGTTATATCAGATATGAAAAAGAGAGCAAGTTATAACACAGTCGCAGCGATAGAAGGCATAGAAGGTGTTATATCAGATATGAAAAAGAGAGCAAGTTATAACGCCCTCATCGATGAGTGTAATCGCCCTGATGTTATATCAGATATGAAAAAGAGAGCAAGTTATAACTCATCTCGGCGACGTTTAACCCTGCCATATGTTATATCAGATATGAAAAAGAGAGCAAGTTATAACTATTTAATTATGAGGTGTTTAACTGTAGCGGTTATATCAGATATGAAAAAGAGAGCAAGTTATAACCGTTGCCGCCGCTTTAACTCCTGCCGCTTTGTTATATCAGATATGAAAAAGAGAGCAAGTTATAACCTGAATGGTCATTGTCAGTGCATCTACAAGGTTATATCAGATATGAAAAAGAGAGCAAGTTATAACTTCAACGTCGTCGATTGTGATATTGCCAAGGTTATATCAGATATGAAAAAGAGAGCAAGTTATAACCTGAAAATTGCGGCACTACCCGCAGGGTAAGTTATATCAGATATGAAAAAGAGAGCAAGTTATAACGATTCGCCTGCCCTGCCCTGTCCAATAGATGTTATATCAGATATGAAAAAGAGAGCAAGTTATAACGACCGCCTTTGTGGCTCCGTCCAGATTTGAGTTATATCAGATATGAAAAAGAGAGCAAGTTATAACCATTTGTGTGCCCATATCTTCGAGGGCTTGGTTATATCAGATATGAAAAAGAGAGCAAGTTATAACGGGAAATGAAGATAAAAAGAGTAAGAAATAACGCACCCCCCCGTCACGATAAAATCTGAAAATGAAAAAACGAGATAAAAAAATGATAGTGTACTATGATTAAAAGGATTATCGAGATATCGCAGCAAAGGACTGCTTTATCGATAAAGTACGGTCAATTGATAATAAGGTCATCAGGTTCCGACAGGGGTGAAGAACCGCCGGTAAAACCGGCGGCTAAATATGAGGAAAGGTCTATCCCCTGTGAAGATATCGGGGTACTATTGGTAGATAATCCGGCGACGGTTTACACGCATAGTGTTTTTACGGAGTTATTAAAGCATAATGCGGCTGTAGTACTTTGCGATAATGAACATTTGCCGGCCGGGTGCTTGTTGCCAATTGAGAGTAATTCAATTCAGACGCAGCGAATCGCACAGCAAATAAAAGTTAAAGAGCCGGTAAGAAAAAAATTATGGCAGCAAATTGTTCGGGCAAAAATCAGACATCAGGCGAAAATTGTAAAAGATAATACGCAAATTCATAAAGCATTAACGGCACTACTCAGTCAGGTTCGCAGCGGCGACCCAACGAATATCGAGGCAAGGGCAAGTAAATTATTCTGGCAGGCGTATTTACAGGATGTGTTATTTCGGCGGGACAGAGAAGGGAAGCCGCCGAACAATTTGCTGAATTACGGTTATATGGTAATGCGGGCGGCGGTGGCGCGTGCGATTTGCAGTGCAGGATTATTGCCATCGGTGGGACTTCATCATCGAAATAAATATAACGCATTTTGCCTTGCAGATGATTTGGTTGAGCCTTTCAGGGGATATGTCGAAATTAAAGTAAGAGAAATCGTGCAATCGAGTGAAGATTTTGAGGAACTGACACAGTCGCTCAAGGCAAAGCTGCTTGAGGTTTTATATGAAGAAGTAGAAATATCCGATGGCTATGCCACAGGTTATAAAGGGCCGCTAATGGT
>MHYD01000040.1:6415-12294 GCA_001824645.1 Planctomycetes bacterium RBG_13_46_10
AAAGAAATTGATTTACCTAAAATTTAACCACGAATGAACACTGTTAAAAAAGATTGCCACGCCCCAAAGGGGCTCGCAATGACAACCCCCGGCACGGGTCCGGGGGCTAAACAATTATGATAATAAGCGGGTATAGAGCGGTGTGGATATTTGCGATGTTTGATTTGCCGACGGATACAGACAAGGCACGAAAAGATTATACGCATTTTCGGAAAAATCTTTTGAAAGACGGCTTTGCTATGTTACAATACTCGGTATATGCAAGGCACTGTGCAAGTGAGGAAAATGCCGATGTTCATTACCGCAGGATACAGATTTTTTTGCCGCCGGACGGCGAAGTTCGACTGCTTACAATCACTGATAAACAGTTTGAAAAGATGCGGATTTTCTGGGGAAAAATGCGAAAACCGATGCCTCCTGCACCCAAACAACTCGAATTATTTTGAGTTTGTTTATACGCAACTCCTTTGCAGACAACAGGTAGCGGAAAAGGTAGTGTAACTAATCCCGACCTGATGTCAATCCACAACAAGGCGGACAAGTCCACAACGAAAAAATAGATTATGGAGATGCCGCTTTATTTACAAAAAACGCAGGAGCGAGACGGGGGGGGGCAAAAAGACGGAAAAATTTCAAGACTTGTTATGCAGTAGTACACTATCCAAAGAGCAAACGAACTCCCGGCATCCGCCTTCGTTCCTAAGGGACTACGGCGGACAAGTAATCAAGAAATGACCAATCGTAGAGCAATGACCAATAGACAATTTCCAATAATCAAGAAATGACCAATAACCAAACGAACCCCCACCGCAGGAGTGGGGGCTAAACAAATCAATAATACCCCTTCCTTACGGTCGGGGCTCTGTGGCATTATGGCAGCACATAGATTTCGCAGGAGACCCGCTCATTGACATTCGCGGCTCTGATAAGAAATTGTTTGTATTTGGCGAACTTTGGGGTAGAGTATTAGCAAACAAAGAACAGGCCTGTGAAAGGTGACTAAAATGAAGAAAATGCCCCTTATTTTGTCGTTAGCGGTCAATGTTTTACTTGTATTAGCAATCTTTGCTGCTCGCCTGCATTATCATAAAATGATATATCGAGCACTTCATAATACCGCTATGGCTGAAGTCCAATTTAACGAACAGGTCCTAACTGAACTTCAATCTAAAGATGAATATAAAATCGAAAGAGTTACGGGTATGCTTGAAAAAAATATTCGAAAGGGGAAGCAATCTGCAGCAATCTGGCAATCCGTAGCAGACAGAATCGGGATTAAATAGATTAAATCCGCCGGAGGCGGACAAGTTTATACGACAAAGAAACAGGATAATATACGAAATACGAATACCCAGGACAGTGAGATAATCGCCATCAGGAAGCAGATGCCGGCCCAAAGCCAAGTGATACGGCGTTTTACATATTTTAATTCATTTTCGAGTTTTTCAAATTGCAGTTCTTCAGTCATTTTTGTTCTCCTTTACAAAATCGATATAAATTGTACATAGGGGAGGGGGGGAAAAACAAGTAAAAATAGGCGAATTTTGCTGTTGCGTTTAATAGCAGGGAGCGAGTATAATCCCGATGTATTTTGTATAAAATTTCTCAAAAGAAAGGAAGTAAACAGTATGAACATTTATGCAGGTAATTTATCGTTTGACGTAACCGAAGATGAGTTGAAAGAGCTTTTTACGCCATACGGCGAGGTTACGGAAGTCCGTCTGATAATGGATAAGTTCAGCGGCAAAACCAAGGGGTTCGGCTTTGTAGAGATGCCCTCAAAAGAGGAAGCAGAAAAAGCGATTGCAGAGTTGAACGGCAAAGATATGGGAGGCCGGGCGATAACAGTCAACGAGGCCAAACCGAAAGTTGACCGCGGCGGCAGAGGCGGCGGCGGCAGAGGCGGTTACGGCGGCGGTGGCGGCAGAAGCGGCGGTAGAGGTGGTTATGGCGGTGGCGGCGGCAGAAGCGGCGGCGGCGGTTACGGTGGCGGCGGCGGCAAAAGTCGCTACTAATAGCCGGTATCGCTGAAAAAATAAATACACGACAAGCAATGTAACAGAGTTGCAGATGTGATTAGTCGTTTTGTGTGGAAAGGAAACCGATATGGGTGATAAGGGAAAAAAAGACAAAGGCGGACGAGAGCAAAGGAAAAAACCCCTGCTTAGTCCGGAAGAAAAGCGAAGACTAAAAAGAGAAAAAAGAAACAGTTAATTACTGACCCCGCTAAAATCCCGGCGGGGTCAATCATTTCTGAGCCAAATAATCCGTGAAATTTGCCGTATTCCTTCGACTGGACTCAGGACAAGTTCCCGATTAAAATGAAGATATGGCAAAGTTTCAATTGATAAGCAATTTTGAACCGAAAGGCGACCAGCCAGAGGCGATAAAAACCCTTGCCGATAACCTCAAAACCGGCAGGCAGTATCAAACCCTCTATGGCGTAACAGGTAGCGGGAAGACATTTACGATGGCTAACGTCATCGCGGAATATCAAAGGCCTACGCTGGTTATCAGCCATAATAAGACACTTGCGGCACAACTCTACGAAGAATTTAAAGGGCTTTTTCCGAACAATGCCGTCGAATACTTTGTCAGCTATTACGATTATTACCAGCCTGAGGCGTATATACCGCAGCGGGATATTTATATTGAAAAAGACGCATCGCGGAACGACGAGCTGGACAGGCTTCGGCTTGCGGCGACGGCGAGTCTGACGAGTAGGAAAGATGTGATTATTGTCGCATCGGTATCGTGCATTTTCGGGCTGGGTTCGCCTGAGGATTATAAGGCAAGCGTTATCGGGGTCAGTACAGGAGAGACTATCGAGCGAAATGAACTGTTAGGCAGACTGGCGGATATTCAATACGCAAGAAACGATATAGATTTTAAGCGAGGAACGTTCAGAGTGCGGGGGGACGTGGTGGAATTGTGGCCCAGCTATGAATCGTTTGCGGTGAGACTGGAGTTTTTCGGCGATGAAATCGAAAAAATAAATTATATCAATCCGACAAGCGGCGAAATTATCGCGGCAGAAAAACAGCTATTCGTATATCCGGCAGGGCATTATGTTATGCCTGCCGAGCGGATTGAGCTGGCAATCGAGAGTATAAAAATTGAGCTTGAACAGCAATTGATGAAACTTCGGCAGGAAGGCAAACTGCTGGAGGCGCAAAGGCTGCAGGCAAGGACAATGTATGACGTTGAGATGCTTAGGGAGGTCGGTTTTTGCAGCGGGATTGAGAATTATTCGAGGCATTTGAGCGGTTTGCCTGCGGGGGCAAGGCCTTATACGCTGATAGATTATTTCGGCGATGATTTTCTTTTGTTTATCGACGAATCGCACGCGACGGTGCCGCAGATTAGGGCGATGCACGCCGGCGACAGGAGCAGGAAAGAGGTTCTGGTTGAGCATGGATTCCGGCTGCCGAGCGCATTCGATAACAGGCCTTTACGGTTCGAGGAATTTCAGAAGGACTGGAAGCGTGTGATATTCGTTTCGGCTACGCCTGCGGAATTTGAGTTGAATCTCAGCAAAGGAGCGGTAGTCGAGCAAATTGTCAGGCCGACAGGTTTGCTTGACCCGGAAATTTTTGTTCATCCGGCGTCTAATCAGGTGCCTCATCTGCTCGAAGAGATTGAAAAACACATTCAGGCAAAAGAGCGGGTATTGGTTACGACGCTGACGAAAAGACTGGCGGAGGACTTGTCGGCGTACATAGCGAAAAAGGGATATAAATGCAGGTATTTGCACAGCGAGATAAAAACTTTGGAGCGTGTGGAAATTTTGCGTGATTTGCGGTTGGGCCGGTTCGATGTTCTTGTCGGGATAAATCTTTTGCGGGAGGGGCTTGATTTGCCGGAGGTTTCGTTAGTGGCGATTTTAGATGCGGATAAAGAGGGATTTTTGCGGAGCCAGACATCGCTTATCCAAACCATCGGCAGGACGGCCAGAAATGTCAACGCCAAGGTGTTTTTGTATGCCGACAGAGTGACGGATTCGATGCAAAAAGCAATTGACGAAACGACCCGCCGGCGTACAATACAGGAGCAGTACAATAAAGAGCATAATATTACGCCTGAAACGATAAAAAAGCAGATTTATACCAGTTTGCAGGACAAGCTCAAGGCAAGACAAATCGCTCAGCAGGCGGTAAATCTGGGCGATGCAGAATATGACGCTGCGGAAATAGCGGTGCAGATTGAAAAGGAAATGCTGGAGGCGGCGGAAAAACTCGATTTTGAACGGGCAGCGTTCCTGAGAGACCAATTGAAAGAATTAAAAGAACTGCCGCAGATAGGAAAACGAAAATGAAAAGCCTGAACTCTGAAAGAATAAGCAAACTCATTGATATGGCGATTGAGGAAGATTACGGCGGAAGTGACCCGTCGAGCGAACTGATGATTCCTGCCGGGGCAAAGGGAAAGGCTTATATTGTAACCCGTGAGGAAATTGTTGTAAGCGGTATGTTTGTTGCCAGGGAGGTGCTTAAGAGATACGACCCGAAGCTGAAGCTGAAGATTCTAAAACGTGACGGACAGCGTGCCAATGTTGCCGACAGGCTCGGTGTTATGGAAGGGCCGATACGAACGATGTTAAGCGCCGAAAGGGTTGTGCTTAATTTTCTCCAGCGGCTTTGCGGTATAGCAACGATGACTTATAAATATGTTCACGCTACCCGCGGTACGAAGGCGAAAATACACGATACGAGAAAAACAATTCCCGGCTGGCGTGAGCTTGAAAAGTATGCGGTCAGGTGCGGCAAAGGATATAATCACCGCTATAGTCTGAGCGAAGCTGTAATGTTCAAGGATAATCATATTGCGCAGCTCGGGAAGAATTTTGAACCGAAGCTGAAAAAACTTGTTGAGAAGGCCAGGGAAATCAAGGGCGTAAAGTTTATATGTGTCGAGGTTGACCATGTTGATAACCAGCTTAATCATGTTCTAAAGGTGCAGGGCATTGATGTTATCCTGCTCGATAATATGGGCCAATGGCAGTATAAACACGCTGTCGCGATGAGAAATAAAATGTGCGGGGATAAGCCGCTGCTGGAGGCAAGCGGGGGGATTACGCTTAATAATGTAAGGCAGATAGCACTTTGCGGAGTGGACAGAATTTCCATAGGGGCTATAACGCACGGCGCAATTTCAGTCGATATCGGTCTTGACAGGGAATTTTAAACGGATGTCCGAGTGTATTCCTTTAGATGCTGATTTTATAAAATCAAATCTCGATACGCACCGGATCGGCAGAGAGATAATCGTTCATAAAAGCACGACGAGTACGAATGATATTGCAGCAGGATATGCCAGGAGCGGTGGCAAGAACGACGGTCTTGTAATATTTGCCGAGCATCAAACCGCCGGCAGGGGCAGGAGAGGTAGTAAATGGTTCGACGATACCGGTAAAAGTATCTTGTGCTCGATACTGCTTTTTAATCCTAAAATAGAAGCGGATATGATAACTATTGTCGCTGCGGTGGGACTGGCAGAGACGATTGCCCAAAATGCGAAAATCAAATGGCCTAATGACATTATACTGTCCGGCAAAAAAACGGCAGGAATTCTTGTCGAAGCATTCGGGGAAAACAAAAAGAAATATTATGCGGTTGGTATCGGGGTAAACTGCCATCAGCAGAAAAAAGATTTTCCGGACGAGCTTGCCGAGACCGCTACGAGTATCGATATGGAAGTCGGCGCAAAATGCGACAGGAGTCGGCTTGCAACGAGGCTGATTATGAATCTTGACCACTTTCTTGAAGTTGCAGAAAAAAGGCCTGATGAAATTATTGAAAAATGGCGAAGCAGAAGTATGCTGCTGAACAGGCGGATTACCGTCGGGCATAACGGCCGGGAGTTTACGGGCAATTGTATCG